>CAYYUZ010000138.1:0-9761 GCA_964475005.1 uncultured Spirochaetales bacterium
TGAACATGACCTACCCGATCTTCGTGTTTCTGATTGCTCCGTTCATCACCAAAAAGGCGGCAAGACCGCTGGCTTGGCTTCTCGTCGGTGCCGCAATGGCGGGAACCTGGCTTGTCCTGCGTCCTGACTGGTCGCAGGGAACCAACGTGTACGACCTCTTGGGCTTGCTCTCGGGAGTCTTGGCGGCCTTCGGCGTCACCTCGCTCGACGTGGCCAGGCGCTACGACGGCACTTTCATGATCCTGTTTTGGATGATGGGCGTGGGAGCCATCGTGAGCTCGGCGGCCTGGCTGATCCCGGCGGCGGGAACGCCGTTGATCGTACCCACCGGCTGGGCCTTGGCTGCTGTTTTGGCCGCTGCCGTGGCGGGAGTGTTGGGTCAGGTTTTCATCACCTACGGGTACGGTTTCGTCGATGCGCGCACCGGAAGTGTGCTCTCTAGCTCACGCATCTTGTTTGGCACAGTGTTGGGTCTTGTCTTTTTTCAAGAGAGGCTCGATACGGCGGCCTGGCTGGGTATCGGCGTGATCGCGGCATCCGTGGCACTGACCGGGTGGGCCAAAGGAAGAACACCGCGGAGCCAAAGCTCTGACTCTTTGACGCCCAAGCCCATTCCCTGAATCATCCAGAAACCTACTTATGGGCTTTGATGACGGCCTTGAGAAAACCGACGGTCTCCGGATCGGTGAGGAATTTGACTCCGATCCGGTTTCCACTGACGTTGGCCACCTCGGCAGCGAGTTCCCTTTCATCGCCTTCGAGGGTCAAGCGCATTCGAATGGTATCGCCTACGACAAAGAACTGGTTGATTTTTAGGCCGGCCCCGCCCGTGGTCAGATCGTGGAGAACGCAGGGGTACCATTTCCCCGAAAAACTGTACGATGCCTCAATATCTACGGGAACTCGCCGACTATCCCTCTGTAGTGCACCCTCTGCCATGGTCCCCCCAATTTCATCGCTCTTTCCAGCAGAAAGATAGCCTCTCGGTCATGAGATTTCCATCTGCTAGACTGTCGTTATGGACTCCGCTTTTTTTTCAGGGGATTTCTTCCTCCAAAACGCCGAGCTTGTCGCCCGCCACCTCTTGGGCGCCATTCTAGTTCGCCGTTGGCCCGACCACGAAGTCCGCTGCCGGATTGTTGAGACAGAAGCCTACACAGGCCGTGAGGACCAGGCGTCGCACGGCCGAAACCACCCCACCCCCCGAAGTCTTCCTCTCTACGGTGAACCTGGGTTGAGCTACGTGTACCGCAGTCGCGGCATTCATTGGATGTTCAACGTTGTGTGCGAGCCCGTCGGTTGCCCCGCGGCGGTGTTGATTCGGGCGGTCGAGCCGATTAAGGGGGAGCTTTCCCCGACCGACGGTCCGGGAAAGCTGTGCAAGGCCCTGGAAATCGATTCTTCGCATCACCAGCTCGACGTCTGCTCGGCTCAAGGTCCCGTTGTTCTGCTTCAAGGAACCCCTGTACCCAATCATCAAGTGTGCCGAGGTCCGCGCGTGGGCATGGGCAAGACCCCGGAACCGTGGTATTCGTGTGAAAGACGTTGGTGGGTGGCAGGCAACCGCTACGTCTCGCGGGGTTCTGGCTTGCGGCCTGAGGAGGCACTATGAGCATCTTTTCGGTTCCTTTTCGTCGCGGCCTAGTTGTTTGGCTGATCTGTCTCGCTACGGTGCAGGGATTGTCGGCACAGACCGACCTCTCACCATCGCTAACCGGTGCCGCGACCCGCTCGAGCGCCTCGAAGCTCACTGCGGAAACTCTGGGGGCCGACCGGCCCGACTGGTACAAAGACCAAATCTTCTACCAGGTGTGGATACCGGCGTTCAACCACGCATCAACAGGCGAAAGCGATACAGGAACCGAGGGCAACCTCAAGGGCATTCTCGCGAAACTCGACTACCTGCAAGACCTCGGGGTGACGGCACTCTGGTTGTCACCGTTTTGGGACAGCGCCAGCACGGCCCGTAACCGCCACAACTACGACGCCGTCAACCACTACCTGGTTCACCCGGCCTTGGGGACCAACGCCGATTTGGCCGCGCTGGTCACGGCCGTCCATGAACGCGGCATGCACATCATCCTCGACTACGTGCCCAACCACGTCTCGATCGGTCACCCGTGGTTTCAAGACTCCAAGTCGGGCAAGAACGGACGCCAAGACTGGTTCGTGTGGAAGCCGCAAAAGCCCACGGGCTGGCAAGGTTTCTCGGGACGTTCAAACTGGTACGGTCCCTACTCTTCTGGCTGGTACTACTCGGTCTTCGACAGGAGCATGGCCGACCTGAACTACCGGAACCCCGAAGTTCGCCAGGCGATGCAGGACGTCTACACCTATTGGTTGGACTTCGGCTTCGACGGCATGCGTGTCGACGCCGTCCGCTACCTTTTCGAAGACTTGAATTCCAACGGTTCGGGATACCTGGACCAGCCAGAAACCCTTGCCTATTTTCAAGACGTGCGCCGCGTTCTAGACGGCTACGCTAAAAAACAGGACTCCAGCGGAAGGCCCCTCTACAAGTTCATGGTCGCCGAGAACTGGAACGACGACCGCGAGATGATCCTGAAATATATGGCCGATTCGGCGCAGCCCGCCCAACCGGGCTTTCACGAGAGCCTCGACTTCCCCTTTGCCGCCATGATCGGGAGGCTTGATGGTCCGTCGCTCAACGAATACTTCCTCTGGGAACAGACAAAGGTTATCCCCGTAGGAGGTTGGATGGCCACCTTCCTGTCCAACCACGACAATTTTGCCAGCCGCCCCGCGACCGCGATCGATGACCCGGCTAAACTCAAGCTCGTGACCGCGTTTCAGTTCTTTGCGCCCGGAATGCCCATCGTTTACTACGGCAATGAAATCGGCATGCCGGGCGAGGCGGGCATCGACACCAACTTGCGCCAGCCCTTTGACTGGAAAAAGGAGGCCGAGGAGAGGGCCGACCCAGGCAGTCTTCTGAACTGGGAGAGGTCGGCCATCGCCTTGCACGAGCAGCGCCCCAGCCTTCGCCGCGGCGACTACGAACCGTTGACGGTCGCCGGACAAAGCCGCGTTTTGGCCTTCATCAGAAGTACCGGAAAGGAACGCAGTCTTGTCGTGGCGAACCTTGGAAAGTCCAGCACTCCCGATCTGAAAATCGATCTGGGTGACGGGGCCCCGAAAGATGTCTCGGTCTTGTTCGGAACTGACGGCGCGACCATCTCTGGTTCGGCCTTGACCGTCAAAGCGCTTGGTCCCTTTGCCGTGCGGGTGATCGCGCTGGGTGAAAAAAACTTGCGTCCGGCACAGGCACCGCAAGATGTGGTGGCCGCCGGTGCGACTAGCGGCCCTGCGCCCACAGAGTATGTCAGCGCCGACGGCTTCCACACCCTTCTGAAAGCACCTCATTTGCGCGGCGAGTGGGACAAGTGGGGTCCAGGCACCGCGATGAAGCTCGTGGCCGACTACACCTGGCAGCTCGCCGGGGTGCCGCTCAAGGAAACCGCCATTCTCGCCAAGATCAACGACGGCAACCTCTGGCTGGGCTGGGGTCCTGGGTCAGACGTGGGCCTGAATCTCGACCCGCAGAACGACCCTTCGATCACGGTCGAGAGCGACAAGTCCCAGTATCAGAATCTGAAACTGACCACAACGGAACCTGGCCCCTACACCTTCACGTTTCACGAAAAGACCCAGACCCTGACCATCACCAAGACCAAGTAGAGGCCGAAGTCCGGTCACCGAGGTCCGTTCACATAGCCGAACTAAGAACTCAACGGGATCAGGAAAGAAACCATCGAGGCGGCGAGCGAAGCGACGGCCACCCCAGCGCCCTGCCCCTTCGGGTCGGCTCCGCCTCAGGGCTTATAAAACCCTCCGCAGGAGGGTTTTGGGGCGACGGAGATCGCCTTTTTGACGAAGCCGAAAGGCCGCGACGCCCACAGCCGTACTGGTAAGTACGGCGAGGACCGAAGCGACCTTGAGGCAAAGTCAAAAGGGCAAGATCCTAGCCCTAGCTATTTTGGCGAACCCACTCTAGACAGATCCGGAGTCCTTCTTCTTTAGATAGGCATCAAAAGCGGCCTCGCCTTCCTCCTTCCAGAAGTCGTGGTAGTTCTTCCACTGATCAGCCCGGCGGCCCCAGCCTTCACCCGAAAACCCAGGACGGGGGTGCGGCCCTCTCCTGTGTCCCCAAGGCCCGTGACGGGGTCCTGGAAACCCAAACAGGATCCTGGCCAAAACCAACAATCCCAGAGCCAAAGGCCAATCGATGACCTTGAAGCCAAAAACGGTCGGCAGAACGGCGTTCCACAGTCCCATCACAACTAGTCCCAAGAGGCTGACGACAGCGGCCACGACGACCAAAATGCCCAGTCCCTTCAGTACCCACCAGGCGGGATTTCCGCCTCGATTGTTTGTTCGCATCTTTACTCTCCTTAACGCGAAGTCTTCAAAATCTTCTTCAGTCGACCGACGGCCCGGTGCTTGCGCGACAGCAGTGTTCCCAGCGGCTCGTCCCATTCTTCGGCGAGTTCCTGAAAGGTTCGCCCCTCGATTTCTGTCGCTACAAGCACGGCCCTTTGGTCTGTCGGCAGTTGCGCCATGGCCCGTCTCAGTTCGGCCAGGGTCTCTTCCCGGTCAACCGAACGCTCGACCGACAGACCCGGATCTTCGAGGATTCGGTCAAGGGCGTGTCCGCCCAGAGTGTCTTCGAGGTCCTCAAGGCTCAGCGTCTGCCGCGATTTTCGGCGGAACAGGTCGGTGATTCGGTGGTTGAGCGCGGTGTACGCGTAGGCGGCAAGATTCTCGATCGGATGCAGGGCGCTGTCGAGGAGGCTGACAAACACGTCCTGGACCACATCTTCGGCATCCTGGCTATCCTTGTCGTCGTACCGGCTCGAAACCCAGCCAAGTAGCCGCGGCCGCTGCTCCTCGTAGAACCCCTCCCAATCGGGAGGGTCATCGGTTTCATCTTCAATCATTGGTTCCATCACCCTTCTAGACGGCCGGCAGTGGCCGTTATTGCAAAAAATCGCGACTTTAGAGCTTTAGGTGTTGTGAGGAGGTTTGCGAATGACACTTCGGCCCTCTCTTTGGATCACTTTTTTCGTTTTGGGGATGGGAACAGCGGGCACCACGTTCGCCCAGGAGCCTCAACCTCCGGAGGTGGACGCCATCCAGGCGGTCATCTCCAGCCAATGGACCGCCTTCGCCGACAACGATGCGCCCAAGGCGCTTTCGTTCGCGGTGCCCGAAATCCGCCAAAGGTTCGAAGACCCCGAGGGCTTCCTGTTGATGGTCGAGTTGCGTTACCCCGTCGTTTTCCACCATGTCGCGTACAGGTTTCTTGCCCCCAGAGTGGGAACCTATTTTTCGTTCCAGTGGGTCAGGATGACCGACGATCAAGGGTCGGTCTGGAGGGTCTTGTACCAACTTCACCGCGAGATGATCGATGGCCCCTGGTTGATCGGGGGAGTCTTTGAGTATCCCGAGGAGAACGCGCCAAACTTCCTGCCGGATCCTCAAGGCGCCTGAGACCACCTCCCGTGTTCTCAATATAGGGCCTTTGAACCGCCAGAGACCTCATTCTTGTTGACAAATTTCGCAGGGACGCCAGACAATGTCAGCGATGACGCAATTCCAAGGCCAGCGGATCTTGATCGCCGAAGACAATCCCACCAACCAACAACTCGTGCTGGCCTTTTTGAAGCGCGCCAACCTCATCGGCGAGGCCGTAGACAACGGGCGCGACGCCGTCGAACGGGCCAAATCGGGCGACTTTCAACTTGTCCTCATGGATATCCAGATGCCGATTATGGACGGCCTCGAGGCCGCGCGCACCATCCGCGAATGGGAAAGAGGGAGAACGGGGCGACTGCCCATCCTTGCCCTGACCGCGCATGGATTGCCAGAAAGCCGTGAAAGGGTGAAGACCTGCGGCATGGACGAGCTCGTCGCCAAGCCCGTGGAAGCCGAAGTTCTCTACCGGGAAATTGACCGCCTCCTGTCGCCAAGAACTCAGGTTTCTTCGTAGCATCTCGATGGTTGATAAAGCGCATTTGGAAGAAGTTCAAGGAATCTCTCGTTTTTACGAGGCCATGTTCATCGAACGGAACGCGGAAGGCAAGATCAAGCAAGTGTATGATCGCGACCTGAACCCCATCGAAACCGTTATGCTCTACCGCTCCTTTTTGATCCGGTCCGAAATGGACGGCTTCTTCTACCAAGGGGAATGGGTGGATTCCCCCAACTTTCATGAAATCGCCAAGAAGCGGGCCTTGGGGCTTCAACGCGGAACCTATCGCACACGCGACCCCTCGACCCTCCTGTAGCCCGAACTTCTCCGTGTCAGTTTTTTTCTCCTCTTGATTCGGGCCGTCTCCTGGGTCACACTAGAGCCACCAAACGCATAAAGAGGGCTTCATGAAGGATCTAGGTTTCTACGACGGCGAGATTGTCGACCCCGAAAAGCCCGTCATCCGTCTTCATGACCGCGCGTATCAATTTGGCGACGGAGTCTACGAAGCCTGGGTCGTCGACCACGGCAAGCACGTTTTGAGGTACGAACACCTCGACCGTTTTGACCGTAGCGTCCGGGCCGTCGGCATCGAACCAACTTTCACCCGCAAGCAGATTGAAGGCTTCAGCGACCGCTTAGTCGAGAGTTCTGGCGTCCGTGACGGGATGGTCTACTTTCAATGGAGCCGAGGCTGGCAGCTGCCTCGATCCCACATCATCAGCGACTGCAAACCCCTGTTGACCGGGTTCATTCACGAGATTCCCTCCCGAAGCCTGAACTGGTTTCCCCGCGGCCAGAGCGTTCAGTTCCTGCCCGATGAACGCCACGCTTTTTGCCACATCAAGACCATCAACCTTCTGGGAAGCGTTCTGGCCATCAATGCAGCCGTGAAAGCCGGCTTCGATGACGCGTTGCTGGTAAGAGATATCGACGGAACGAAGGCGGTGACCGAAGGGACCCGAAGCAACGGTTTTGCGGTCAAAGGCGGAACCGTCTACACCGCGCCCGAAAGCCGCTACATTCTATCGGGAATTACCCGAATGGCGGTGATCCGCTTCTGTCGAAGTCTAGGAATTCCGGTGATCGAAGCCTTTCAAACGCCCGAGTTCTTTCTGGCCGCCGATGAAGTCTTCTTCACTAGTGCCTCAGGCCTAGTTCCCATCGACAAGATCGACGCCAAAACCTTCGGCGCCCACCCCGTCTTCAACCGTCTGCAGCAGGCCTATCAAGATTTTCTCGATGCATTATGACGTTTGTTTGAAGCGGATGTCGACCGGAACTGCGGGAAAGTTCTCCTGAAACTCGCCAATGGGGTTTCCGACCGATGCAAAAAAGGAAGTCGTCCCGTGGTCAAACGACGAGTCGTGAACGGTTTTCTCCGGCTTCCCATTGATCGAGATTGTTAGCGAATCAGCGCTTGGCTGCGAAACCGACAGCGTGTTGGCCATCCCGTCTCCTTTGTTGATTTCAGAGGCGTCGGACCAAGGTATGATCGTGGAGAAGTTCCCTGCAACTTTCTTTTCGAAGAGGTACTTTCCTTCGTTGGTGATCAGGAGCTGATAGAAGTTCTGGGCGTCTTGCTGGAAAAACCGGACACCAAAACCTTGCGTCTTGAGTCCAGAATTTTTCTTAACAATGACTGAAAGAGGAGGCCCGCCCAAGAGCTTTGTATCGGCTGATCGGAGGTTGTGCGCAAAGCCCCAATCGTAGAGGAGCGGATCGTTGCACACAAAGCGAGAAAAACCCTGGTCATCGGTTTGCCAGACGGCGACCACGCAGGTGGCGGTTGCTCCGTCGTCAAACTTGGCCGAAATCAAAGCCGTACCGGCTGTCAAACCCGCAACAAGCCCCTCCGAAGAGACGGTTGCAACTTCATTGGCAGACGAACTCCACCGCAAAGAAGCCTTGTCTTTGTCGCCGCTGACTTTGGCGCGAAGCTGGATGGGTCTTCCCCCGGCATCGACGTGGACCAATCCGTAGTCCAGCGAGATTTCTGGAGTGGTTGCCTCGATCAACCCAGGAGAAGCTTCTGCCAGAGAAAGCGCGGCAAACTCTTGTCTCGCGCCAATCTTGTCCCAGAACTCCCTTCGTTCTTGGGCAGTGATCTTTCTCGTTGAGATTCCGTCCGTGTAATGATTGCTGACTTCGGTGACGGTTCGCTGGATGACGTAGTTCAGGATGATTACCCGACCCGGAGAGTAGGGCAGAGAGAACGACATCCTGCGCGAGATATTGGCGCCGGTCAGTCCCCCTCTGAGTGAGCCGATGATGTCGACAATTTTGACGTTTGCGCTCGAAATCGGAAAGGACACATAGCCGCTCGAATCAGGGATGGCGACGGAGAACACGTTCCCGCCAGAAAAACCCAACCTGTAGTCGCGGGTCAGACGGCTTGCCTTCGGATTGATGACGTCGACTTTGCAGACGATCAGACACGGGCCTGTGGCAGCAATATTGGCCTTTGCCGCCTCCGCAAACACGACCTTGGTCGTTTGCCCAGGGACAACTTTCACGACCTGTGTCTCTGTCTTTCCATCGGCGTAGGTCATTTGGATGGGTAAGTCCCCTGCGTTCACATCACTCACCGGCAAGGTGACTCCCGACGGCATCGGTACGCTCTGTCCCAGGAGAGTGACGGTTCCGGCACTGCTCGCGGTGATGGCGAGCTGACCTTTTTCAACGACCAGCGCGCCAATCTTGGGCCCCTGGGCAACCGCCCGGACCGCAATACTTCCGCTCGATACCGGCAGTTCGTCGGCGGCGTTGGCGACCATCACCTGATAGGCGTTGGCACCCAGATTCGGCGGCACGATGGCGGTGAGGCTGGTGTCGGAACGCTGGTTGATGACCAAAGACGCCTGTTTGCCGTCTTGCCCTTGCAACACAACGACGGCCTCTCCCGAGAAGTTTCTTCCTGTGATATGGAGTGCCTGAGCCATGGCACTCTGTGTGAGACTCGGCGGATCAATGTTATCAACGACCGGAACGGAATAGTGGACGCTCAGCTTTCCCGCGACGGTCGTGGTCAGCTTCGGAGGATTGGTGATCGCGATCGAGTAGTCGCCCCGCTCGGTCAGTGTCGGCAGGTTCAGCTTGAGCACCCCCCCGGAAGGCTGTCCGACCGGCAACGCTATCGTGGCACCAGTGGGCGTCGTCAATGCCGCGGTCGCATCCTGGGCCAACCCACTGACGGGCACATCAAGGCTAGCCTCCGTACCCGGAACCACCAAGATCGGGGAAACACTTCCCACCTTCGGAGGGCCAGCTGCGGCGACGTGGATGGGCAGCCAATCGGTCGAGGCCTCCGCCTTCAGCAACCGGTTCAAGGTGGTCATTTTCAACTGGTAGCTTCCGGGCACCAATTTGAGGGTGATGGAAGTCACGGCGCTGGAGACCTGCTGGCTGGCGACCGCGTTGCCAGACAAGTCCTGAACTTCGGCAAGGTACCCGCCCGCTCCTTCTGTAGCTTTCCAGCTGAACTTGTACGGCTGAGGATCGAGGTTCTGGGCGCAGACGAAGCTTGTTAGGAAGACGAAGGTGATCAGAAAACCGGAAAGAACTTTTTTGAACATGGCGGGCTCCTAAGAGGAACGGATACGGACACTCTGAGATGGCGGATTTCTCCTGTCAAGATAAAATCCGAGTGATTTAGTAAGATTTGCGAATACCTTTCGGGGAACCGTCTTGCCGCCGACGAGCGAAGCGAAGTCCCAGAAGAATCGGGCGCAGAAGATCGTCGTTTTGGCAAGATCGAGGGAGAGCGAGG
>CAYYUZ010000139.1:0-9752 GCA_964475005.1 uncultured Spirochaetales bacterium
GAACACGAGCGGAATCCACGGCAACTGAGCCAGCCAAGCGGCCACTTCGGGGCTCATTCTGGCATGTCCTCTAGACCGCCCGCATTGGTCACATCGGCAAAGCCGTTGGCCTTCAAAATCTGCTGAGCCACGGCGCTTCGTCCTCCGGAAGCGCAATAGACAACAATGGGCTTGTCTTTAGGTCCCACATCGGCCAGCCTGTGAACCAGCTGATTCACGGGAATGTTCTTGGCGCCGGGGTAGAACCCGTCGGCGAATTCGTCGGGTGACCTAACATCGACGATGGCGGCACCCGATTGAATCTTAGTGAGAACGATGTTTCCAGACATCATTTTTCCTCCTGGAAAAGGCCCGAGGCCTTCATGCTGGTATACCCTCCTGTGACGTTGGAGAGGTTTTTGAAACCGTTTTGTTTAAGAATCCGGACGGCAAGGTGGCCTCGAAATCCGACGGCGCAATGTACGAAGAGATTCTTATCTCGGGGAATCTCGAAAAGTCTTGACCTAAGCTCGTCGACTGGGATGTTCAGCGCCCCTGGGACATGGCCTTTGGCGTATTCTCCCAAGTTGCGAACATCGAGGACACGGTCGGTCTGTTCGGAGAACCGAGAGGAGAGTTCGTCGGCCGTCACAAGCGGACTGGAACCGTCGAGGTCGTTCATCCCTACGAAGGCCGCCATGTTGACCGGATCGTTGGCGCTGGAATACGGCGGTGCGTAGGCCAGATCGAGCTCCGAAAGGTCTTCTAGGGTCAGCTTTCCGGCCAGGGCGGTCGCTAAAACGTCGACGCGTTTGTCGACGCCTTCGAGCCCGAACGCCTGGGCGCCCAAAAGCCTTCCGTTCTTCCGGTCATAGACGAGCTTCAGAGTCAGAATTTTGCCGCCAGGGAAGTAGCCCGCATGGTGGTCCTTGTGAACGACCGAAACCCCGACGGAAAAGCCTGCATCCCTGGCGGCTTTTTCCGTTAGGCCAGTGGCAGCGGCCGTCGCGTCGAGAATCTTAACGACACTGGACCCAAGTGCCCCTCGATACTTCATGGATCCGCCAAGGGCGTTGGTGGCGGCGATGCGGCCCTGACGGTTGGCGGGACCCGCTAGGGGAATCCTCACCTTGCGTCCGGAGACTTTTTGAACAACTTCGATCATGTCGCCAGCGGCCCAAATCGCCGGGTCCGAAGTCCGCAGGAACTCGTCAACGAGAAGACCACCCGACTCTCCCAAGGTCAGACCGGCCTGCTTCACGAGGGTCAATTCAGGCCTCACTCCGACCGAGAAAAGTACGAGGTCAGCGGGGATTTTGCGGCCGTCGGAAAGTTCAATCTCGTTGGTGTTTTCCAAGACCGCCTTCAAGCCAACACCGGTTTCGACGCCGATACCATGCTGGCGAAGATGACTGGCCACGACGTTTCCGAACTCCTTGTCCAGGACGCCCAGTACCTGGGGTGCCAGTTCGACGACGGTCACCTTCAAGCCCCGAGCATGAAACGCCTCAGCCATCTCGAGGCCGATGAACCCGCCGCCGGCTACGACCGCCGTCTTCGGATTCTTCTCCACCAGAAAGGATTGAAGACGGTCCATGTCAGGGACCGTCCACAGTTTGAAAGTGTGGGGGGCCTTTGACCCTGGCAGGGGAGGCAGGATGGGGTTGCTCCCTTGCGCCAAGATCAGCTTATCGTAACCCAGCCACTGCTCGCCTTCCGAATCGACAATCTTCACTCGTTTGCTTTCTCGGTCGATTTCAACGGCTTCGGTGCCCAACAAGACCTTGACCCTGTATCTCCCGTCAAAACCTTCGGGGGTTTGGAGAAGCAGGTGAGAGCGTTTGCTGATGTCCCCAGACAGAAAATAGGGAAGACCGCAGTTCGCAAAGGAGACGTAGGGGCCCCGTTCCACTAAGGTAATTTCCGCCGTCTCGGAAAGACGGCGGGCCCGAGCCGCGGCAGTGGCGCCACCGGCGACTCCCCCAATAATCAGAACGCGTTCTGGATTCATATTCCCTCTCATCTATATATACTATTTCATATGTAGTTGGTCAAGAGGAAAGGAGTGCTGGGGGAAAAGAGATCCCCCAGCGCTTCCTAAAGCTTCTTGATCGAGACCGTCTTGACCCCGAAAACGTGCCAAATGGGGCAGTACCCCGCGATCCCAGTCACTAAGGGAACAACGGCGATGAGTCCGACCCACCAGAGTCCTGAGGAGATATTGAGGAGTCCGAAAACTACAAGGCCGACGGCGATGATGAACCTGACGATCTTGTCGATAAGGCCTACATTCTTGGGCATATTGCCCTCCTTGTAATCAAGCTACAGCCCCGATTTCACCAGGTCTGTGACAACGGTCACATTGCCAGTCCCGTCAGCTCCAAATACCCCCGGTGGGTGACCAATAAGCCCTGCGACTCAAAATCGCCCAGCAACCGGCTGATGACCTCGCGGCTGGTTCCCAGGCGGTCGGCGATCTCCTGATGCGTCAGTCCCAGTCGACGGTCACATTGTTCTTTGAGCAGGAACTCGGTCAAGCGTTCGTCCAAACGGCGAAATGCCAGGGCTTCCACAAGCTCGATCACCGACCCCAGCCTCCGGGCAAACTGCCCGAAAACCAAACGCCGGAAACTAATCGAACGCCCGATCAGCGAAAGAAACAGCGCCGAAGGAACCATGACAGCATCCGTATCTATCTCGACCGAAACCGTCGCCGGAAAGGGGTCCCCTCCCATCAAGGACGATGTGGTCAAAGGGCAACATTCACCGGGACCGATGGTGTACAAACTGATTTGCTTGGAGTTCTTCGTCATCTTGGAAACCCTCAGGGAGCCCTTCAAAACCAGGGGCGCTGCCGAACATTCTTCGCCGTCTCTCACCAGAATCTTCCCCGCCTCCCCATGAATCTGGGGGCGCGGGGCCAATTCTAGTTTCAGAACCGGATCAGAAGGATCAAGAACCGGGAAAGCCCGCCAGAAGGTGACCAGTGAATCGGGAGTCATGCTAGATGAAAAGCGTTGCGCGGCTGGTGTCTGCAGCTTCGAGCATAGCGGCGACGCCCCCAGCCTCGACGCCGTCGATCAGTTCCTCCATCTTCACTCCCATGACTTCCATGCTCATATTGCAGGCCACCATGCGGACGCCGGACTTCAAGGCGCTGTCGAGCATTTCCTGAAGGCTGTCGATCTTGAGACTCTTCATCCGCCCTTTCATCATCCACGTTCCCATGCCCGCCATGTGGAGTTTAGAAAGCTTCAGACTTTGGAGGCTGGGAGCGAGCATCATGCCGAACATGCGGCCCAGGAAGTCCTTCTTGACTGCGGGTTTCTTCACCTTCTTGATCACGTTGAGTCCCCAGAATGTGTAGAACATGGTGACCTGTTTTCCCGCGCTGGCAGCACCGTTGGCGATGACAAGACTGGCCAAGGCTTTATCCATGTCGTCGCTGAAGACGATTAACGTGGTGTTGCTTCCGCCAGCCATCGGGGACAGCGGCGCGCCATTTCCTTTTTCTACGACAGCAACGATCTTGCCCTTGTCCTGAGTGAGTTCCACCACGGTATTCCCAGTCATTTTGGCCCAACTGGCCACGTCACTGGCGAACCCTGGGTCGGAGGCCGTCTCGCGAAGCCGTTCGCCAGGTCCGAGTTTGTCCATTTCAGTCTTGAGTTTGAGGATGGGCCCCGGACATTGAAGTCCCATCGCATCGACCTCAAGGAGCTTGATGAACGAGGGCCGGATCGGGTCGGTTCGCTCGGGGTCGGTCTGATAGATCTGACTGTCCTTGCCGATGAAGTCCTTGGCGAAGATGTCCTCGTTCGATTGTTTCATGGTGGCGTGCTCCCAAGTTTTGTAGCCGCCCGAAAGGCTGGCGGCGTCGAAGCCATTTTGCTTCAAGATGCGTTCGGCCATATACGAGCGCAGGCCCACTCCGCAGAAGGTCAGAATCTTCTTGTTTTTGGGGAGGGTTCCCAGGCGGTTGCGCAGGAGAGGAAGGGGAATGTTGACCGCACCGGGCAACGTACCTATCCCAAATTCGTCAGGGGTTCGAATGTCGAGAAGATAAGCGTCCTTCAAATCCTTGAGCTGATCCCACCGGACCGAGGTCGTTTTTCCCGTCAGGATGTTCTCGGCCACAAAGCCTAGCACGTTCACAGGGTCTTTGGCGCTGGAGTAGGGAGGCGCGTAACCGTGTTCGATTTCCGTCAGATCTTGAATGGTTCCCTCTTTTCCTAAAAGGACGGCGATCATATCAATCCGCTTATCGACTCCTTCGTAGCCAACGCCCTGGGCCCCCAAAATCTTTCCTTCGGGGCTGAAAAGGAGTTTGAGTGTCATCGCCATGGCACCTGGGTAGTAGCCGGCGTGGCTGGAACCATGGGTCACGCAGCTGTAAAACGGAATTCCTTCCTTTTTGAGAAGTTTCTCGCTGGCCCCCGTCGAAGCGACAGTCAAATCGAAGACCTTGGCGACCGCGGTGGCGATGGCGCCTTTGTATTTCGACTTGTTGCCAAAGGCGAGGTTGTCGGCGCAGATCCGACCCTGTTTGTTGGCCGGTCCCGCAAGATAGGTGATGGTGGGCTTTCCGGTGATGGGGCTGGGGAACTCGATGGCGTCGCCAACGGCATAAATCGACGGATCAGAAGTCTGGAGGAATTCGTTGACCTTGATTCCTTTCGTCGTCCCAATTTCAAGCCCGGCCTGAGCGGCTAGAGCCGAGTCGGGCCTGACACCAATCGAAAGGATAATCATGTCGGTTTCAAGTTCTTTTCCAGAACTGAGCTTGAGGCTGATTTTTTCTCCCTGAGGCTTAAGTGATTGCACTCCGTCTCCGAGGTAGCATTCCACACCCTTGGTCTTGAAGTGCTGGTGAACTTCGGCGGCCATCTCGTGGTCAAGCATGACCATCACCTGAGCGGCCATTTCGACGATGGTGACGAACACTCCGCGTTGGTGGAGATTTTCGGCCATTTCCAGACCAATGAAGCCCGCGCCGATAACCACGCAGCGACGAGGCTTCTTGATGTCGACAAAGGTCTTAATCCTGTCGGTGTCAGCAACGTTGCGCAGGGTAAATATTCCGGGCGTGTCGATACCAACGATGGGAGGCCTCACCGGCTCGGCCCCTGGACTTAGGACGAGCTTGTCGTAGGTTTCAGTGTAGGTTTCTGTGTGGCTACCCCCGGGAGGAACCCGTTTGACCGTAATTGACTTACGGTCCTTGTCGATGGCGACGACTTCAGAATTGACCCTCACGTCAACGTTCAAGGTGGCCTGGAAGGTTTCAGGAGTTTGGACAAACAGTTTGTCGCGATCGGTGATCGTTCCCCCCAGATAGTAAGGAAGGCCACAATTGGCGTAACTGATGTACTCCCCTTTCTCAAACAGGATAATTTCAGCAGCCTCGTCGTTGCGACGCAACCGTGCCGCTGTAGTCGCCCCTCCGGCGACCCCTCCGACGATCAAATATTTTGCCATGAATTCCTCCGCAAGCTGTCTTCTCCTAACAGAGGGATCGTCCCACGAGGTCAAGCCTTAACCTTGTGAAACAATAACTATGTTAACATTTAACACCGTTAAATATTGCCTATAATGAACGAGTCATCTCTTTTCCACAAGCTCTCGACCGACAACCGTCAAGGGGAACTCTCTTGCCTCATATTCTGCGAGAAGCAACGCTTTTCTTTTGCCTTCCTCGGTCAGAGCCAAAACCTTCTGCCGACTGTCTCGGGAGTCGAGATTCCGATAAATGTAGCCTTTGCTGTGAAGGACCTTGATGATACGGGAAAGGCTGGCACCGTGAATTCTCAACTCATCGGCTATCGCGCCAGCGCTCAGGGGTACACGAGCCAAACAACAAAGAACAAAGGCCTGGTTCAGGTTAATGCCGACCTCCTTTCGGAGACAGGCTTCCAACTGAACAACGGTCGCCACGAGGTCTTTAGTATGACAAAGGTCGTTCAATTGCTGCACTTTCAAACCTTCCCTCGATGACTCCCCGGACGACACGCAACTCGCCTGGTCCAGAACTATTTCTTCTTCAGCGTCTTGTATCCCATCATTCCCAAGCCCAATTTCTCGTAAAAGGGACTGGCAACTCCGGTCCGGATCTTGCGGAGGAAATACTTCTCAAAGATGGCTTTTCCGACATGGAGTAACCAGCCTTTCTTCGCCACCGTGATATTCCGGGGAGGGATCTGCGGAATTGCGATGAATCCGAAGCCGCTGTCGCCCGTGTCTGCCACGCACAGAGCATTCCACTCCGGCACGGTTTCCGGCTGTTGGCCATCCATTTGGGACCGGATGTTGAGAGCCGCCGCTACCGCCATCGCCTCGATCATGATCCCTGTCTTAGGAATTCCTGTCGGGACTGGAGTCGGTTCCTTGGGTGCGATGGCCACGCACACGCCGACGCCGTAAACGTTGGGAAAGGTGGGGCTCTGCTGCTTTTCATTGATTAGGATGAACCCTCTTGGGTTGACAAGACCTTCGACGCCGCGAACAGCATCGACACCAGTGAAAGCCGGGAGAACCATGGAAATCTTGAAAGGCAACTCGTGGACCTTCTTGTCCTTGCCTTCCTCGTCACACTCCATGACGGTCATCTTTCCCTCTTCAACTTTCTGTATCTTGGCGTTGCAGATCCACCGGATGGTTTTGTCCCGGAAGGCACCTTCAAGTAAGCCCTTCGAATCGCCGACGCCTCCCAGGCCCAGATGTCCAATGTATGGCTCACTGGTCACGTAGGTGATCGGAACCTTGTCGCGGATTCTCCGTCGCCGCAAGTCCGTGTCGGCTTGGAGAGCGTACTCGTACGCCGGACCAAAACAACTGGCACCTTGAGCCGCGCCTACGATCATGGGGCCAGGGGCTTCACAGAATTTCTTCCAGTCCTCAAAGGTCTCGGCAGCGTGATCGACATGGCACACGGATTTGGTAAATCCACCGTGCGGCCCCAGTCCTGGAATCTCGTCGAAGGCCAGCCGCGGTCCAGTGGCAATGATGAGGTAGTCATACTCCAGAGACGTCCCATCTTTCATTTCCAGTCGGTTCTCCTTGGGGTGAATCTTGGCAACCGCCTGTTGGACGAAAGAAATCTTCTTTTTTTTGAGCATGGGGGCCAGAGGTACTTTGATTTGATCAGGCCTGCGCCAGCCGAAGCCTACCCAGGGGTTCGATGGGGTAAAATGAAAGGTCGGAGTATCGGAGACGACTATCACCTCGTCACCTTTTCGAGAATGGTGTTTCATCTCCAAAGCCGCAGGAACGCCGCCGACACCGGCGCCAATGATCGCGATTCGTGCCATAATCAGGACTCCTTCTTTCAATCCTAATTCCAATAACGAAATTTAACAAGGTTAATATTTAACGTTGTTAAGTAGAGGTCACAATGCCGGAAGGACGCCTTGCAGGTTTCCCCATCGGTGCGGAAACGGTGCATGTATCAATGGCAGCCCCCAACGGAGTTTGGAGCAGCAAATTCTGTTCGGGAAACTGCTGCGAAAATGCTCATCAGACATTGCAAGATAAATCGGGTGTCACACGTTAGTTCTTCTACTCCTACTTCTTTATTCTATAACAACTTATAAGTAGGAACGGGGTTCGGCTTGGTACTTGGGATATTCATGTTGACCGCCTATAGGGACTTGAGGCGTCCGAACGATATCCACCACGCGACATACGCCAACCTTGACAAAAGAGAGGTCGGGGACGTCTGGACTTTGACTTTGGAAGAGTTCAAGGCGTCGTCCATCGGAACGCATCTTTGGTATAGGATCTACCGCAATCCAGTCTTCATGTTCTTCCTCGTCGCGCCCATTCTCTTCTTGTTGATTCATCGGTTGCCGTCTACATCGCCCGTTCCCGAAAAAGTCAGTGTATGGTTGACGAAACTTGGCGTTGCCTGTTTCGCCCTTGCAGTTGGTTATTTAGGTGGATGGGATCTTCTTTCTCGTTCATCTGCCGGATTTGTTCCTGACCTGGGTTGTCAGTGTGTGGCTTTTGTGCGTCCAGCATCAGTTTGACCCAGGGCATTGGGCACAGGAGGACGAATGGACTTCCTTTGACGCCGCGATGCTCGGTAGCTCCCACTCCAAGTTGCCCAAAATTCTCCGGTGGTTTTCGGGGAACATCGGGCTCCATCACATCCATCATCTGCGACCCAAGCTACCGAACTACAACCTTGAAGTTGCGAAGTTGAAACCAACGGGATTGACCCATTATGCTAGTGGCACACACTCTTTTCCAACCTCGACCAGGAGCGACGCCCCGGAAGAATCTAGCCTATTCGCGCCGGCCCTGTTGAGTTTCGGAGGATAATTTCAGGCGAAATGATGACCCGCCGGGGTTCTTTGTCTACACCGTTCATGGCGTACGACAGTAAGTCAATCGCAGCATGTCCCACACTGGGAGTCTTCAAATCAACCGAAGTGAACCTTCCGCTAGCAGCGAGAATCGTGTTGTCATGCCCGATGAGAGAAACGTCTTCAGGAACCCTGAGATTCATTGAACGCAGAGCGTTGAGAGCGCCCGTAGCCATGATGTCATTGCAACCGAAGATCGCTGTCGGAACCTTGGACCGGCTCTTCAAGAATCCCTTGACAGATTCCTCGGTCTCTAGGATTCCAAACTCCGAATTCCCTTCGGGAATCACGATGATATTGTCATCACAGGGGGTCACCCCTGCCAATTTCAGACAGTTCCTCCAGACGACCTCTTTCGTGTCGAAACTATAACCTATGTTCCCGCGGACAAAGAGGATGTCTCGATGACCGAGGGCGAGGAGGTGCTCCATGACCCTCTTCATTCCCATTTCTTGGTCCACTCCGACCGAATTCACGCCTTCGCAAGAAGGGAGGGAGTGCACAACGACGAGCGGAACTTGCTGGGCAATATGCTGAATAAGGCCAGACTCATAGTTTTCTGGTGTGGCATCATGCAAAATGATTCCGTTCACCTGACGCGAAACGAGATTCTGAAGATAGCGTTCCTCATTCTCACGCTGTTTTTCACGTTGACAAATGCACACGTAAAGCAAGAAGTCCATTTCACTATAGCGGCGCTCGACAACCTCGATAAAATCCAGATTAAAGTGGTTGCTAATACCATGGGTAATGAGGCCAATGGCGTCGGATTGCCTGCTGACCATGCTCCGGGCCTGGACGCTCGGCGAAAACTTGTATTTTGTAATCACGGCTTCGACTTTCGCCCGCTTCTCCGAACTTACGGGTCCGTTGTTCAGAACCCTGGAAACCGTGGCAATGGAGACTCCTGCCTCTCTGGCGATTTCGACGATAGTCATCGGTTCATTCTACGCGTTTGAGCAACCAGGAGCAACTCTGGTGGTCGGACGTCAAATCGCGGACGCGAAGACCAGCTTCCATGAGCTCGTCTCCGCCGAACGTTTTTGTGAGTCCCTCAATTTGGTATTTTGCGTTGCGGTCGAGTCCCTTGAGTTTCAAAAATGGAACAGCAAGGTTTGCTTCGCTCCAAACCTGGTAGTAAGAAGCCCAGGCCTTCGTCTTGTCAGGCGAGACAAAGATCCAAGCCGCCGCGGGCGACGTGAACGGGCTCACCAACCGAAAAAAATCACCGAATTGGACTAGGCCGCGGTGTTCTTTATAAGTCGCGATTTGTCGCCGAACTTCGCCTTTTTCGTCGACCGATAGTTTCCCCAAATCGAGTTCATAGCCAAGGTTTCCTCCCATGGCCACCGAGCCTCGGAACGGCAAAGGGGTGGTCCTCCCCACTTGGTGGTTGGGAACGGCCGAGAC
>CAYYUZ010000140.1:0-9342 GCA_964475005.1 uncultured Spirochaetales bacterium
GATCATAGCTAAGAAATCGCCAATAATGGTCTTGACGATGGGGGCCAGCATACTCCTCACCGTCGGAAACGACTTGGGGAACGACCCCGCAACGACCCAGCAGGCCCACGGCAACTTGCTGATTGACTGGATTGTCCTCCGCGACGAGGACCTTGAAGTGCTTCCAAGAGGCAGAAGCCTCCCCGACAGGAGCCGTCAACAAGGATGCTCCCGGCTGAGGCGATGGTGGCAAGGCGACCGAGAACCAGAAAGTGCCACCGGGAGGGTCTTGGGCATCTGCGTACCCAATCTGACCCTGCATTTTCTCGACAAGTTCGCGGCAGATAGCGAGTCCTAGACCGGTTCCCCCGAAATTCCTCGTCGTCGAAGTCTCGACCTGACTGAAACGCTGAAAGAGGCGATGACGCCGATCGAGAGGAACTCCTGGTCCGGTATCGCGAACGCTGAACAGCACGCGCCCGTCGGCGGGTCGGACTGTGACAGCGATGATTCCCTGCGACGTGAACTTGATCGCGTTCCCCACGAGGTTGGTCAAGATTTGCCGGAGGCGCATTGGATCGCCGGTTCGAAACTCTTCACCGCCGTCGTCGACTCTGATTTCGAGGCTGAGCCCCTTCTTGGCAGCCAAGACCCTCAGGGGGGCAAGCGTTGTGGCCAGCATTTCAACGAGAGAAAAGGCCACCGATTCCAGATCCATCATTCCGGCTTCGATCTTCGAAACGTCGAGAATATCGTTCAGGAGGCCGAGAAGGGTTTCCCCGCTCGACTTGATGGTTTCGACCTGCCTCCGGGCTTCGCCGTCGAGAGGTCGGGCGAGCGCCAGGTCGGCCATCCCAAGAATCCCTGTCATCGGAGTCCGAATTTCGTGACTCATGTGGGCTAGAAAGTCGGACTTGGCCCGGTTGGCGGCCTCGGCTTCCTCCTGGGCCAGCTGGAGGCGGACATCCATGGCCTTGCGGGCCGTAATGTCGATCTGTTGTCCGGCGTAGCGAATGATCCGGCCGGACGCGTCTTTGATCGGACTCATGGATGTTTGAACCCAATAGGGGGTTCCATCTTTGCGGAGGTTCTTCAACTCACCTAACCACGGTTGCCCCGAGGTCAGGGCCTGCCACATTTCACGGTAGGTCTTGGAATCGGCGTCGGGAGATTTCCAGATCCGCGGGTTCTTTCCGTGGACCTCGTTGGGCTCGTACCCTGAAATAACTGTGAACTGGTGGTTCACGTACTCGATGGAACCCTCAAGGTCGGCCAAGATCACTGCGGTGGGCCCTTGTTCCACGACCTGAGAAAGGGCCGACCGTTCGAGTTCGGCCTGAACTTTGTCTGTGACATCCTCTTGTGTGCCCAGAATGCGAATTGGGAGACCGTGAACATCGGTTTCGAAAACCTTCCCTCGAATCTGAAACCAGCCCCAATTCCCCGAACGGTGCTGCTGACGGACTTCGAAATCCAGGGCGACCGTTTCCCCCCTAACAACGCTTTCTGTCAGGTGCTTCCACAGGTCTTGGTCAGAGGGGTGGACTAGGGCCGACCAATTCTGAAAAGTCATGCCGTCCAACTCTTCGGTGCTGTACCCCATTAGGAACGCCCAGGCGTTGTCGAAGACTACCTTTCCAGAGGGGCTCGACCATTCCCAGGTTCCAGCCCTGGCGGCTTCGAGCGTGAACGACAGCCGCCGGACAAGATGCGATTCCTCGGTGCGGTCGAGCCAATAAGACAGCGTCGAGGGCTCGTGATCGGGTCCGCCGGGATCAAACACCATGCGATAGTCCACGGTTCTCCACTGGCCCCCCTCGTCCCTCATCCTGAATTGACCAGAGTTAACAGCCGGACTGACTCCCTGGACAATGGCCTGCCAAGTGGCACCCAATGTCGTGCGGTCGGTGTCGTGGAACCTTTCCCAGAGGTCAAATTTACCGCTGAGGTAGGGTTCGGGATCGATCCCGAAAACTGAACGAAAGTTTTCGCTGACGTACATCAAACGGCTGGGGACGCCCTTTCTTTGAAGAACCACGACTGGCCCCTGGAGGAACAGCTGCTGCTCATGACGGAGGGTGTCCTGAGCCTCTTTCCACGGCGTTACATCGTCGAAGGTCGTGAGAACAAACTCCGGTTTCTCGCCTTGTCGGACGGAGTACGGATGAGAGTTCACCCGCAACCATCGGTACCGGTTTTCCTGAACTTGGAAAACGCCCATTAGCTCGTCGAGCACGGGTTGACCCAGCCTCAAGGCGCGAATCGAGGGGTGTTCTTCTCCCGGAGAAGGGGAAAGGTCCTCCTTGATCGCGTGCCAACGAGGATCATGGGAAGACAGTCCAAGCAGTTGGTCGCCGGTGAGCCCCAGGATCGTTGTGGCGGCTCTGTTGAAACGAACAATCCTTCCCTGTTTGTCCTGAACGACGGCTCCATTCGACATGAGATCAAACCAGAGGTCCGCATCGGGAGGCATGGGGTCCATGTTCTTAGTATCCGTCATAGGGCAGATCCAATTCCAGGGGATTTTCTTGACGGATGGAACCAACCCGGATTAGCTTGATGCGATGCATCCCCTGTTAGCTGGAGAAATTGCGGTCCTTGGAGCGCTTGAGTCATCACCGCAAGATCCTGGCATGAGGAAGGCCTTGCAAGCCATTGTCGATTCAGCAACCCGGCTCACGGGAGCCGACAGAGTCGCGCTGATCCTGTTTGAGTGGGAGGCTGGGGAAGTCCAGCAGTTTCTCCGGGGAGGACAGGGTTGGTCGGAAGTGATGACCACCATCGGTTTTGACGAACTCTCCGCGGGACTCTCGGGCTGGGTCTTGCAGACAGGCGAGGTCGCCCTTTCGCCGAAGTCCCCACCTGACCCGAGGGAAAGCCCCGCAGCCCAAAGCCGGCGGCGCGAGACCTCCTGCGGTTCGATTCTCGTCGCACCCCTGGGACCCAGGGGACACCACGTGGGCACGATTACCGCCATTCACCGCCTCGATCATCCTGACTTCCTCCCCGAAGACGCCGAGGCGCTAAAGCTGTTCTGCTGTTTTGCCGCTGACCGTATTCTGTTGTTGCGGGCACAGGCGGCCGTTTTCGATGCCCAGACGGCGGCAGAAGTCGCCAACCGTTCCAGGACGAATTTCCTCTCCAACTTGAGCCACGAACTCAGGACACCTCTCAATGGAATCCTGGGATTTTCGCACCTTCTTGACGTATCGCGTCTGGACTCGTCGCAGCGTTCCATGGTTCGCACGATCGCGCAAAGCGGCCAGAGACTTCTGAGCACGGTGGATAATCTGCTTGAGCTCGCGCAATTCGAGTCGGGCCAGTTTCAACTTGAGGTTTCTCCGTTCTCGCCAGAGAGCGTGTTGCTGTCGGTTGTGTCCAAGAATGAACCTTTGGCGAAAGAAAAAGTTCTTGAGTGGGTCGTCGAGACGGGACCCGGAGTCCCTCCGATTCTGCAAGGGGACGCGGTTCGCCTGGGTTTGGCCTGGAACCACATCGTCTCGAACGCTGTCAAATTCACTGACCGCGGGTCCATATCGGTCCTCCTGGAGGCCAAAAGGCTTACCGAGGACCGCTACGAACTAGACCTGACGGTGGAGGACACGGGAATTGGCATGGCCACCGATCGTTTTGGCAACGGGTTTGTTCCGTTCCAGCAGGAAGACTCTTCGCCCACGCGAAAGTTCGGGGGAACCGGCCTTGGGCTGGCGCTGACCGACAGAATTGCGCGAAAAATGGGCGGCGGGCTGGGGCTTTGGGGTGAGCCGGGAGTCGGAACCCGGGTCCGAGTACGGGTGGAGTTGGAAATGGAGGGCGTTGAGGACGAACCCGTTTCTCAACTGAGGGTGCTCCTGCAGGATCCTGATTCTCTGAGTCGGCTCGCCATGGTCAGCATGCTAGAGAAACTCGGCCATCGGGTCGACCTTGTTTCCACCCCCGAGCAGGCCGAGGAACGACTCGAAACCGCTACTTACGAAGCGGTGATGGTCGAGTTCTCGTCTGACGACCCGACTTGGGGCCGGCTGGCCAAAGCCGCAGCGGGCAAGAAGGTGCTTCTTGTTGGTTTGGCACCGCTGGGTTTGGTTCAGCCCCAAGCCGCGGCCTGGACGGCGACCATTATGAAACCTGCTACCTACTTGGGGTTGCAAGAAGTCCTCAAACACTGCCTTCCTAAGGACAAACGATGAACATCCTGATTGCCGAAGATGATCCGGTCAACCTGTTGCTGGTCAAAGGAATCCTGGCCCCGTTGGGCGAAGAGCTGACGACGGCGAAGAACGGTACCGAGGCCTTGGCTCTGATCAAGGAGCGTTCCTTCGACCTGTTCTTGTTTGATGTCATGATGCCCGACACCGACGGGCTAGCGCTGACAAGACATTGCAGGTCCGACCCCAGGCATCGTGACATTCCGGTTCTTCTGCTGACAGCTTTGTCGAACAAAAATGACCTGCTTCTCGGGTTTGAGGCAGGCGCGACAGACTATGTCGTCAAACCCTTTCACGCTTCGGAAGTCCTATACCGCGTGAAGGCCCAGCTCAAGCTCCGAAGTTTGCAGCTCACCATGGAAGACGCCCTCAACCGGCTGAATCTGCAAGCCCTTCAGGTCGAGCAGAACCAGCGGGAACTCGCGGAAAAAGACAAAGCCTTATCTCAGGCCAACGTGCTACTGGCAGAAGCCAACAAGATCCTTGCCGAACAAGCCAGCCGTGACAGCCTGACCGGTCTCTTCAACCGGAGAAAGGGTTGGGACTATATGAATTATGAAGAGGAGAAGAGCCGCAGGACGAAGAACCCCATCGGCGTCGCCCTCATGGATTTGGACAAGTTCAAGTTGATCAACGATAGCTCCGGCCACGATGTAGGAGATCAGGTTCTCAAGTCAGCCAGCGACTGCCTGGTCTCAACGCTTCGCGCCGCCGATATTCTCATCCGATGGGGAGGTGAGGAATTTCTTGCGGTGATGCCCGACACCGACGCGGAGGGGATCGCTTCTGTTGCTGAGAAAATCCGAAAGTCGGTGGAATCGTACCCTTGGAAGCTCGCCGACAATCGATCAGTCACCGTGTCGATCGGAACGACGGTCAAGACCCCGCAAGAGGACTGGGACGCAGTAGTCAAGAGGGCGGACAAAGCCCTGTATCAAGCGAAGGCCGAAGGCCGCAACCGAGTAGTGCAACGCTAGAGGCGGCTTAAGGTTTCCGGTAGGACCGGATGGCGCCCCAGAGCCCCAGAGCATAGAGTAGCGGTACTCCTCCGGAAAAGAGCAAACGAACAACGGGCAACCCCTCCCAGGTCCAGGTGTCCAGCGAGTAGATGCCCAGGGTGTCGAGGAATCGGAGCAGAACTTCTATGTAGCCGAGAAGTGTGGCGGCGATCACAAGGATCCAGGAAGGCTCGCGGGTATGGGCCCACAGCGCAATTCCCGCCACGGCGGCCAGAAAGCCAAACACCATTCGGGCCAGCAGTTCCCAACCCAACGATCCGGCAAGAGTCTCCATCACGTCCTCTCCTTTGCCCACTGCTCTGTGGCGGTCTTCCAGCTTGCCCATTCCCCTGGACTGAGTTCGGGAATAACCCCGGGGGCCTCGTAGTCGGGATTCAGCACGAACCCAGCCGCAAGCATCGCCTTAAAAAGCGCGACGAATTCATCGCGCTTCACGGTGGGACGAAACCAGATTCCTTGCCTCAGAAAGACGCCCGAGGGGCCTAGGTGGTGGTCAAAGCTGCTGCCGACGGCGGCCCGGGCTTCGATAGCGCGAGGATCTTTTGTGAACCGCAGAATCTGGGCGGCGGCCTGCACCAAACTGGCGGCTTCCGCTGGGGACATGGCGTCGTTTTCCGGGAGTTTCCCACCCCATGAAGTGGAGAACGCAAGCACAACGGCCTGGGCCGGTCCTGTCGGCAACACAGGCCACAAAACCCCCTGGTACGTGGTCCGTTTCGAAGGGGGGAGTTGATCATCCCAGGGTCGCCAGACGGCCGACCGTCGGACTTCTTCTCCACCTAAAAAGCTGAGAGCCCGGTCGGCGTTCCGGAAAAGACGCACCGCCGCGGTTTCTGGCAAGAGCTGCCGAATGAGGGGTTCGAGCCTTCGGGGCCAGTGAGAGGGCAGCCAGCCAGCCAGTCCCTTGTCGAGCTGGATCTTCCACTCCTTGGCGACGCCTTCGGGCCGCCGCCCCAAAAGCCAGAGGCCGTCCTGTTTCCAAAGGTCGACCCAGTGTTTCTGGTCGGCACCGTAGAACCTGTCGCCTCGGGCCCGGCGGAGTGGCGGAAGCAAATTCAGCAAGGCTGTGTCAATCATCGGAGGCTAACTTCTCCAAGGGGGTATACTGTGGCAAGAACCGGCCCATCCGGCCCGAATCAAACCGGACGTCGAGGACCAGCTCGCCAACATTATACCATTTCTTCACAACGGTGCCGGGGCCGTAGTCATCATGAAACACCCGCTGCCCGACCGACCAGCCATCGTCTACGCCGGAAGGGACCGCCGCAAATCCGTCGAGGGAATCCCTGGCGATTTCGGTAAGAAACCGGCTGGGGCTCCGATCGAGGAACCTTCCGTGAAGCAAGCGCCGCTTGACCGCAGTGAACCACAACTCCTGGCGCGCTCGTGTGACGGCAACGTAGAACAGCCGCCGTTCTTCTTCCAACTCCTCTCTGTCATGCGCCGTTTCGTCGCGAGGAAAGAGCCCGTCTTCAAGACCCGTCACAAGCACCCGGTCAAACTCGAGGCCCTTGGTGTTGTGCATGGTGATCAGCGTGACCTTCGCTTCCGTGTCGTCGGAGGCAAGGCCCGCCGTATCGAGTTCGATGGTTTCGAGAAACTGGGTGAGACCGTCTCGGCCGCCTGAAAAGGGGCTCGCGGCGCTGACGAGTTCGTCAAGGTTCTGCATTTTGGTGGAACTCTGGACCGCGTCCTGCTGGCGATGGTATTCCCCAAGACCTGTGTCGCCAACCACGGCGTTGACGACCGACCCCAGCGCTTCACCCTCGTCGAGGCGTCGGGAAAGCTGCCGGCACAACCCAAGGAAGGCCTCAAGCCCTGTACGCGCCTTGCCTTTGGCGAAGGGTAAGGCGCGGTTGGCGGCCTCAAGCCAGTTGCCTTCGCTGCCGGTTGGGCCGCGGGCCTCGCTGACAAGGTCCAAGGCCGACTTCCCGATGCCCCTTGCCGGTTTGTTGACGATGCGGTTGAACGCAACTTCGTCCCGTGGATTTCCCAAAAAAGCCAGCCACGCCAAAACATCTTTGACTTCCTCTCTTTCGTAGAAACGCAGAGTACCAACAATGCGGTAGGGAATCTTGTGGTGCACAAACGCCGATTCGAAAGCCCGTGACTGCGCGTTGGTCCTGTAGAGGATGGCCGTTTCGGTCAGAGGCGAACGGCGAACCAGTTCGGCCGCCCAGGCTGCTTCCCGGTCCTGATCGTCTAGGAGGACGAATTTCGGTTTTTCCCCGGGGGGGTTTTGGGTCCAGAGCGTTTTTCCAAGCCGGCCTTGATTGTGCGCCACGACTTGGCCGGCCACCGCGAGGATACTTCCCGTCGAACGGTAGTTCTGCTCCAGGCGGATGATGGTTGTTCCCTCGAAACGGTCCTGAAAGGTCAAAATGTGCCCGACGTCGGCGCCTCGAAAGCGGTAGATCGACTGGTCATCGTCGCCGACCACGGCCAGCCACGTGCCCGGTCCGTAGAGTTCCTTGAGAAGCTCAAACTGGGCGCCGTTGCAGTCCTGATACTCGTCGACCAACACGACGGGAAACTTCTGCTGGAGCCGCGTCCGCACCGCGCTGTTCTCGCGAAGCAATCGAACCGTCTTCTGAATGAGTCCGCCGAAGTCTGTATTCCCGCTGGCCGACAACTTCTGTTCGTACAGCGCAAAGACTTCGGCGAAGTCCGGATGCGCATTGATTGACCGCAGGTCGTCCTCGGGCCTCTTGTCGTCGTCCTTGGCCCGACTGATGGCGTGCTGAAACATCCGCGCATCGGTACTGGGAATCTTGGCGGGAAGGATGGTCTTGGTGAGCGACAGCGAGTCGTCGTCGTCGTAAATGGTAAAATGCGAGTCAAGCCCCGCCAGCGCGGCGTTCCGTCTCAAAAGCCAGGCGCAGAAACTGTGGAAGGTCTTGACCATGGGCATTGAGTTGCCGTCGAGCACAACCAGCCGGCCGACGCGTTCCTGCATTTCGCGGGCGGCCTTGTTGGTGAAAGTGACCGCCAAGATCTGATCCGGCCGGAACTCCATTTTTTCGATCAGCCACGCGATTCTCGTGGTTACAACCCTTGTCTTGCCCGAACCGGCCCCGGCCAAGATCAGTAGCGGTGCCTTGCCGTGGACGACGGCCTCTTTCTGGCGGTCGTTCAGGGTGTCGAGGTAGCTGGGCACCCATTTCCTCAGTTCATCGGGTTGGCGACGAGGATGACCTTTCCGGCGTTGTCTTTGGCCCATTCGATGGAGCGGGCGACCACTTCTCCGGCGTGTCCAATCTCGAAGTCGTTACTTTGATTGATCTTGCCCGAAAAGGCGCCCGCATCGGAAATCCACAGCTTGATCTTGCGGCTGGCGTCGATGCGAACAGTGTCACCTTTGTGGAAGAAGTTCTCTTCGCGCCGGTTGTCGTCGACGACGTAACGGAAAAGAGCATAACCACGGAACACGACATCGACTGTAAACGGCTTGGACGGGACGTCTTGCAGGATAATTATGGGTTTTCCCTCGACGACGGCACCCGAGGAGGAACCTGCCGCCGCCAAGCCAGGCTTCATTTCATCGCCGACAGTTAACGGACCAGCGGCCAGGTTGCCGGTCGTCGCGGTCATTCTCTCCACGGCGAATTCGGCGCCGCGATTGACATCGGTGGGAGTAACGTCTTTGAGCAGAACCCGGAGATCTTGAACCCCGTCGCCATTCACATCGATGAACTGCTCGTCACCCAGATGAAACTTGTAGTCACCCAGGGCGCTTTCGTCGGCAATCGATGTCAACGGCAAGGAAACCGTCTGCCCGCCAATCTCGACGGCGATGGAATCGCCCGTGTACAGCCTTTGGTCAAGATTCTTGTCTTTGGCCGCCAAGGTGTAGACCCGAGGCTGGTGGTCGGGTCCCGCGGAGGTCAGGGCCCGGGGGAGATTGGCGAGAAAGCCAAATAGGGGAGGCAGAACGAGAAAGCCCACCAAAAGAACACCGACCGCGCCGGCGCCCAACCAAACGTAGCCAAGCGGCAACGGTGCCCTGGGTTTGCGGATCAGTTCCTCAAGGGGCGCGGGCTGCTCCTGGATCTTGAGGGTGCGGTACTTGCTGATGAGATCTTCTGTGTCGAGGCCCAAATGATCGCCATAGTTCCGCAGGAACCCGATGACGTAGGGCT
>CAYYUZ010000141.1:0-9292 GCA_964475005.1 uncultured Spirochaetales bacterium
TCTTGCTCCTTGCTCAGGCGTATTCTTTGGCCAGTTCCAAACGGTACTTGGTCACAGTTCGCCGGGCGATATCGATGCCTCTTTGACTCAAGAGGTCTGAGATTTTCTGATCGGAAAGCTTCTTGTCGGCCTTATTGTGGTCGGCCATGATTTCACGAATCGTCTCCTTCACCCCCTCCTTACTGAATTGATTGGAAGACACCGCATTGCTGAAGAAGTGTTTCAGCTCATAGATGCCCCACTCGGTCTGCACATACTTGCCAGTGGTGACGCGACTCACTGTCGACTCGTTGATCTCGAGCTGCTGCGCCACGTCTTTGAGCGTGAGCGGCTTCAGGTACTTGGGACCCCGCCTGAAGAAATCGACCTGGAACTCCATTATCGCGCGGCACACTTTGAACAGGGTATTTTTGCGGTACCGCAGGTTCTGAATAAACCGTTCGGCATCGGCGACCTTCTGCCGGACAAACTGCCGTCCCTCTTTTTCGGCAATGGTCAGTTCAAATCCTTCTTGAAAGTCATCGCCGACCCGGAGAATGGGGATTTCTTCCTCGTTCAAGACCATTTGAAGGGTTCCGCTCTTGAACGCGATCAAGGCGTCAGGCACGACGTAGGCAGGAGGTCTTTGTGAGTAGGCCCGACCCGGAAACGGGGAAAGCTCTTTCAAGTCTTCGACAAGCTGGAGAACGTCCTCTTCTGTCGTCTTCAGGCTCGTTGCGATTTCCTTGTAGCGCTTCTTTTCGAGCGCGTCCCAGAGTTCCGTAACCAGCCGTTCGTGCTGGGGTTCGAAACCCTCCTGGCGCATCTGCACCACCAAGGAATCCTTCCAGTTTGCGACTCCGCAACCTTTGGGCTCCAGAGTTTGAATGAGGTCCAGAAGGCGGGCTACTGCGGCGGCATCAAAATTCTCTGTGAACAGGGTCTCGACGGGTTCGAGGTGAAAGCCGTTCTCATCGAGGTTGTTGATCAGTTGTTCCCCAAGTTCCAACTCGGAAGCCGAAAGGGGGTGAAGTCTGAGCTGCCAGATCAGATGGTCGTGAAGGCCCTCGCCTCGGCTGAGAACGCCTTCGAGAAAACGGCGCTGGGTGTCCTCGTCGTCGATGGAGGCCGTGGATCGGACCCGGTGGCCGGTTCGGGCATCGAGTTCGTCGAAGCTGACAAGGTTGGGATCGGCGGCGGCCTCTAGCGCAGGGTTGCGCTCTAGTTCTTCTTCGATCCGCTGTTTGAGTTCAGTGACCGTCAAAGGCAAGAGGTTGATCGACTGGATGAGCTGGAGGGACATCTTTTGCCGCTGTTCCTGCCGCATCATGGGTCGCTGAAATTGCATCGCCCGAGATCCTCCCTTGTTGGGAAGGATAATCCGAAAATCCTTCCGCTTCAACGGTCAATGGATGCGATTGAACTTCCATTCGAAGTCTCGTCGCAAATTAATTTGTTTCATTGAAATGAAATAGGCTTGATAGCAGAAAGCGTGCCTTAGGTTGGGAATTCTTGAATTGTGCCCCTAAGTCATTCACCGGCAACAAGTAGCGGAGCAATGGATTTCACATCCTAAAATGCTCTCCCAGGTAGATTTGACGGGCCAATTCGTCGCCCAGGATCTCGTCGCGGCTTCCTTGGGTCAGAATCTCCCCGACGTTGATGATATAGGCGCGATGGGTAATGTCGAGGGTGTCTCTCACGTTGTGGTCGGTGATGAGCACGCCTATCCCCTGCTCGGCCAGCTGGCGGATGATCCTCTTGATCTCGAAAACCGCGATGGGGTCGATGCCTGCAAACGGTTCATCAAGCAAGAGAAACCGCGGCTCGATCGCCAAAGCCCGCGCGATCTCGGTGCGTCTTCGCTCACCGCCCGAAAGGGTGTAGGCCTTCTGCTGGCCCAGCGCCGCAATCCCCAGTTCGTCTAGCAATTGTTCCAGACGTTTCTTGCGCTCGGCTGGTCGGAGGTTCGGTCTGGTTTCCAGAACCGCCAGGATGTTGTCTTCGACGGAGAGCCTGCGGAAGACCGACGCTTCCTGCGGCAGGTAGGCAATACCCGCTTGGGCTCGTCGGTACATGGGCAACCGGGTGATGTCCCTGTCGTCGAGGTTGATAGTCCCCGCTGTCGGGCGGAGAAATCCAGCGATCATGTAGAACACCGTTGTCTTGCCGGCGCCGTTGGGTCCCAAAAGCCCGACGATCTCTCCCGACTGCATCGAGAAACTGACGGTCTTCACGGCAGATTTGCGCCCGAAAGTCTTCTTGAGCGCCGAAACCGAAAGCACCGAACTCATGGGGCTCCATCCGGCGGGAATCCCCGCGGCGCCGGGCCCTCGGGCTTTCCAGGGGGAGGTGCGTCCTTCTTCTCGTCCTTTTTGTCGTCTTTCTTTTCATCTTTTTTGTCGGGCATGATGGTTCCCGAAACCCGCCCGTTGAGGATGACGTCCTCGGTCTTCAGGTTGACCCGGATGCTCCCTGCACGGTAGACGTCGCGCTTCTTGTAGACTTCGGGGAGGCCCGTCAGTTCCAGCGAATCGGTGGAACGGTCGTAGACGGCGTACTCACTGCGGCACACCAAGTCGCCTTTGAAAATCCGGACTCCTGTTTGGATCACAATCCTCTGCGTGTTCTCATCGTAGTCGAACAGGCCTGCCCGCACGGTGACGCCGTGGTCGGCGTCTTCCATTTCGCCGAGACCCCGGAAGCGGCTGGTTTTCAGAGTGCGGTCGTACTCCATGACGTCAGAGGTAAGGTCAAGATTTTTCTTTTTGTCGCGGACTTTCACGGTACCTGTGCAGAGGGCGAAGCGAAAGGCGTCTCCCCAGAGTTCAATGGAGTCGGCTTGGATCTCAAGGTTACCCGAAACGATTCGAGCGTGACCGGTCAGCGTCGTACGCTCCTGACCCGCAGTGAACGAACTGGTGAGTCTGTCGCCGCCAAACTCAAACGGATCAGCGGCGCAGACTTCATGGAGGGGAAGCAGAAGCAGGGGTACGAGGAGGAACGGGTTTGTCCGCATCTTTCTTTGATTCCGGGGTCCAGGTTCCCCGAACGCTTTCCTCCAAATCCAACGTGTTGGACCAAAGATCGAGAACCAGACCCTGCGCTTCGATCTTCGAACCGTCGTCTTTGGTCAGGCGTACCGGTGTGTTGGGTTCGGTGCGCAGAACCCGGTCTTCATTGGTCCAGCGGAGTCCACCGGACGGTCCCCCATCCACCTCCAGGGTTACCTTCTGATCTTCCGACCGAGCCTTCAGCCGACCCGCCAGACGGGCGTCGTTCGTGGCCGTGTCGATCGTCGCAGAATCAGCCTCTCCTTGCGACGCCAAAACTCCCTGCGAATCATACTCTCGAAAACGGAAGCGCTTCAACAACATCTCCTTCTTGGTTTGGAACACCTGTGCGCCATCGGTTTCCATGGTGTAGAGGGTGTGCCCGTTCTTCACGCCTGTCTGACGCAAGGTGTCGAACACCATCTGTGGGATCGAATCGGGCTGAGGGATCTGATCCTTCTCGTAGGTCAACGCGCAGCCGCTGAGAAGCAGTGCTGCGGCAAGGAACAGGCTTCCTTTTGGGTTCATTGCGCGGCGGCGGCGATGAAAGCGCGGAAGAGCGGTTGAGGCGCTGTGGGTTTGGACGTGAATTCCGGATGGAACTGCACCCCGGTGCTCCAGGGATGTCCTTCCCATTCCGTGCTTTCCACAAGGGTGCCGTCGGGAGTAAATCCGCTGATCTTCAGGCCGGCCGCTTCCATAGCCTCCCTGTACCGGTTGGCGAACTCGTAGCGGTGTCTGTGGCGTTCCCAGATCACTTCCTGACCGTAGGCCTCGCGGATCTTGGTTCCCGCGAGGGTGTGCGTGGCGCTTCGGCCCAGCCGCATGGTTCCCCCCATTTTGGTGATTCCTTCCTGTTCTTCCAAGAGGCTGACCACGGGATCTACCGCCTGGGGATTGACCTCGGTAGTATGGGCACCCTCGAGTCCTAGAACGCTGCGGGCGAATTCGATCACCATGATCTGCATGCCCAGACAGATCCCAAAGTAGGGCTTCTTGTTTTCTCTGGCGTACCGGGCGGCGATGATCATGCCTTCCATGCCCCGTTCACCGAAACCGCCCGGCACGAGGATTCCGTCGGCCGAACCGAGCAATTCTTCGGGGGAAATTCCCTTTTCAAGCTTCTCGGCGTCAATCTTGAGGATTCGAATTCGGACCTCGTGCCCCATTCCCGCGTGGACCAACGCCTCATCGATGCTTTTGTAGGTGTCGTGAAGGTCGACGTACTTTCCCACCATGGCAATGGTCACGGTCTTCTTGGCGTTCTTGTAGCCCTCGACACGGTCCCGGAGAGACTCGACTCTGGCCGGACGCAACTCAAGACCAAGCTTCTGAAGAACGATTTCATCGAGCTTTTGTTTGTGATAGATCAGCGGAATTTCGTAAATTGTCGTGTTCACATCGATGGCCGACAACACCGAGTTCACATCGACGTTGGTGAAGTTGGCGATTTTTTTGCGCATTCCCTCGTCGAGTTCTTTCTTCGCCCGGCACAACAGGATGTCGGGCTGAATGCCAATTTCCCGCAATTCCTTGACAGAGTGCTGGGTCGGTTTGGTCTTCATCTCCTCGCCTGAAACCGTTGGCACCAGCGTGAGGTGCACCGAGAGAACGTTTTCGTGGCCAAGTTCGTGAATGCACTGTCTGGCTGTTTCCAGAAACGGAACCGATTCGATATCGCCCACCGTTCCGCCCACCTCGACAATGGTGATATCCGTGTCCGCGCCGTTTCCTATCTTGAGGATTTGGGCTTTGATTTCGTCGGTGACGTGGGGAATGACCTGAACCGTCTTGCCAAGGTATTTTCCCTCGCGTTCTTTGTTGATGACGGTTTGGTAGATTTGACCTGTCGTGATCGAGTTGGCCCTTCCCAGCGGGGAAGAGGTAAACCTGGCGTAATTGCCGAGGTCAAGATCCGTTTCGGCACCGTCGTCGGTGACGTAAACTTCACCGTGCTGGTACGGACTCATGGTCCCGGCGTCGACGTTAAGGTAGGGATCGATCTTGATCATGCTGATCCGGAACCCGCGGCTCTCCAACAAGGTTCCTATCGAGGCCGCCGCTATGCCTTTTCCAAGGCTCGAACAGACCCCGCCCGTGACGAAAATGTATTTCTTCATGGGATTTCATTCTCTCAGGTTCGGGGGCCAGTGTCAACAAACCAATCCTTTCCTTGACTTGGGGCGATTCAAAAACTAGACTTCCGAAAGAGCCAATAATGTCGGATTTTTTATCGGACCCCCATTTCGAGAAATTTCGTGTGCTCATTTACGACTCCAGTGGAATCACTTTCTCCAACTCGAACCGACCCATCCTAGAAAGCCGACTGCGGGAACGTCTGCGTTTGGCCAAGATGGAAGACGTTGGCGCCTACTTTGACCTGATCAAACGCGACGCCGAGGAGATGAAGACCTTCCTCGACTCGATCACGACGAACCTGACCCGGTTCTTCAGGAATCAAGCGCATTTTGACGCCATGGTGAACCATGTGTTGCCCGACCTGGTCGCGTTCAAACGCCAGAAGGGACAGGAGAAGCGCGTTCGCGTCTGGAGCGCCGGATGTTCCACCGGGGAAGAACCCTACACTGTGGCTATGATACTCAAGGACAAGCTTCCCGCGGATTTTGCGTTTGACGTCATCGCCTCTGATCTGAGCTTGAAGTCGTTGATGACCGCAAGCCAAGGCTTCTACCCCGAGCCGCGAGTTCAAGGAATTCCCGACGCCTATCTTTCGCGTTTCTTCACCAAAGCCGGCGACGGCTACCAGGTGAAGGATGAAGTCAAGAGTCGAGTCAAGTTCGACTACCACAACCTTAAGTTTGATTCGGGACTCAGGAACCTGGACATTATCTTTTGCCGGAACGTTTTGATCTATTTTGACGAAGCAGCTCAGAAGAATGTTATCGACCGGTTCTGGACTTCGATGACAAATCATGCTTTTCTCTATATAGGTCACTCCGAATCGTTGTTTGGAATGAACACCCAGTTCAAATTCCTGAAGACCGAGTGGGCCGTCCTCTATAACAAATCGATTGACTGACGAGGCTCCATGAGTTCCCCAAAAATTCAAGTATTGATCGTTGACGACAGCGCCCTTATGAGGAACCTGATCGGAAGGATAGTCGAGTCCGAACCGACGTTTGAAGTCGTCGGGAAGGCCATGAACGGCGTGTTCGCGCTCAAGAAGCTCGAAACCTTGGAAGTTGACGTCATTATCCTCGATCTTGAGATGCCCGAGATGAACGGCATCGAATTCCTGAAGAAACGGAAAGAGCTGAAGATCGACATTCCGGTCATCATCCTTTCCAGCATTGCCCGAAGGGGTGCGGAAGTGACGATGGAAGCGCTTTCTTTGGGCGCTTCCGATTTCATCAAAAAACCTTCAGGCTCGGTGAGTGAAGACATTCATGTGGTCGGGGAACACCTGATCGAACTCATCAAGGCCTACGGCGGAAAGCGAAAGGCCTACGTGCCTTACCGCCCAGCTGAACCTACCACGGTTTCCTTGCCGACTCCGGCCCAACCTGTACCCAGCCCGTATTTTGCTCCCTCCAAACCGGTGACTTTGCCCTCGGGCGTTCTTCGGCCCCATTCCAACCTTCAAATCTGCGTGATCGGCATCAGCACGGGTGGGCCCAACGCCCTCCGTCAGGTCTTCGCCTCACTGGACCCGGACTTTCCGTTGCCCATTTTGGTTGTCCAGCACATGCCGGCCGGGTTCACCGCCGAATTCGCCCGTTCCCTCGACAAGAGTTGCCCGCTTGAGGTCAAAGAAGCGGAAGACGGCGATCTCGTGAAACGGGGGCGAATATTGATTGCTCCCGGTGACTGGCACATTGAGGTCGAAAAGAAATCACTTGCGGCCATCGTTCGCGTCAACCAGAATGATCAGCTCAACGGACACCGGCCTTCGGCGGGGGTGCTGTTCAAGTCGGTCGCCAGACAGTACGGATCGGCGGTTCTGGCGGTGATCATGACGGGAATGGGCAGGGACGGATCGGCGGAAATCGGAGAGGTCTTCCGGGCCGGCGGACTGACTCTGGCGCAAGACGAGGGCTCCAGTGTGGTCTTCGGAATGCCTAAGGTCGCCATCGAAATGGGGCACGCAGAGAGGGTTGTCAGTCTCGCCGAGATGGCCCCGACGCTCAACAAACTTGCCAAAGAATTTTCCCGGCCATAGTCTTAGTTGGAATTGCCTTCCAGCGGGTCACCGCCCGAATGGGCGGGACCACAGAGGCGCACTGTCTTTATGCTTGCGCCGTGAAGGGTGTGAAATCGCCGACGGGCACAATCCTGTCGATCTTGGGGAACCCCGAGTCGGGATTCTGCGGGAAAAGGAGGCTGAAACCCAGTCCCGCAACCCCCGCAAGCGCGCCGATCCAAGCTCCAAAAGCGACCCAACCGACCGCCAGCAGAACCCCCGGTACCACTACCAGACGGACAATGCCTCCGAGCGCAGCGCCGGAAGGAGTGCTCACCTCGACGAAATCGCCCGTCGAAAGTCTCAGATCCTGGTGATTGAGCGCCTTGAACTCAACTTGAGCTGTGGCATCGGCGCAGTGACAAACCGAGCCGTCTCCACCGCAACAAGCCAGTGGCGCAAATGACACCCAAACGTGTCTGCCTTCAATTCTCGTGATCGTTCCCTGTTTGCTCATGGGGTACCTCCTTACAAGAGCGCTGGAAAGGTTCTACAGAAACGGCTCGCCCCGTTTCGTCGGTTTCAATGAATACACCCTGCACCGTCAGATCGGCCCACCACTCGTCGCTTCTGTCCGGCACTCCGGTCAGGAACCGCTGAATCTCTCTGGTGGGGGCGAATCCTGCCACGGATTGCCGGGAGCCCGTCCGCCCGGCGTCAGTCATAACGGCCGTCCCCTTGGACAGAACCCTCGCATCGGCCGTCGGGACCTTCTGATGACTGCCGATCACGGCGCTAACCTTGCCGTTGGCCCAATGAAAGAAGGTCCCTTTTTCAGCCGTAGTGTTGGCATGGAAGTCGACGACCACGTGGGGGGTGTCTCGTTTTAGCCGTTCAAGCAGTGCCTCGAGGGTGGCAAAGGGACTGGGCAAGTGCGTTTTTGTATAGCCACTTTGACCCAGCAACGCAACAACGGCGACCTTGCCGTTGGCTACTGAGTAGACGCGGTGGCCGCGGCCCGGAGCCGTGTCAGGGAAATTAGCAGGGCGCAGAAGGAAGTTCATGGTCGACATCAGCGGGTGGAGATCCTTCTTGTAGTAGGCGCACTCGCCAAGGGTCACCGCGTTGAGTCCCATCTTGTGAAGGGAGAAGGCGTGATTCTTCCCCAACCCAAAACCGCCCGTGGCGCCGTCGCCCCCTCCCCAAACGAAATCGGGTAGAAACTCTTTTTTGAGGTCACCCAGGGTATGGCGAAGGGTAAAGAGTCCGGGCTTGCCGACGGGCTCGGCAACGTACAAGATGCGCATCTGCTGACAAATCTACTCCAGTTTGACTCTAAATGAAAGGGTGGTATATTGAACTCTGGAGAGTAGGTCGCAAAGACCTCCTCCGACGGTCGCCGTCAGGGGCCGAACACCAGCCAAAGGCTCTCGAGGAGAGCATGGTGCTCTTGTTGAGCACCAAGGAGGTTGTCGTGAACAAAGACAACAAATTTCCGTTTATGGATCTGAACAAGTTTCTTGATGAGGTTTTCGGCCAGGTCGAAGGCTTCAGCGAGAAACTACAGCATGAGATGGACCGGACCTTCCACGGTCGAGGGCCCTGGGCCGAGGGCTTGGACTTCTACCCGACCTACGCGTATCCGCCAATGAATGTTTACCTGACCAGTGAAAAAGACTTGGTGATCGAAATGGCGTTGGCGGGCTTTCAACAAGATGACTTGGAGCTGCAGTTTGTGGGCGACTACCTCCTCTTCAGTGCACGTCCCCAAACCGTGGACGAAGTTGAGGGTTTGCGCTACCTCAAACGCCGCTTGAAACTTAAACCGGTCGAACAGCAAAAATACTACGCTCCGGCTGACAAGTTCGATCAGAGTCAGGTCTCGGCAGCGTTCAAGAATGGGCTGTTGCGAATCTCGATTCCCTCAAAGACAGTAGTGACGCCAAAAGAGGGCGTCAAAGTGGAAATCAAGACCTGAGTCGTTTCCGGTCCTTCGCTTGACAGGAACTCCCTGTTCTCGGTAGATTGGCCGCACCTGCCCAGGTGGTGAAATTGGTATACACGCTAGTTTCAGGTACTAGTGCCGCGAGGCGTGAAGGTTCGAGTCCTTTCCTGGGCA
>CAYYUZ010000142.1:0-9031 GCA_964475005.1 uncultured Spirochaetales bacterium
TGAATTCAAGTCTCTGCTCCACAAACGCGCTGGCGCTGATCCCGATGATGACCGGAGCGCGGTTTCCAAGCGCCTTTCGGATCTCTTGGGTGGCCTCGCGCCCGTCCATGTCCGGCATTCTGAGGTCCATCAGGACGATCCGCGGCGGACGGCTCTTCACCATCTCAAGGGCCTGACGGCCGTTAGGGGCCGTCTCAACCTGAAACCCCAAAGGTTCGAGAAGGTTGCGGAGAAGTTCTTGGTTCGACGGCATGTCGTCGGCCACCAAGACGGTCAAATCGCCCTGTCCGGGTTCCAGCGAGAGTTTCATTGCAGAGGTATCGGGAGTCGGGGGTTCCAAGGCCGGCGGAGCCGCAAACTCGAACAGAAGAACACTTCCTTTTCCGGGTTGGCTTTCGACAGTGATCTCGCCGCCCAACAGGTGTGCGTACTGGCGGCTGATGGCCAGTCCCAACCCGGTACCACCGGCCGTCTGCAGGCCGCTCTTGGCCCGCTCAAAAGGAATAAACAGTTTGCCGATCTCCTCGCTGGTCAATCCGATGCCTGTGTCTTGGACTTCGACCACCACCCTGGCCTCTCCCTGGCTGCGGGAGCGGAACAGAATCTGCCCGTGAACCGTATATTTGATCGCGTTGCCCAGAAGGTTGGCCAGAACCTGTCTGAGCTTCCACCTGTCGGTCTGAATGAACCGCGGCAGTCTGGGGTCTTGTTCCGCCTCGAACTTGAGTTGTTTCTGCTGGGCGGCCGAGCGGAACTGGGTGTCGAGGTCGCCGAGAAGTTGTAGCAGATCGACGCCCTCGCTCTTGACTTCGACCCTTCCCGCTTCGATGCGCGACATCTCGAGAATATCGTTGATGATGGACATCAGGTGTTCGCCGCTTTGGAGGATGGTATCGACCTTGTGGCGGGACTCCGCCGAAAGGCTTGTGTCGTGGCCCAGAAGCTGAGCAAACCCGAGAACGGCGTTCATCGGTGTTCGAATCTCGTGGCTCATGTTGGCCAGGAAGAGGCTCTTAGAGTGGTTGGCGTTGTTGGCGGCGTCTCTGGCCAGTTGGAGTTCGGAGGTTCGTTCCTGCACAAGTTTTTCAAGATGCACGCGGTGATCCGCCAGTTCAGCCTCGATGATTCTCCTCTGTGTCACATCGATGCCAACACCAATAATAAAATCCAGCTTGTCGTTTCGCCTGATCGTCGAACCATGCCATTCAATCTCAAGAACGCGTCCCTCACGGGTGTGGATCCTGTTTGTCTGATTGACAACCCCTTGGTTCTCCGGAAGGGTGTCGAACACGGCCTTCACCTCAGACCGGTCCGAATCGGGCACAAAGGTGGCCAGGTAGTCCTTTCCCAACACTTCATGTTCTTTGTAACCGACGGCCTCTAACATCGTTCGATTCATCCGGATGATGTTGTTGTCGTTTCCGATGGCGACGAAAAATGCTGGCGAGGCATCGATCAGTGCGTTGGTGAAACTGTTCATGTTGAGGATCTCATTCTCCATGATCTTGCGGTTCGTGATGTCTTTCCCGAACACCGAGATGGCGAACACGAGACCGTCACGGAACAAGACATGAAGGTTTAGCAGCAGGGTCAATCCTCCGAAATGGCTTTGGTATTCGATGATCAGGGCACTCTGCTTGAGAGTCTGCTCGTAGTAACGTTCCCAATTTGCAGCCCCTTCAGGAGGAAGCAGTTCTCTCGGCGTCACCCCGACCTCGACTTCGACGCCCTCCCTTCCAAAATGGTTTCGGTAGGATTGATTGAACGAAAGCAGCCCGTAGTCGACGGCGTTGACCGACCAGATCAGGTCATCGGTGCTGTCCATCATGGCGGAAAGGAACGACCGCGACTCGTCGAGGAGCCGGTTGGCGGAACGCAGCCGTTCGTTGGTGTTGCGAATATCCACAGCCATCTTGTTGACCAGGTTGACGAACAGGTTCACGTCCTCATAGGGAGTTTGGGGGATGAAGTCGTCGTAGCGCCCCTGCGAAATCGAGCGGATGCCGGCTTCGAGCTTGGCGAACGGTTCCTCGATCTTCTTCCTGACCAGAAAGCGGTTAGACAGGAGGTTAGTGACGACAAACGCCAAGATGAGAACGATCGCGACTTGCCAGAAAAAGAACTGGGTCTGCTCGATGGATTCACTGCTGAAAGCCAGAGAAACGGTTCCCACGTGGACGTTCTTCCAGAAGATTTCGCGGATGATTGGCGGAATCGACGACGGTGTGCCGGGGAAATCCTCAATCAGCAGAGTTCCAGAACTTGTCGATTCGAGCCGGATTCCCGAGATCGACTTGGTCGTCAAGAGAATTTCAGCGAAGCGGACGGCCAATTGGTTGTCGACGTTGAACAGCGGTTCCTGCAACAAGACGGTGATCTCGTCGGCTGTCTTGACCGACCGCTGGTTCAACTCGTCGTTCATCGTGTTCGCCACCAGGGTTCGGGAGATCAGCATGACTACCAGAATGATCACGGTGGAGAGCGCCATCATCATCGACAGAGTTTCTTGAAGCAGACGTCGGCGGAACCGAGTCCGCTCTTGCGGTTTCAGGATCGAGGGGCGGCCCATCGGCTACTTTCCCAACCCTTTGGCGTAGACAAAGGGAGCGATTTTCTCAAGGGAGAGAACGTGGTCGACCCCGCCCAATTTGATGGCTTCGTTGGGCATGCCGAAAACCACACAACTGGCCTCGTCCTGAGCGACCGTCAAGGCCCCGGCGTCCTTGAGTTCCTTCATGCCCCGGGCTCCATCGTCGCCCATGCCCGTCATGATGACACCCAAAGCGTTTTTGCCCGCGCTAACCGCCGAAGACCGGAACAGCACGTCGACCGACGGACGGTGGCGAGTCACCAGGGGACCGTCGCGGACCTCAACGAAGTACTGAGCCCCGCTGCGCTTGACCATGGTGTGAAAGTTTCCGGGGGCGATGATCGCTCTTCCCCGCAAGACCGCGTCTTTGTTGGCCGCCTCTTTGACCTGAATGCGGCAAACCGCGTCGAGACGCAACGCGAAGGACCTTGTGAAATTCTCGGGCATATGCTGGACGATCACAAGCCCCGGACTGTCTTCCGGGAGTGCCTTGAGAAACACGGTCAGGGCTTCGGTACCGCCCGTGGAAGCGCCGACGACAATGATCTTGTCAGTGGTCTCGGTTAGGATCTTCTTTCCCGCCGCAGGGAGCACCGCATCGGCGCTCAGCTTGGGTTGGACACCGAGGTCGGAACGGGGCCGGACTCGTTGCAGACGAGCCGCGGCCGCGGCCCGAACGATGTCCTGAATCAGAATCTTTGATTCCTCGAAGAACTGCCGCGTCCCCAAGTTGGGTTTGGTGATGACGTCGACCGCGCCGTACGCCAAAGCCTTCATGATGGAATCCGACCCCTCCACCGCGAGACTGGAGCAGATGATGGTGGGGATGGGGTGCTGGAGCATGATCTGCTGCAAGAAGGTGAGCCCATCCATTTTGGGCATCTCGATATCGAGAATAATGACGTCGGGAACCTCTTCGGCGATGCGGTTCACCGCCAGGTAAGGGTCCCCGACCGCCCCCAGCACCGCAATGTCAGGCGAATCCTCGAGAATGCTCGCTAGAGTCTGGCGGACGGCCGCCGAATCGTCAACGAGAAGGACTTGGATCTTTTTCGGCGCCACGATGTCCTCCTTACGTCTTTTGGAACACGGCTTGCGCCACCGAGCGCACGGGCAGGTTCAAGCCGAGCATCGATTCCGAGTGGCCCAGGAACAGAAACCCCTTGGGTTTCAGGTGATTCAACAGCCGAGAGAGAGCGGAACGCTGGTTGGCCTGGTCGAAGTAGATCAGCACATTGCGGCAGAAGATGATGTCGTAGGTCGGCTGGAGGAGATTCAGCGAATTGAGGAGGTTGCCAGGGTGAAACACGACGCGCTCGCGAAGTTCGGGCACGATGCGGCAGAAGGGTTTGTCGCGATTCTTGCTATGCATCAGGTACCTGTGCTTGACCTCCAGAGGAATCGTCTTGGTCCTGTCGGCCAAATAGACAGCCCTGTCGGCAATAGCGATGGCCCTCGTCGACAAGTCGATTCCTTCCACCAAGAACGGCAGGGTGCGGCGCCGATGAACCTCAAGAGCCTTGTCGATCACCATGGCCAGAGAATAGACCTCCTCTCCGGTGGAACAAGGAGCACTGAGAACGTCGAGAGACTTCCGGTTCTCCTGGCCCAAAAGCGAGGGGAGAATCCCCTGTTCCAAATACTGGAAGTGCCTTTCCTCGCGAAAGAAGCTGGTCTCATGCGTCGAAACCAGATCTTGAAAGACCAAGAATTCGTCGCGTCCCTGCGGGTCCCGCAGAATGAAATCAAAGTATTCCCTGTAGGTTGCCTTGGCGCATTTGACAACGCGCTTGGCCAGACGGCCTTCGAGAAGACTCTTCTTGGACTCGGGCATGCGGATGCCGAATTCTTCCTCAATGAAGGTGCTGATCCTTCGTTGTTCCTCGGCCGTCATCACCGGCCCGCTGGCGATAAACACGTTCTTCACGAACCCACGCTGGTCTGGGACGACCCGCCAACCTCGTCTTTAAGGAGCCACAGCTCCTTTTCGGAGAAGACCTTGTTGGCGTCGAGGATGATGATGAAGGAACCGTCTTTCTTGGCGATCGCCTGGATGAGGTTGGCGTTCATTTTCATGCCGAAACGGGGAGCGGACTCCAAGTCGCTTTCCTCGCAGCGCATGACTCCTTTCACAGCGTCGACGACGGCACCAATGACTGTAGTTTCACCCTCGACGACAAGCTCGGCGATGATGATCGAAGTGTCGACGGTGTCGGCAACAACCGGGAGATTGAACTTCTTTCTCAGGTCGACCACAGGAATGACGCTTCCCCGCAGGTTGATGACTCCCGACAAAAACTCCATCGAACTGGGAAGCGGGGTCACCTTGACCATCGATAAGACCTCTCGCGCCTTCAAGACGTCGAAAGCGTAATGTTCGCCGGCCAGTTCAAAGCGGAGAATTTGGGTGAGCCCAGTCTCGTTCAGATTTTCCATGATCGCACCCTCTCTCAATACCGCTCGAACTCGTCGTCTTCTTTGTCCTTGCTGTCCAGGGTGATCTTGACTCCTTTGGCCGGGGCCGCCTCGGCCGGACGGGGGGGCAAAGCCTTTCGGGAAGCGGGTCTGGCCGGAGTTCTCTCCAGAGAGCGTTCTTGGCTCGGAGTCCTGCTGCTTGTGGGTACCCGCCGGCCCGTTTTGAGGAACTTGACGTCTTCGCGCATGGCCGTAGCCTGGCTGGCTAGTTCTTCCGAGGTCGAGGCCAGTTCCTCCGAGCTCGAAGCGTTTTCTTGCACGACGTTGCTCAGCTGCTGAATGGCGGCGTTGATCTGCTGCACCCCGGTAGCCTGTTCGTTGCTGGCAGCGTTGATCTCGGTGACCAGATCGGCTGTCTTCTGAATATCGGGGACGAGTCTGTCGAGCATCAGCCCTGCCTGTTCTGCCACCGCGACGCTCGACCGGGTCAGGCCTTCAATTTCGCGCGCGGCTCCTTGGCTCCGTTCGGCGAGTTTCTGAACCTCATTCGCAACAACGGCAAAACCGCGCCCATGTTCACCGGCTCTTGCGGCTTCAATCGCCGCGTTGAGCGAGAGAAGGTTGGTCTGCCTGGCGATTTCTTGAATAACCACGACCTTCTCCGAAATCTCTTTCATGGCGCCCACGGTCTGTTTGACGGCCTGGCCGCCCTCTTTGGCGTCGCCCGCCGACTTGGAGGCGATCTTTTCGGTTTGGCTTGCATTGTCGGCGTTCTGCCTGATCGTGGCCGTCAACTCTTCCACGCTCGCCGAAATCTCTTCGACGCTAGAGGCCTGCTCGCTCGACCCCGACGCCAGCGAAACAGAGGCCTCGGTGAGCTGAATCGTCCCTTCGCCGACGCCGTTGGCCGAGTTTTCGACAGAGTTCAAGATCTTGATGATGGAGTTGGCGAGGAAGAAACCGAGCAACAGGGAAATTAGTACGGCGACGGCAATGACGGCGAGAACGATGTTGATCGAGTTGTCGACGAGCTTCGAATTGGTGTCGTTGACTTTTTGGACGAAGGCAAGGTTGAAATCTTGAATGGTCTTGACGGCGGCGTTGAGCCCGTCTTTGATTGAGACGAACTGGGGAGTTTCCGTCAGAAGATTGGCCTCGGCGCCCTTGTTCGTTAGGGCCAATTCCACAACTTTCTTGGCCAACGGCTGATAGGAATTCCAGAACGAGGCCATTTTCTCGTAGTTGGCCTTGTCCTGATCGTCGATAAAGGTCGCTGAATAGTTCTTCATTGCCACGGAAATCTCGTCCAATCCCTTGGAAAACCGTTGTTCCCCTGCTTTCTTAAACGTCTCGTTGGAACCGAGAATTGCGTCACGGTAGCCGAGTTTCGCGTCCTGGAAGGCCAGTAGAAGGTCTTGAACGCCCTTCATTCCCATAGTTCCTTGGTCAAACTGGTTCTTTTCCGCAACCTTGATGGTCGAAAGGCTGTAGACGCCTACGAAGCCAATCAAGGCGGCGATCACACTCACCACCAAGAACGCCAACAGAAGTTTTGCTCGAAGAGTCATGGCAATCTCCTTTTTCCTCGCTACGAACTAAAGTGTCCGGCCTGTGCTTTCCAGCTTGGTTTTGACGATTTCGGCCACGTCGAGAATAAGGGCCACCGACCCGTCTCCGAGAATCGTGGCGCCCGACAAAATCTTGATGGGACGAAGCGAACTTGAGAGCGGTTTGATCACCACTTGTTTGCGGCCCGCCACCGCGTCGACCAAGAGTCCCAGAAATACCCCGTCGTTTTGGACAATGACCAGACGCGACAACCCCTTGTAGCGGCTAGTAATACCCAGAATTTCACGCACGGATACGATGGGAATGGTCCTTCCTCTCAGATCGATCATGGTGCCGTCCTTGCCGCCCACCTGAAGGTCTTCGGTGAGATCCACGCACTCTTCGACCTGAGAAAGCGAGATCACGTAATCGGTGCCGGCGACTTCGACCAAGAGGCCTTCGACAATGACCAGCGTCAGAGGGATGGAAAGCGTTACGGTCATCCCCTTGCCGGTTTCCGACTTGAGCGAGACCTCGCCGCGCAGCTTCTCGATATTCCGTTTGACCACGTCCATGCCGACGCCGCGTCCTGAAAGGCCTGTGGTCTTCGCCGCCGTCGAGAACCCGGGCTCGAAGATCATCGCCATGATCCGTTTTTCGTTGGTCTCCGAAGCGTCGATCAGTTTGTTCTCGACGGCCCTGGCCTTGATCTTAGCCAAGTTCAGGCCGCCCCCATCGTCGCTGACGGCGATCTCGACGCGGGAGCCAACCTGTCGGGCCGAGATGAGGATCTTGCCGACGGGATCCTTGCCCGCCTTCACACGGACTTCGGTGGGTTCGATGCCGTGGTCGGCGGTGTTGCGCAAGATGTGAACCAGGGGGTCCTTGAGCGCCTCAATGATGTTCTTGTCGAGTTCGGTCGATCCCCCGGAAACGTCAAGCCTGAGCTCCTTGCCGACTTGACGCGAAAGGTCGCGGGTCAGTCTCTGGAACGAGGCGAACGACTCTTCGAGTGGCACCATGCGGATGTTCATCGTGGTGTCGCGCAGATCGGCGGCGAGTCGGGCCAAGTTTTCGCTGATCGCCGCAAACGTCCCCGTGGGTTCGTGCTTGGCTTCGAGGTCGAGGATGGCTTGAAGGATGACCAGTTCACCAACCAAGTCAACCAGAGAATCGAGCTTTTCCTTGCGGACCCGGATCGTGGCCGATTCCTGGCGTCCCTCGCGCTCGTTGTTGGTGCCTCGAATGATGGTCTGTTCGGCCAGGGCGGCCTCGACATGATCGGGTTTCAACAGCCCCTGCGCCACCGCGACCTCGCCGAAGGCACCCTGGGCCAAGCGGACGGCTTCGACCTGGTCGGAGCTCAAGTTTCCCCGGCTGACAAGGATCTCTCCCAGTTTGGGTGTAACGGGTTCACCGAATTCATCCGTGGATTCGATAGGATCGATCGTGATCTTCATGTAATCCTCGACAAACATGAAGACAGCGCGGATATTGGCGAGGGTTTCCGCCGTGGAGAGCGTGAGCGTCCACGAAAGGTAGACTGAGGTGAAATCCAGCGTCTCTAGGCCGGGAAGTCCGTCGGTGATCGCCAAGGCATGATAGACGCCCAGCTCCCCCAATTCTGAGAACAGACTCTCCAGCCGCACCCCGCGGTTCAGCAGCTGAGCTTGAGGTTTCAGCGAAATTCTCCAAGCACGGGGTTCGCCTTTGACCCGTGAGGACGGCGCCATAGGCACCGGGGGTGCTTCGGGAGTCTCAACGACGGCAACCTCGTTAGGCTGGCCACCCAACTGGGCGATGTCGGCGAGAAGGGTCCGATGGTCCTGGTCAGGAGTCGGGTCCGACAACAGGCGGCTGATACCGTCGCCAGCCCTCAGACCAATGTCGATGATCTGTTGGGTGACCGCCAGCTTACCTTTGCGGACCTCGTCAAACAGGTTTTCCACTTCATGGGTGAACTCGGCGACAGCACCAAAACCGAACATCGCGCCCGAACCCTTGATGGTGTGCAGACCTCGAAAGACTTCGTTGACTAGCTCTCGGTCATCTGGCTGTTTTTCGAGGTCGAGCAGGGCGTTCTCGACTTTAACCAGCAGGTCACGCGCCTCTTCCAAGAACAACTCGACATTTTCGCTGAGGTTCATTCGGCGTCACCGACTTGATTGAAGTGATGGTCCAGACGGATGCCGAGGAGCAACGAGGCCTCGACAACCACGTGGTCGGCGGGGAGCTTTCGCACAAGAAGGTGACGGTTTGTCTGGGCCAACGATTTCTGCAAGGCCAGGAGTGCTTGAAAGAACGTGACGTCGGCGGTTTCGATGCCGCTCAGGTCGACGGTCACTAGCGGTTCCGGGGTGGCGAATACCTGGCGGAACTCGTCCGCGGCGTCGACCATGTCTTGAATTCGGGCGGGGCCGGCAAGTGTCACCAGCAAATCGCTTCCAGAAGACCGCTTCGTCACCGTCATATCACTCC
>CAYYUZ010000143.1:0-9002 GCA_964475005.1 uncultured Spirochaetales bacterium
CTGATCATGGCGCTTTGGGCGATGCCCGTTGCTTTTGTGCTGTTCTGCCTGGTCTGGGTCCTGGTCGGCGGCTTGGCGGCACAGGCCCTCTCGCAGTTGGTCTGCTGGAATGAGGCGTTCTTTTCGCGCCCGATTGGCGCCAGTCTTGTGGTGGCCTGGCTGGGCATTACAGCGGCCTTCCGGGAACTTCAAATGTTCAATCCCTTGTGGCAGATCTGGAGACTTCACCGTGACGTGACCGCAGAGCCCGGCTGGGGTGCGTTGGCGGCTGTGGTCGGCGGCACCTTCCTGATTTGGGCGCTGATTGCTGTGATCCTCACCCGGGTCAAGGAGAGCACTCGTGCGAGTTGACGAACGTTCCCCCGAAGTCGATTACTTTCTTCAGAACTTCCGCCGTCGCCTCAATCTCAGGTTTCTGGTAGGAGAGGCGCTGGCTGCGTGGCTGGTCGCCAGCGTCCCCGCTTTGGTTCCAGGCCTCCTTTTGGGGTCGAGTCCCCTCCCCCTTCGGCTTATAGCCTGTGCAGGAACCTGTGCTTTAGCCTGCGTCTCATTTCTGATTGTCCGCTGGCCCAGGCGCCTGTCGACGGGTCAGGCGGCCCTGTGGCTCGACGAAACCCAACAGACCAACGGTTTATTCCGAGCGGCGGTCGACGGCTTGGCTTCTAGCAAGCGCGCCTACTCCGAAGAATGGGTGCTGAATCAGGCTAGGCGCCAAGCCGACCTGCTGGTGGGCACCAAGAGCCTGCGCCTGCCGCGAAAACGTTTGGTCTTCCGCGGCGTTGCGGCGGTCGCGCTCGCTGTGGTCTCGGTCTTCGTCCTGCAAATCAAAGTCGCCCCGACAATCAAGAATTCCAAAGAGGCGGAGACCCAGGCCACGGCCCCTGACGCCGCCCAAACGCCTAACTTCTTTTCGCAGGCTCCGTCTCGGATCACCACGCCGCAGGAAGCGGCTCGCCGTCTGTTCCCCGAAAATCCGCGTCTTTCCGCCTTGGCCGAGCAGGCCTTGGCTTCTGGCGATGAAGGGGCCCTCAAGTCGCTTCTCGATCAGAACGCCACCCCGCAAGAGACGCAGCCTGGAGCGGGTCAAGCTGGAGGCAAAACGGGCTCTTCGGGTTCGGGTGACGGGCCAAACGGACAACCCGGAACGCCTATGCCCGGGGAACAGGGCGAAGGTTCCGGCGAGGGTTCGGCCAAGGCCACCGACCGCGGCGGATCAAGCCAGCCAGGGGGAGGATCGGGTTCCCCCAGTCCTGGAAAAGCAGGCGAGGGGTCCGGTCAAGCCTCGGGACCGCCGTCGGGTCCGGGCTCAGGCGCCGGAGCGGGTTCGCAGGACCGAAGTGCCTACAATCTTCCCGGTTCGGGCGGTGCCGCGGGCAACGGCCACTCCGATCAGGCGCTTGGTCGTCACGGTCCCACACCGTCTTCCGACAGGAGGATGGTCGTCCCGCAGCCCGGCAACCCTGGAATCTTCGAGTTTGTCCTGCCGGGTTCCGATTCGCGGATGCCGCTGTCGCAGGCTTTAGCCGGTAGCAAGAGGAGCGCCGAAACGGCGCTCGATAGAAGCTCGCCTCCTGTAGAGTTTGAGACCACTGTGCGCGACTACTTTCTTACCCTGTCCCGGGAGGTGACACGATGAAACAAGAGCAGCAAGTCCAAGAGGGAATATCGGGTCTGGCGGAAGTCCGCCGGCAGCTGGCCAAGGCCATTGTCGGCCAAGACGAGGTGGTCGAACTGACGCTCATTGCGTTGTTGTGCGAGGGCCACGTGCTATTTGAAGGCGTTCCCGGACTGGGAAAAACCCTGCTTGTGCGGAGTCTGGCCAGGACTTTGAACCTGAGCTTCTCCCGGGTGCAGTTCACTCCCGACCTGATGCCGGCCGACGTGATCGGATCGACGGTCATTTCGCAAGAAAAGGGCCAGAACTACAGTCTCAGGTTTGAGCCAGGTCCGGTCTTTGCCAACCTTGTCCTCGCCGATGAGATCAACCGGGCGTCGCCTAAAACGCAATCGGCCCTGTTGGAGGCGATGCAAGAGCGCGCCGTAACGGTCAGGGGTCACCGTTCGGAGCTTCCTCGACCGTTTCAGGTTTTGGCCACGCAGAATCCGCTGGAGATGGAAGGAACTTACCCCCTCCCCGAAGCGCAAATCGACCGCTTCTTCTTTAAGATCCTTGTCAGACACCCGAGCCTCGAACAACTTGTTGCCATCGTCGACCTGACGGCGGGCGGGGAAGAGGCCGAATTGGCCGTCTGTCTCGACGCCGAGAAACTCCGGGCTCTTCAGAAAGCTGTCCGTTCGGTTCTGGCTCCGGCGCCCATCACCGAATTTGCGGCGAGGATAGTCTTTGCCACCCAACCCGACCAAGAAGGAGCCCCGCCGGAAGTCAAGCGCTGGGTCCGTTACGGTTCGGGACCACGAGGGGCTCAAACCCTCGTCCTCGCGGCAAAAGCGAGGGCTCTCCTGGCCGGCCGCTTTCACGTAGGTCTTGAGGACATCGAGGCCTTGGTCGAGCCCGCCCTCGGCCACCGCATCGCGCTGAACTTCGACGGCCAAAGCGAGGGTGTGACCCCGGCGGTTCTTCTGGAGGCCGTGGTGGCCGCCGTCCGCAAGGCGCGTTCCTGGCCTTCGGTCATCCGTCCCGATTCTCCCCAGGGGGAATGAGCCATGAATCCTCTTCTCGACGCCAAGGACTTGGAACTCATCCACAGGCTCGAACTGTCGGCGCGGCGTCGGCTCGCCGGTCAGGCCACCGGAGAACAACGAAGTCCGGCGTTGGGCGGCGGCATTGAGTTCGCCGACTACAGGGAGTACATGCCTGGCGACGACGTGAGGCAAGTGGACTGGTCGGTGTTCCTCAGGTTTCGAAAACTCCTTGTGAAACTCTGCGCCGAAGAGAAAGAACTCACGCTGATGCTTCTGATCGACACAAGCCTGTCGATGGCGTGGGGCCAGGCGTCAAAATACAGGCAGGCTCAGAAGATCGCCGCGATTTTAGGCGGCATCGCCTTGGGCTCGGGAAACCGGGCGGGGGTGTTGTCGTGGGGCAACGACTTGGGCGAGGTCGTGACGCCGCAGAGGGGCGCCCGCTCGCTTTCCCTTCTTGTCGAAAGAATCCGCCGTTTGGAGCCCCAGAGCCAGAACCGCCCTGTGGAATGCGCCCGTCAGTTCGCGACCCGCTGGTCACGCCGGTGTCTGGCGGTTCTTCTGACCGACCTGCTCTACCCCGAATGGTCCGCGGTCTTGACGGGTTTGAAGGCGTCGGGTTGTGAGACCCATGTGCTGCAGATTTTGGCTCCTGAGGAGCTCAGTCCTCCCGAACGTGGAGAGCTCACTCTGGTTGACCTTGAAAATGGTTCGGAAGCGCCATTGCATCTCGATACGCCCCTGCTCGAACTCTACGAGCAGCAGACCAAACTTTGGCTGGGCGAGGTCGAGGCCGAATGCCGCGGTGCGGGTCTGGGTTACACCTTCGTCAGGTCGGACAGTCCCCTCCCCCGGACCTTTTTGCAGGATCTGAAACGGTCGGGCCTTGTATGCTGAACCTCGTCACGCCGCTGGCTCTGGGGTTTCTGGGGGCCCTCGTCCCTGTGGTGTTCTTCTATTTCTTGCGGATGAAGTTCCGTCGCCAGCCGGTCTCGTCGACCTACCTGTGGCAGAAGCTTGTCAAGGTCAACGAAGGGGGAGCGAGGCTGCGGTGGCGGTCGTGGCTTCTGCTCGTCTTGCAGGTGCTCGTGGTGTTGGCTCTCGGTGCCGGTCTGACGGGTCTGGAATGGGTGGGACAAAAAACAACCAAGCCCGGCACGGTCTACGTGCTCGATGTTTCGGCCAGCATGGGGTCGCGCGAGACGGCAGGAATCCGCTTGGATCTCGCCAAAAAGGCCCTGCTGGAGGACCTTCTGACTCTGCCTCAAGGCACCCCTGTCGCGGTTTTTCTGGCCTCGGACGAGCTGCGGCCGCTGGTGCAGAACCGTGTCTTTGACGCTCAAGACGGTGAGCTTGCCGGGCGGCTCGGAGCGGTTTCGGCAGGCACGGCAGGGTTCTCGGAGGCTCACGTCGCCGACGCTCTGGCGGCCTGGTTACAGACCCGACCCGAGGCTTGGTCGGGGGTGCTGCTCACCGACGGCGGCGTCGATCTGGGCGGCGGCCGGCTATTTCGCGCGTTCGAGAGCCGAATTCGCGTTCTTTCCTTTGCTGGCCCCGCGCCCAACCTCGGACTTGTCAGCCTCACGGTGGGCGATCCCACCGGGTCGGCGGGTTTGGGCTTTTTTAACGGCTTTCCCTCCGAAAAGAGGGTCGTTGTGGTCTTGAGCAGGGACGGCGTGGAGCGGGCTCGGCGCGAGGTGAACCTGCCGACCGGTTCCAGCCAACAGCAATGGGAGCTTTCCCCTGCCGAAAATCTGCTTCTCCCGGGGGTCTGGAAAGCGGAACTGGTGGGCAACCACGACGCGCTGAGTGCCGACGACAGCATCCTCTGGGCGGTGAACCCTCCCCGGCAGGCCCGCATTCTGCACGCCGGGGAAACTGACCCGTTTCTCAAAGCCGCCTTTCCCGGAGCCAGCTACCAGGAGAGCTCGGGCACGGAGACTCCCGACGAATGGGATATTGCCGTCGGGAGCGCCCTGGTCCCCGGATGGAAGGGAAATCTCATCACCTTTGGCGCGCTCCCGCCAGGGGCCCCTGTTTTTTGGGGACCGCCCGTCTCGGGGACGCTGACACCGGCGTCGGACCATCCCCTCTCACGCTGGGTTGGGTGGGCCGAGGTTCGGGTCGAAGGAGGCCGAAGTCTGGGCGTCAAACCTGGCGCGACCGTACTCGCCGAGGCCGGAGGCTGGCCCGTGGCCGTGACCTGGGAAACCGACGGCGTCCGCTTCCTTGCGCTCGGCTTCGACGTGTTTCATTCCAATTTCGGCCTGACCGCCGCCCTGCCCATCCTCATGAAGAACTTCCGCCAGGCGTGCGTGCCGCAAGAGGCCAATCCGCTGACCGACAACCTCCGCGTTGGGGTTCCCGTTCTCCGGGCCGGATCCGCGAACGGGCACCTTGAGGGATCCTCGGCGCGTTCGGGGATTTCGGGGCTCCGCGTTGTCCGGCGAGGAACCCAATGGGAGTTGACAGCTCTCGAAGCCGGGACGTTCCGATGGTCCGACGGAGCGCAGACCGTGACCTTGGTCGGAAGACTCCCCGCCGCCGAATCTGATACGGCGCCCAGGGCGCTGGCCGTTGCGGGTGCTGCCTCGTCGCCAGTTTCGCACCTTAAACCCAAGGCCGAGGAGCTCTCCTTGGTCGGGTGGTTGGCCTTGGTAACCTTGGCGCTATTGATCGGCGAATGGTGGCTGTGGAACGGCCGCCTTGAACGAAAGACCAACCCGGGTCTGGCCGCTCTCCGCTTGGGCGCCATCACCGCCGCCCTTCTGGCGATTGCGGGAGTCTCGGCTCCGTTACCGACCTCTGGGCGCAACTTGACCCTGCTCTTCGACGTCTCGGCCAGCCTGGGGCCCGAATTGGCCGAAAAGGAGAGGGCTGCCGCAGTCAAACTCGTCGAAGGACTAGACGCCACCGACAGGGTCGCCATCATCACCTTCGCCGGGTCACCTCGGGTCGACGCCGGTCTTCAGCCAAGACAACTGGCGCTGACCAGCCTGGCGGCCGTCTCGTTTCACGCCCAAGACGACAACGCCACCGACGTTCAAGCTGCACTGGCGGCCGGTGCCCAACTGCTGGAGCGCCAGCCTGGGTCGTCGGCCCAGTACCTGTTCACCGACGGCCGTGCCAACCGCGGCGGTGACCTTGCGCACCTCGCCCCAGGACCATTTCCGGTTTCGGCCGTCCCCTTGGGCCAAACCCTCGAAGGCGTCGTCTTGCAGGGTCTCGACCTCCCATCGTCCGCGAGGCCGGGTGAGGCTGTCAGAGTCGTCTGGCGCGGACAAAGCGAGAAGGAACGCTCGCTCAAATTCTCCCTCGTGATCGACGGTCAGACCGTGGCCTTGCAAACCGCAACCGTGGGTACAGCCGGAGCCGTCGCGTTCTCCTTCGTGGCGGGGCAGGCGGGGACGCAGAAGGTTGAGGTGAGTGTCGCCGATGAAGGCGGAAGACCGCTTCCTTCGGCGGGCGCGACGGCTCCCCTCGATGTGGAGGGAAGGAACGCGGTCCTGGTGGTCCAACGATCCCCTTCGTCCGTGGCGCCGGCCCTGATGCGGCAAGGGTTTCCTGTCTTGACCAGAGCGCCCAAAGGACTGCCAAACCAGGCCGCCGGTTATCAGGGGCTTTCGGCGGTGGTCTTGGACAACGTTCCCGCGACGAGTCTGACCGCCGACCAGCAGCAGACCTTGCAGCAGTGGGTGGCCGGAGGTGGGGGCTTGCTGGTGATCGGCGGCGACGCCTCGCTGGGCCGAGGGGAGTATTTCGACTCTAAGCTTGAGGACCTGCTTCCTGTGCAGACCGACACCCGGCGAAGACTTCAGTTCACCCGCACCAGGGTCCTGTTCGTCGTCGACCATTCGGGTTCGATGTCGGACGACGTGGGCCAAACCACAAAACTTCGGGCTGCGGTGGGCGGCATTACCCAAACCCTGCAGGAACTGACCGCGCAGGACGAAGTCGGCATCCTTCAGTTTGATACCACCGCCACCTGGGTGCTTCCGTTCACCCCCGTCACCAAAAAAGCTACAGTCCTGGCCGCCCTAGATTCGTTCAGCGAAGGGGGAGGAACCGACTTGGCCGTGGCTCTTGAAGAGGCCGTTCGGGCGTTCTCGCACCCAGGCCCCGTCAAGCGGCAGGTCATCCTCATGACCGACGGCCTCTCCCCGGGCGAGGATCCCGCCTTCCGGGCCTTTGCCGAGAGAATGCGGGCGGCCCAGGTCAGCGTCGGCATCGTCGGCATCGGGAACGAGGTGAATGACACTTTGCTGGAGAGTCTTGCCAGCCGGAGCGGCGGCGTGTACTACCATGCCCAGGGGGAAGACCTTCCCACCATCCTTCACAAAGAAACCGTCAGGGTCACCCGCGAGCTTCTGCAGGAAGGGACGTTTGTGCCCCTGGCCGTCGGCAACGACCCCCTTCAAGATGTCGGAGGCACCCTGCCCCCGGTCCGCGGCTATCTTGTGACCCAAGCCAAGCCCCTGTCGAGAACCCTCTGGGAAGTGGAACGCCCCGACGGCGGACGCGACCCCCTCCTCGCCGACTGGCGCTACGGCGCGGGCCGAGTGGCCGTTTTTGCCTCAGACTCGGGGTCACGCTGGCTGAAGTCCTGGTCCGGTCTGGCCGTCCTCAACCGTTTCTGGGGCCAAACCGTGCGGAGTCTTGAAACACCTGATCGAGACAGAAACCTGAAGGTCGCTGTGAAAGTGAGCGCCTCGGTGGCCCGCGTGGCTGTCGAGGCCCTCGACGCCGGGCGGCTCAAGACGGGTTCCCGACTCGTTGCCCGGTCAGGCAATCAAACCTTCGCTCTGGGCGAAACGGCCCCTGGTGAGTACCAGGCTTCTATTCCGGTTGAACAAGGGTTGAGCCTGATTACGGTGTCCGATGAGGCAGGGTCTGGCCGAACTTGGGCCTGGGCTTGGAATCCGTCGGGCTCCGAATTGGCCCAGGGAGGAGCCGACTGGGCCGGGCTGGGCCACCTGACTTCGACTACGGGAGGGCTATTGTGGCCCCTGGCAGGTCCTCAGCCGCCGACCCGGGTCTGGACTTGGGCCCTCGCCGACCTTCGAGGATGGTGGCTGCTGGCCGCGCTGATGCTTTTCTTGGTGGAGTTGGGCTGGCGAAGCACTTCGCTAGGGCAATTGGCGCTTGCCAAGGCCCAGTTCCTTGAATGGTGGTCGTCGCAACGCCGCCCCTGGGTCAAGCCCACCGAGGCGCCCGTCGTCCGGGGTCTTGCCGAACAGGAGAGGCGAACCCAGGACGCCTACAGGTACCTGGCCAGCCGTCACCGCAAGTCGGTGTGAAAGTCCCCTCGCCTTCTTGGGCAGCCTAGTTCCCATCAGGTTTTCCCAGTTATCCAGATAGAACAGCCCTTCCCCAAGATAGAAAGTTAGTTTTTCCATCTGGTTTCCTAACCTTCTCATTTTGGGGAGACTCTCCCCAACTTGGATACTTCAATTTTCCAGAGGATTCCCCCGGTTTCTCCTCTGGATGAATCACTCCCCAAGAAAGTCTGTCGGATTTCACTAATAGAGATAAACTTCTTTCGATTCAACAAAGGAGGAATCTGAATGAAGGGTTCATATGCCGACCAGATCAATGCCGCCAGGTTGTTGCTTATTGGTCTCAAAAATCAGGGAAAGGTCTTGGCCAAACGCGGCCTCGATGACGCCTTCGCCGTCCATTTCGATACGGTGCTGGCCGATGCTCAAAAGCTCGACGGCGAACAAGAGGCTCTCAAGTCCAGGCTTGCCGAGAAGACTGCCGAACTGACCGCCAAGCTGGAAGAGGTCGCCAAAGCGTCCGCCGAGGTCAAGAAGCTGGTCAAGCTCGACCTCCCCAAGGTCTCCTGGAAGGAATTCGGTATCTCCGACGCCCGTTGAGATTGCCGAAGCGTCTCCAAAAAGAAAACGGGAACCGTTTCCAGTTCCCGTTTGATCCTCAGTTTCTTCGACGCGTGGCGACTCGCTTCGCTCGCGGCCTAAACCTACGTTCAACCTGACGCTCGGCTTCGCCGACCGCAGGTTAACTGGGAGAGGGCGAAGTTATACTGATCAGCCTAAGCGCGGCTTCAGATACGGCTTTGGATTGTAAGCATAATGAATGGCTTAACCTGCAACCGGGCGAAGCCGGTTGTCAGGTTGAAGCTCGATTAGGCAAGGGGTCTATCCATATCTAAGGTCAATATCCTTGCTTTTCTCGCAACCTCTGGTATTCCTGAAGTCTGATTAGTGTCGTTTCAGACATAGACTTCCCGAAGTCCGAATTCAGGGCTACTTTGACACTTAGGAAACCCTCTCGACTTGTTGGCCAATGATCGATGATTTTGAACTGTCCGGTGTCATCTTTGGCCAAAACTAGGTATT
>CAYYUZ010000144.1:0-8962 GCA_964475005.1 uncultured Spirochaetales bacterium
TCTAGCAGGGCTAGGACTCGAACCTAGGACCTTCGGGTTATGAGGCCGACAAGACCAACGTGTCACACCGTTTCAACACTGTTCACCACAGATAAATAAGTCTTTTCTGGAAAAGGAATACAGTCTCAATATAACGACTCCACTGCTCCAGATACCTTCAGATCCTAGCCCCTCAGTTCACTGTATATCAAGGGGGAAGAGTGAGTCGTTGGTAACACATTTGGTAACGCACCATACCCGAGAGTACAAGACCGATGAGACTGTCGCGAGTCTGAAACGACCTAACTATATAGGCTCTTGCATGTTCGCTTCTGTGATCAGTTGGCTACGTGGCCACTTTACTCGTTGTGTTGTTCAGAGACGCCAAGAGTCAAGACGTAACCCGATTCTCGTCGGTGTATAATACCACGTAGAGGATGGCTTGGCTCGGGATTCTGAAACCGGTGATCCTAAGAAGGCCCGAGCGACCGTTTGATTGTCATCGCTGTATAATGGAGTTAGGGGGTAATGAAAATGAAGAAGTTGAGATGACCCACGTACCCAGTCGGCGACACACAAAAGAGAAAGGACTGAGCGTCGAACTCAGTCCAGACTCGGGTAGCAGTTCAGAAACCGTTCGCTTTTGACTCTACTCCTCCTGTGACCAGCCGTCAAGGACCAAAGATCTCCCGTTACTAGACATCGGCACTTCGGACGCTATCGGACTCGATTCTTAAATGAGTCAACCGGGACAAGACGAAGGCATGTCCAGAGCGGAGCCGTACCGTCCGGCCTGAACAATTCAACCTTAAGGAGCAGAACATGAATACCAATGTATCGCCGGTTTCCCGGCGTATGACCCAACGAGAAATCTGCGAGAACTATAGGATGTCGATTTCGACTCTATTGCGTCTCAGGCGGCAGGGACTTCCAACCATCCTGGTCGGTTCCAGACCGCGTTTCGACCCTCAGGAGGTCGAAGACTGGCTTCGCCAACAATCATCAAAGGAGGCAAGCAATGAGTCGCTCTGAGGTCAACAGTTGCGTCGAAGCTTTCAGGAAAATTCTGGACTTCGCTCCGAAATTCGGGCAGGTGGGGCTGATCGCAGTCTTCCATGATGGAAAACTTGTGCGTTTCAAGAACGTCTTTGAATCCATGGAGCTCGCACCCACCCCGGGAAACGACCAGGGTTGACGTGTTGCAAATGTCGGCAGTGGCACCGTCCAAATTGATGGACGGTGCCACTCTCAGCGGCACAACTCTGCAATGACGCAGGAATCACGAAAAACATGATAACAGCATTTGACCAACCGCCAGGGGGGCCCCCAGTCTTGAATCCAGTTCCCGCGGCACCTCCGTCGAACGCTCCCCATTTCCGTCTCACACCACATATTGCCGGGCCATCAACACGATTCAATTGGCACAAGCTTATGTGGGGTGATTCTGACGATAAGATCTTCCAGTTCTGTTGCTTGCAGATCCTTGAAAAGTCGGGCCTAATTGAGTTGTCGGGACGCGGCGAGACCTGCAAGACCATACTCTGCTACAACATGGCAAGGGTACTCTCCATGGCGGGGATGTCTGTCGGGTATGTCTGTCGGAAATTTCACTTTAACCTGGATAGGAGCTTGGGTCTCCAGGCATATTCAAGGCTGCGGTTCGCAGAGGCAAGTTACTATGACCAAGTTGAAGACTTCATCACCACCGAGCTACACAGAAGGGATGTCATTTTCGTGGATGATCACGGAGCGCTCCCACTAATGTCAACGGAACTTTCAGCTGATGACTATTGGTCCCACCTTGAAATCCTGGAGAAGACAGGCAAGTCCATCGAACAGGAATCAATGGACTACAGGAGAATATTCAACCGTGCAGCCAAACTCCGTTTCGAAAGGGTCTACGACCTATTCTTCCGGGCCAAGCTGGCCAGCAAGGTAATCATCTTGGTAATGAACCCAACGTTGCCTCACTTGCCGTTGAAGAAACAGTTCCCCTGGTCCTGGTCGAACTATCCAGAGGTGACGGCTGCTTCTTGTGCAACCATGCAGACACAGGCGGTGATGTGGGACCTTCCGGGTGAACGGGAATTCCGTTTCCGGCTGTGCTACCAAGATGACGAAGGCGTTCGCCGGTATGGATCAGTTTCTCTTGATAGAAACGCACGTGTTCTTTGGTAGCAGTAATACTCGACGGTCGTTTAATAGTGTACCCAGTGTTAAGCAGAGGAACAGATGAATGTAGGGATAGACAATATCAAAGTTAAGGGATCGCAACCAATCGCCACCTTGGTCAGGTTGTCTAAGAGGGATGACTTCACTGCGGTAGGAAGTGGTCGAGTTATTTACACCTTTGAAAGTGATCGATTTCCCACTATGAGAATCTGGATGAACATGAACTCGGGAAGATTAACCATGGCCGGTAGTGTTCCCCAGATGCTGGGTGGAGATAATATTGACGGAGTCACTGATAAGGGACTTCTCGAGTTCAGGGTTGCCATCCTTGAAACTCTTGGTATCGACATCATAGGCTTTGAGGTTCAGCGTCTTGACATCTGTGCAACATTACCGATGTCGTTGCCCATACCAGTTATTCTCAGTCAAGCCCTGGGGATTGCTGGCTATAAGAAGTGCGTTGTTTCCAAACTGAGGTCGAACGACAACTCATTTGCTGAGTTTGAGAGAGCAGACTATGTTGAGGTTGAGGAGACTGAGTTTTGGAGTTCCTTGGACACGAAAGTTCTTCTCTATGACAAGGGCACACAGATGGATGAGAAGACTGGAAAGAAGAATTCGTTCGTGAACGGCCCTCCCTTCCTGCTTCGGATCGAAGTGAGCATCATGAAGAAAGTCAATGATCGATTTAAGCAATTTCCAGTTCACTTCTCTGACCTTGTCACTGGTGAAAAACGTATCCCTTATGAAAAGTATTTCTTTCGGTGGGTTGACAAGATTTACTGGAAGGAAGGCTTTCTTCCTCCTAGCGGGGAGAGCTACGATGTTGCCGATGCCCTTGCTAGTATGTTGCTCAACTGTCCTGAGGTTTTTGGCATGGACAGTCTCGACGTGGAACTGTGGGTTGATTACCTCTACTCAGGAACTGATCGAGGTCACCGTGCCGAAGTTCGCAAGGAAGTCAAACACCTTCATGGGCTTCATGTCGAAAAGAAGTTTGTCGCCAAGGAATTCAGAGAGAAACTCGACTCTCTGCGATAGGGAAACCAGGGCAATACTCCCTTTGCTACCCATGACCAAGCCGACCCTCGAGCGAGTGACTCGAAAGACGATGCCGAGGAGGTGCTAACCGCTCCTTCCTGCCGGCTCCACAGAGATGACCGAGAAGGAGTCCCTCGTGGCCCCGGCCTCTGCTTGTTGGTCGCCGGCGTGTAGCTGAACTCCCCCGGCACTAGGACATCGCCTCCTCAGGCTGCTCACAACATCAAACCAACCTGCTGGCAGCCGTTCAGAAAGGCCGCGGTCGACGTTCGAGCGACTAGCCGGGTTCTGCCTTAGGACGTACGGGTGTAGCCCCAACGGCCTGCTGTTCGGCCATGGCATCCGACTGAGAGGCTCTTTTCAGCCTGAAGGGTGGGGCTCGCACCATCAAGTCAGTTGGTGTGACCCTCAAGTTGAGGGGCCTCAGGGTTCACTCAAGATCAAACAAGCAGGTCACAGCGATCCTCGGCAGCTGGTAGCCGAATACGTGTTGTATAATCACGGCAAGTGGTCTCAATTCGAGGTCGAGTCTTGATGGGAGCACCTTCCCACAACGGTCTCTCTGCTGTACTTGCCTCCTGCCGGGGGCACCACGACCGACTCCCCAATGAGTTTCCCAAGTCGCCGACGATGTTCATCCGCTTCTGACTTGCTAACTTCGGAAGCAAGGCGGTCAGCCCCCGCGAACTCGTAGGTCCGAGGGACACAGCCTCCAGTTTTCGCAGTAGCCCTAAGTCCGACGTCAGAAACCTTCTTCGGCTGTCGGCGAAGCAGGCATCATGACGGTCAGGGTCTGTGCTACGAACTCCACAACCCGACGCGGTCTCAAACCCTTCACCCTTCAGGACACGACCACTCCTCAGGATGGCCGACTCTCCATCACGCTGACTTCTGGTAACAAGGGCCATCGACAACCCGCCCAGGTAAATCGTCCAGGAAGAACCGTGGCAATTGCATAGAATCGTTTTTGAGAGGTCTGGCATGGCCTACAATCGATCCTCTGCCATTATCTGAAGAATTACGTGTCTGCGATTGGTGGCCCCATGACGGCTCCTGGATAGCCTTCCAAGAAGCGATCATGGTGAGACGCCTTTGGCTTCGACTCCGGGCGGTCTTGACAACCAGTCGCGAAGGCAAGAGTGCACGCCGACCTTGAGATGTATTCCAGTTGGAGGTACCTGAGTGACCAAGCCCCTGTCTTAGGTCTCTTATGTATAATCTGGTCGAGGACGCGGGGCCGAAGGAGATTCCTGATGGCAGGGCACCTGGCCTCGTCGCCCTAGGCACTACTTCGCTTTCTTCCGAAGCTCCTTGGCGATGTCCAGCAGAACGTTTTCAACGACCGGCCGCAGGATCTCCAGGGCTACCGGGTCACCCCAGATCGGAGGGCTAATCTCAAGGAAGCGCTCGAAGATCTCGACCTTCCCAGGAATGCCTTTCTTCTTGAGGGTCTCTTCGATCCAAGTAAGGTGTCTCGCGGAGATCACAGGATCGACGGTGATGGTCATGCCGGAAATCTCGCCCCGCCAGGTCGGTCCGTCAACACCGGTGCTGCAGTATTCGAATGAATTTTTGTTCATGAGAACCTCGTCCCGTTTTTTGAAAGAGGGCCTGGCTCCTGACGGGTCTTCCCCGGCCATGTTGTATAATCCTTGCTATAGACCTCAGGAATTGGTACTAACACCCCTCAAGCAGGTGCTGGCTTACCGCGGGGCCGAACCAAAGGTCGCCTCGATCCTGTGCTCGTTCAAGGGATCAAGAGAATCTTGCCCTTGGACTCGCGGGATTCCAGATAGGCTTGGGCCGCGCCTGCCTCCGCCAACGGGAACTTCCGGTCAATTCTCAAGTGGAGGCTTCCGTCGCTGACCCAGCCGAACAGGTCACCGGCGCGCCCCAGGAGTTCCTCCCGGGTTTGAGTGTAGCTGCCCAGGGTTGGCCGGGTCAGAAAAAGCGATCCTCCTTGACTCAGCACCTGGGGATCGAACGGGGCTACCGCACCGCTGGCTTGGCCGAAGAGGACCATCATCCCGCGGGGACGCAGAAGGCCAAGTCCTTTTTCAAAGGTGGTCTTTCCGACGGAGTCGTAAACCACGTCGACACCGCGTTTCCCGACCAACCTTTCCACCTCGGTGGCGAAATCGGTTTGAGTGTAGAGGATCACATCGTCGGCACCTGCGTCTCGGGCCAGTTGGGCCTTCTCCGCAGTGGAGACCGTTGAGATCACCCGAGCTCCCCTGCGTTTGGCGATCTGGGTCAACAGGAGACCGACGCCGCCTGCTCCGGCGTGAACCAGGGCAGTATGGCCTTTGGCAAGCGGAAAAGTTGAAAAGCTGAGGTAGTGAGCAGTCATACCTTGGAGGAGAAGCGCCGCAGCTTGGTCAAAGGAGAGGGACGTGGGAAGTGTGATCGCCCGCTCGGAGGCGACGAGGGCAAACTCGGCGTAGCCGGCTAGCCCTGCGACGGTCGCAACTCGGTCTCCCACCGAAAATCCCATGACTCCCGGCCCCAAGGCATCGACGGTCCCGGCGAACTCTCCACCCGGGGTAAGCGGAAAGGGCAAGCCGTAGAGACCTTTTCGATGATAGACCTCGACAAAGTTGAGGCCTGTCGCCGCCACCTTCACTCGAAGTTGTCCAGGGCCTGGTTCGGGAAGGGCGACGGTGATCGGGACAAGCATCTCAGGGCCGCCGGCCTCAGAGATCTGAATCGCAACCATGGGGGTGCCTCCGTGGTCAAGATAGTGCCGAATCGGACTCGCGGCAAAGTCCAAGACAGCTCCTGGGTGGCTAACCTCGTTCACGTCGCCCAGCTCCTCGACTTGCTAACGACATCGGGCGTTCGTGTTGCTATTCAAGAAGTTCGGGGGGCCCTCAGCTCCTAGGGTTTCGATCCGTCCCTGATGTAGTCGGCGATGAAATCTGCCAGATCCAGCAGTGCTTTTCGTCTTCTGCCTTCGGTATCACCGGAAAACTCACCTGAGCGTTCATACCCCGGCCCGAATGTCGAGGCCGCCTGCACTGCGGCAGCTCTGATTTGTTGTTCGTTCATCGTCTGACTCCTTCTCTCCTCGATTGTGTCCCTCGAAGGGTCTTAGGCACTACGAAATGGTCTGAAGGACAAAGGCTTTCTCCGGGACCTGGCCAGACTACGCTATCCAGCCACCCATGAATATCACCAGGCGACAACTCTCAGAACTTGCCTTGGGCCGTCCTAGATTGAAGTAGAAGCACACAGCTCGAGGAGGGCAAGATGAAAACGTGTACCAAGTGTGGACGTGACAAGTTCGCCATCGACTTTTATCGAAAGGCCTCAGCCAAGGACGGCCTCCAGTCGGAATGCAAGGTTTGCCATGATGCCGACACTTGGGCCTACCGGGTCACAGGACAGGGATGGGCCCGGCAGAGCATCGCCAACGATCGATCACGCGACGATCCGCCCCCGTCAACTGCTCGTCACCGGCTTATTCGAGAAATGATGGGCCTGCCTGGGTCAGTTGAGATCAGCCTCCCCGACGATGCTGAAATTGACAAAGCCTGGGCAGAACGGCGGCCAGATCGTCGTCCTCGATCTTTGGTGAAACAAAAAAACCAAGGACAACGGACGTAGGTTTGGCAACACTCACGAAGCAGGCTACTTGTGTTCCCGTGAGGTCGGGGCGCTTTTGGCTGATGTATAATCCCTAGCCTGGGTTCCTCTGCGTACACCGTCCCCAGCCTGTGCGCAGACATTGCGATCCTCACCACAACTGTGCGCGGCAGTTGTCCGCAGCCATAAATAGTTGTGGGCTTACTTTCTGTCCTTAGTTTGTGACAGCCAGGAATGTGAGATCAAACCAGCTTGAAGTAGTTCAAGGAATCTGGGTGTTCCGTTGGGAACCTGCTTAATTCTTCAACCCAAGCTGAAAGCTGCACGTCAAGGGTTTGGTTGATGTCGGGAATAATCTCTGCAGTTTCTTCCTTGACCCAATATTTGTCCCCGTTCCAGAGTTGGTATTTCGGGAACGCCTGCCGGGTGTTTCGGAGTTATCCTGCCACTTTTTTCACTTCATGCAAGAAACAGAAAGAACTCTACAGCTGTGGCAGGTTTGATTCAAGCCGAAGAGTTGTCGGGGACGGTCTGATTCGTTCTTAACGACTTTCCAGAGAGGTTCAGCCTGATTGCTTGGGGAACCAACCGGTCGCAGACGGCGTCGGCAATGGTGGGATCGCCGATGACATCGAACCACTGAGCGACGGGGATTTGGGAGGCTATGATTGTCCCTGCCCGACCGTAGCGGTCTTCAATGAGTTCCAGAAGCGACAGACGGTCCTGGGCGTCCAGTGGCAACAGTCCAAAGTCATCCATGACAAGCAGCGAGGCTTTGGCGATTCTGTTCACGATCCGGTGATAGCTTCCCTCGGTCCGCTTTTGCTTGAGCATGGGGAACAGCTTCGAGCAGTTGAAGTAAGCGGTGGTAAACCCCAGGACGCAGGCTTGGTTGCCCAGAGACTGCGCCAGATAACTTTTCCCGACGCCCGTCGGTCCCGAGATAATCATGCTTCGACCCTCGCTGATCCAGCGGCAGTCAGCCAGCCTGAGAAACTCGTTCTTGTTCAGTCCTCTCTCGATGGTGAAGTCCACCTCCTGAACGGGTGCCCGGTTTCTGAACCCTGCCATTCGGATCAGGCGTTTTGTCTTTCGGTTCTGCCTCTCCTCCCATTCGGCTTCGACCAAGTGAGCGATGACTTCGTCGTTCGTTAGGGAACGATCGTGGGACGACTCCAGAAGAGTCTTGTAGGCGTGTTCCATACCCAAAAGCTTGAGGAACCGCATTTTTTCCTGGGTGGCAGAATTATTCATGACCACCTCCTTTTTTTGTTTTACTGGTAGGCAGTCTGCCCACGAAGGTTGTCGTGGAAGGGAATGACTCGAACTGCCTTGGGTTTGTCGTCAACCTTCTCGGACTCCAGAAGTTTCTTCACTGCCCGGTAGCTGAAGCTGGAATAGCTGATAGCCCTCTGGCACGCCCAGTCCAGGCGTTCGACCGAGTGTTTCTTGGAGAAACTGATGATGCCGACGCATTGTTTGTAGGCTTGTTCCGGGTATTGGGCACGTTCAAGGATGACGGCTACCAGGGCTTTGGTATGAACGCTGACACCGCCAGCCCACCGGATAAGTCTTTCTGGCGACCATTCCAGGTAGAACTGATGGTGGGCGGGCATGTGCTCGCGCAAGGTCGTGTACCCAGGCACAAAGAGCCGTTTATGGAAGGCAATTCTGACATTGTCCTGGTAAATCTCGACCGTGCGGGTGTTGTAGGCGACGGTGACGCTCTTTTTGGCAAAGCGGAAGGGTACCGAGTAGTTGTGGCGGTCTTCCCTCAGTTCGATGTGGTAGTTGAATCCCACCGTGACTGTCTTGAAGCTGGTCAGCTCGTATCGCCGGGCGGGAAGGCTCCCCAGAGCTGGTTTCTCGATGGATTCAAACAACTGGACTCTGGAATGGGGGAGCTTTTGGAACTCCTTGGAGTTGTAAGCATCCAAGAGCTCCCAGATCGCCGTATTGAGTTCTTCCAGAGATGTGAAGTCACGGTTGCGAAGCGGTGCCAGGATTCGGGTATAGGCGATTTTGACCGCCCCTTCCACCAAGGCTTTGTCACGGGGAGAATGGGGGCGTGCCGGGGTAATGACGGTCCCATAATAGCGGGCAAAGTCGGCGTATTCGGGGTTGATGACAGGTTCATACTTGTCAGCGACCGTTACCCCGCTCTTGAGACAATCGGGCATGATGG
>CAYYUZ010000145.1:0-1771 GCA_964475005.1 uncultured Spirochaetales bacterium
TGAGCGAAATAGCGGGTGCTCTTGTACCCTACCGCCATGGCGACTTCTTTCACCTGGCTTCCTGGTTTGGACAGCAACTCACGGGCGAGGTCGAGTCTTAGGTCGGCCAGGCGTTCGCTGATGGTCGAGTCGGTCAGTTTGTGGTAAATCGACGACAGGTAGTTGGGGCTGAGACCCAACACCGAGGCGATGTCGGGCACCCTGACCTCGGAGCGCAGGTTCTGCCCCAAATACTGGTCCACTTTTTCCACAATGCGTTCCTGGAAGTCGGCCGATCTCTTGAGTTCGGGGAGTTCCCGCTTAACTCTGGCCGCCACGCCGTCGAGCCAAGTCACAAGACCGGCGGCGTTTGCCTGCGAGGGAGGGGGCTCGGCCCCGATGCGGAAGGCCAGAAACTTTGCCACGGCATTGAGATACGAGGTCGCCGGGCCCACCGAGGCGAACGCCTGGTTTAAGATTTGAGCCTGGGCTTCGAGAACCGACGCCTGCCCTTGTTCGCGTGACTGAAGAAACTCGACCACCCGCTGGGAAAGCTCGATCAGCGCTGGCGGAAGGGCTTCAAGACGGTGGACCAAGCTTCCCAGAGCGTGCGAGACGGACATTCCCATCAGAACGCTTTGGGGCACCACGCGCTTAAGGTCGGCCGCAGCGGAGGTGAGCGCCTCCCACGATTCCAGCCCGTCGGCAAAGAAACCCGTCAATCTTCTGTCTTGCGGCGCGGTTTGCCTCACCAGAATTCCCAAACCTTCTTTGGCGCGGGCACCGGCGTTGCGCGCGTCGAGGTCTCCCTTGTCCCAGGCTGCGGCGAGCATGATCTGGTCTTGCGGACCCAGCCACGCGGCCGTCATGAGGCTTCCACAAAGCGACGCTCCCAGCAGCGCGCGGGCTTGCCTGAGTACTTCAAGGGGAAAGTCCTGTTTCTCGCGCGGACTGCACCCGGCCCCCACGTCGCAGCGCAGACACGCCAGCCACGCCGCCGTGAAAGCGGGGGTCTCGGACACCTTGGAATCCGGAGATCCTAGCGCCGCAACAAGCGCGTGCTCAAAACGGATCGAGTCCTGCCTATGGTCTTTTTCGACGGCCTTGATCAGGGGGCCCAGCACCGAGTCCAAGTTGTCGAGTCCCGCCGGCTTCAACAGGTACGCCGACGCGCCCAGCTGAAGCGCCTCGCTGGCGTAGTCGAACTCCGCGTGGCTGGTGAGGATGATCCACCGGGCGCGACTGCCGGCTTTGCGGGCTTTCTTGATGGCCGCCAACCCGTTGAGCCCCGGCATGCGGATGTCGACAAAGCAAATCTCGGGCTGGTGTTTGGCCACGAGCGCCAAGAACTCCTCGCCGTTGGCGGCCTCGGCCACGACGGTCAGCCCCAAGTTCAGTTCCTCAATCATGCTCCTTAGTCCAAACCGTACAAGGTGCTCGTCGTCGGCAATCAGCACTTTCAAAGCCGGCCTCCTTCGACGCGGAGAAACATTTCGACGGTGCAACCCCGCCCAGGGGCCGAGGCGATGTGAAAGCTCGAACTCGGATAGGCCAGTTCCAACCGTTTGGTCACATTCGACAACCCCACTCGCGAGGCGGGGTCGTGGGCCGCCAGGTCGAAGCCAGCCCCGTTGTCGCGGATGACGATACGGACGCCATCGCCTTCGGGCGCGGCGCTGATGTCTAGAAAGCCCGGGGCGTTCCAGATTTCGATGCCGTGAATGAGGGCGTTTTCGGCAAGGGGCTGCAGAAGGAGCTTGGGGATGGGCAGCGACTCGCAAGCCGGGTCGCA
>CAYYUZ010000145.1:1871-8927 GCA_964475005.1 uncultured Spirochaetales bacterium
CAGACCACCAGAGACGAAAACACCTCGGCGGTGCCGTTGCCGCTGAAGACGTGGAACTGAGCCTCACCGGGAACCTGATCGCCCACCAGGGCTTCGAGTTCTTCGAGTTCGCGTGCGCCGTCGAGAAGTCCCGCTGTGACCGGGGGAGTGTCGCCGAGCACGGCCCCCCGCCTCGGAAGCAGAGCCGCGCCTGTGGCCCCCGTCTCCTTGCCCACGGTTTGCAGAATCATCCGACGTATAGCCGCCAGGTCGGTTTCCGCGTCGATGGCCGACCCGATGTCGCGGGTGACCTGAAGGACATGATCGATGTTGGTTTTCAAGTCGCCGGCCAGGCTGTTGATGTTGTCGGCCAACTCCCCAAGCTCGTCGTGAGACGAGACCGAAATGTGATGGGTGAAGTCGCCGCGCGAGATCTTAGCCATCCCGGCCCTGAGCACGCCCACGTGCCGGATGATCCGGTTGCCGAAGACTACCGAGAGCGATAGAGAGAGCGTGATCGTTGCCAAGGTGACCCCCAGAAAGGACCACGTCAGCATGTCGCGCGTCACCTCGACCCTCTCGTTGGTGGCCTTCACAAAATGGTTCATGAAACTCTCAAAGTTGTTCTTCAAGTAATAGGAGGTGTTGCGCACCTCAGAGAAGAGCCCTGCCACCTGAACGTCGGGTGACGAGAGAATCCGGAGGTACGAATCCTCTTGAGACAGGTAGCCCGAGGCCTGCAGTTTGCGGAAACCGACAAGCAGTGACTCCAGGCGGCCGAAGGCCTGATGGCTCATGGTGTTGGCGGCGTTGTATTCATCGCCGACAAGACTGTCGGCCTTGGCCATCTGCACAATGGTGGGGTCGCCCATGAAGGTCTCGAAGCTGACCTTGAAGTCGCCCACGGCCTCGGCCCAGTCGCGAAGCGTGGTGTCAAACTTCTCGAAGTAGAACACATCTTTCAAGCGCGGGTAGGTTTCGGGCGCGAAGGCTGTCACCGACAAGTCCTTCATTAGGTTGAAAATACTGCGCGAGCGGACGATAAGCTCGGCGCCGCGTTCGGCGCTGGTTTCGTAGCGCTGAAGCTCGGACATGGCGAACAGCGACATGACAACGATCAGGACGACGTTGAGAAAAACAAGCCCGAGGATCCCCGTAAATTTGTCCCTGATGCGCATTCCAAACTATACCACTGTCTCCTTCTTCTGCGCGGTCAGTTCCACGTTGTTTCGCATGCCCCGCATGACCAGTGGGACGAGGATGGCAAAAACCAACAGTCCGCCGGTCACTACGTTCATCACGCGGCCGGGGATGTTCACCAGCGCCATGCCGAACTTCAGGAAGCCCAACACGAACGTCGAAAGGATCACCCCCACCATGGTGCCCTCACCGCCGGTGATGGCGATGCCGCCGAGAATGACAATGGTAATGGCTTCAAACTCGAGACCCGTGCCCATGTTGGGCCGAGTCGAAAGGATGCGCGAGGTTAAAATGATCGATGCAAGTCCGCACAGCAGTCCCGTGGCCGAAAAGATGATGAAGCGCACCCGGGCGACGGGGACGCCTGAAAACTTGGCCGACTGGAGGTTGCTGCCGATGGCGTAGGTCTGGCGGCCGAACGAGGTCCGATGCAAAATAAAACCGGCCACAAGGGCAAGAACGGCGAAGAGCACAAGTGAAAACGGGACAGGCGAGTCGCCGATGTAGCCCTGGCCGAAGAAGTCGAAGCCGGCCGGAAACTTGGTGTAGGCCTGATCCCCCAAAATGGCGTAGGCGATTCCGCGGTAAAGCGACATGGTTCCCAGCGTCACGGCGATCGAGGGGATGTTGAACCGGGTGATCAAAAAGCCGTTGAAGGCGCCCATGGCCAGACCCGAAAGCAAGCCGATGACCAGAAGAACCGGCGTCTCAGCGCCGTTGGCGGCCGCCATTCCCATGAAGACCGACGAAAGCGCCACAATGGAGGCCACCGAAATATCGATGTCACCCGCGATGATCACGAACGCCATCAGAAGTGCGATCAGAGCCTTTTCTGAGAAGTTGAACGTGGTGTCGAAAAGGTTGGTCACGTCGAGAAAGTAGGGCGAAAGGAAGGTGTTGGCGATTACGATGGCGGTCAGAATGAGCACAAGCACGGTTTCCCACTTCATGAGCGCCGAGAGAAACCGATACCCCGTGTTGCCGTGAAGGTCGTAGCGCCGTTTCTCGTTGAAGTTGGTCTTTTCCATTTACAGGATCCTCCGGGCCAGAGCCAGCCTTTGCGACCGCTGGGCCATGACGGTGTTGGCAACAATGGCGGTCAGGATGACGAAGCCCTGGATGGCCATTTGAAAGAACGGCGATAGGTTGATGACCGTGAGGGCGTTGGTGATGATGCCCAGGAAGATGGCGCCCAAAACAACTCCTGAAACGGTGCCCGAGCCGCCTGCGATGCTGACCCCGCCAATCACGCAGGCGGCGACGGTGCTGAGTTCCCACCCTGTGGCGGTGTCGTTTTGAGCGGCCGCGTAGCGGGCCACGTAAAGCAGACCGCAGAATCCGGAAACCAGTCCCGAGAGTGAGAACACCAGAAAGTTGATCTTCTTGTCGTTCACGCCGACATAGCGCGCGGCTGTTTTATTGCCGCCCAGGGCGTAGACTTCCCGGCCGGTTCTGGTCAGGCTCATAAAAACCGAGAACAGGATGACCACCAGGATCATGTACCAGATGATGGCCGACAACCCCAGGAACTTGAAGTCGGGAATCTGCTTGAAGCCTTCGGTCATTTGGTGGGCGCTGATCCACTGTCCGCCTGAAAGCAGAAAGACTCCTCCACGGTAAATGCTTATCGTACCCAGAGTCGCGATGATGGACGAGATTCCGGCAATGCCGACCAAGGTGCCGTTGAACGCCCCCAGGGCCAAGCCCGAACCCAGCGCGATCAAAACGATGATGGGGATGGGCATGGAAGGGTCGAGTTTGTTCACCATGGCGGCGCACATCCCCGACAAAGCCATGATCGACGCCACCGAGAGATCGATTCCCCCTGTCAGAATGATCAGGTACTGCGCCAAACCCATCATGATCAGAAGCGCCGTGTCGTTGAAGATGTCGTTGATGTTCGACAGCGAGGCAAAGTTGGGAGCGCGGAGACTGACGGCCGCGAAGAGCAGCAGGATCAGCCCGATAAGAGTCACCTCCCGGCGCTTGAAGAACGATTTCATGGGTGTTTTCCTCCGGTGGTGTTCAAGGAGCCAGTGGCCGCGACTTGGCCAACGGCCACGTGCATGATGGTCTCGGAGTCCGCCTCGTCGCGCGCGAACGACCCGGCGATCCGTCCTTCGTGCATAACAAGAATTCTGTCGGCGAGACCCAGGACTTCGGGGAGCTCCGACGAGACGAGAATGATGGCCATGCCCTGCTCGGCCATACGCGCGATGTACTGATAGACCGCCCACTTGGTCGCGATGTCGATACCCTTGGTCGGTTCATCGAGGATGAGGATTTCGGGGTCTGTGGCCAGCCACTTGGCCAGAACGACTTTTTGCTGGTTGCCGCCGGAAAGGTTCATGACCTTTTGCTCCCAGCTGGCGGCCTTGACTTCGAAGCGCTGGCCGAAGTCGGCGGTCAGCGCGTGCTCGCCTTTCCTGTCGATGATGCCCAGGCGCCCCAGAGTCTCGATCTGCGGCAAGGTGATGTTTTCGCGGATGCTCATTTTGATGACCGCGCCCTGGTTCTGACGATCCTCGGGAACGTAACCGATGCGGTGGCGGATGGCCGAACGGATGGAACGGAACTCCACTGGTTTTCCGCCGACGGTGATCTCTCCCTCATCGGAAGGAGCGATTCCCACGATGGCGTTCATGACGTCCGACCGGCCCGAACCGACAAGGCCGAAGAAAGCCAGAACTTCTCCCTTGTGCAGCTGAAAACTGATGTCTTTGAAGCAGCCTGCTTTCCCCAGCGACCGCGCTTCCAGAGCGATGGCCCCCTTTTCGACCGCGGCTTTGGGATAGCGCTGGTTGACGCTGCGACCGACCATCATCTTGACCAGGTCGCCAGCGTTGGTGTCGGCTAGGTTGCCCGAACCAATGAACTTGCCGTCGCGAAGCACCGTGTAGGCGTCGGCGATTCCGAAGATCTCGTCAAACTTGTGCGAAATGAAGATGATGGTCTTTCCGGCGGCCTTCAGTTGATGGATGATTTCAAACAGCTCTTCCACTTCGCGAAGCGAGAGCGCGGAGGTCGGTTCGTCCATAATGACCACCCGAGCATCCATCGAAAGCGCCTTGGCGATCTCGACAAGGTGGCGTTCGGCCACGGAAAGGTCGCGGACAAGGGTGCCTTGGTCGAGCTTCATCCCCAGTTGGTCCAAGAGCGCCTGCGTGCGGTTCTTCATGGTGCGGTGAGCGAGAAGCCCTCCGACCCGAGTTCGGACCTGGTGGGCCATCCAGATGTTTTCGGTGACCGAGAGGTCGGGAAACATGACGGCTTCCTGGTGGATGGCGGCAATGCCGGCCCTTTGCGAATCGGTGGGTCCCTGGAAGTGGACGGGCTTGCCCTCCAGCAGGAACTCCCCCGCCGTGGGGCGGTAGATTCCGGTCAGGATTTTGACAAGCGTCGACTTGCCCGCGCCGTTTTCTCCGATCAAGGCGTGAATCTGCCCCTGCTGAAGCTGGAAGTCCACCTGGTCGAGAGCTTTGATACCGGGGAAGTACTGCGAGACTCCCTTGAGTTCCAATAAGACCTGAGCCATGATCACCTCTGTTGAACTCCCCCATGGTAGGCCCACTTTTTCTCCCCAGGAATGCCAAAGTTCTACGATTCGGGGTCGGGATTCTACAGCGCTTTATGAGTCCCACTCGGCTATACTGTAGAGAAGGAGTTTTCATGCGCGTTTTGTTGCAAGATTCGATTGCCTTGGTCATCGACGTTCAGGAACGTTTGATTCCCGCCATGGCCGACAGCCAGAACCTGCTGGCTCGGACGCTGAAACTCATCGATGGCCTCAAACTTCTCGAAGTTCCTTTTCTGATCAGCGAGCAATACCCTCAGGGACTGGGGCCGACACTGCCTTCTGTCACCGAACGCCTGCCAGGAATTCTGCCCTGGCCCAAACTCAGCTTCAGCTGCTGCGACGAGCCGCACCTGCTCGAGGCCCTCCTGGCTTCCGGTCGAAAGAATGTCGTGATTTTCGGTGTCGAGGCCCACGTCTGTGTTCAGCAGACGGTGACCGACCTTGCGGCTCTGGAGTTTCAACCCGTCGTGATCGCCGACGCCGTGGCGAGCCGCAACCCGGCCGACGCCGAACGTGCGCTCGCGCGGATGAGGAGCGAGGGAGCGATCGTGACCGGCCTCGAGTCGCTGCTGTTTGAACTGACCCGAGAGGCTGGCACCGATCGGTTCAAAGCAATTTCCAAGCTGGTGAAGTAGGGCTTATAGTAGACCGTATCAGTCATGAATTTGGATGAGAGAGGTCATCGTGACGAGACGACATGCTGTCTTTGGAAGCCTCCTGCTCGCGCTAGCCGGATTCCTGGCCGACTGTAGTCCGCCGGTGGGTTCCGCTGACATCCACTACCGCATTTTCTATCGGGGGAACGGGCAGGCCAGCGGAAGCGCTCCTGTTGATTCCAAGTGGTACTCGACGGGAGACAACGCCGTGGTTTTGGAAAACTCCGGCGCCCTGGTCAACGCTTTCAAGGTTTTTGACGGCTGGAACACCGGTAGTGACGGGTCGGGAACCTCCTATCTTCCTGGCCAACCCCTTTTGGTGAGACTGAACAATGTCTTCCTCTACGCGTTTTGGTACGTCAACGGGGGCGTTGTCACCACTTTTGCCGGTTCCGGCGTTGCCGGTCCTGCCGATGGAATAGGAACGGCGGCCAGTTTCAACTCGCCGGAAAGTCTCGCCTCTGACCAAGCGGGAAACCTCTATGTGGCCGACATGAACGGGAACAGCATTCGGAAGATCACTCCCTCGGGTGTGGTCTCGACCCTGGCCGGTACCGGAGCAGCGGGTTCGGCCGATGGTGCCGCTTCCGCGGCCACTTTTCTTGAGCCCACTGCCGTTGCCGTCGATGCGTCGGGAAACGTCTACGTGGGCGACGCGGGGAACAACAAAGTAAGGATGGTCTCGGCAGACGGCGTGGTGTCCACGCTTGCCGGAAACGGAGCCGCTGGCTTTGCTGACGGAGCGGCCGCTTCGGCGATGTTTTGGTTCAACGGTGTCGGCGTGGGAGTGGCCGTTGACGGTGCCGGCAACGTCTACGTGGGTGACTACTACAACAACCGGATCCGAAAGATCAGCGGGGGTGTGGTCTCAACCCTGGCCGGCTCGGCCACACCCGGATCGGCCGATGGAACGGGAGCTTCGGCCTCATTCAATGGCCCCTCGGGAATCGTTGTCGACTCTTCTGGCAATATCTATGTGGCCGACTATGCTAACCACGCTGTCCGCAAGGTAGCTCCAGGCGGCCTGGTGACGACTTTGAGCGGAGGGTTCGCAAATCCTCACTCCGTGGGCGTTGACAGCGCCGGAAATGTCTACGTTGCCGATGTCGGAACCAACCTGATTGGAAAAATCTCCGGCAGTGCCGTGACCACCTTGGCCGGCTCAGGCACACCCGCATCGGTTGACGGAACGGGAACCTCGGCTTCGTTCAACGTTCCCGCAGGCGTTGCCGTCGACCGTTTGGGCCACGTCTACGTTGCCGAACAAAACGGCAACGTGATCCGCCTGATTCAATAAAAGTGCATCACGATCGGGGCTTTTGTCCATTGGTGCTCGCAGGCCTCGGGTCTACGATACACCCATGATGTCTATTGAACTCGAGGCCATGAAGGCCCTGATCGACGTTTCGAACCGCTACGGGCGCCAAAGCGACTATGTGATTGCCGGGGGCGGAAACACCTCCTACAAGAACGCACAGGTGCTCGCCGTCAAGGGCTCGGGCCAAGCGCTGGCGAATATCAAAGATTCGGGCTTTGTCAGGATGGACAGGGCGGCGCTGGCGGCTGTGTGGACCAAGACCTTTCCGGCAGCGACCGACGAGCGAGAAAAGCAGGTGCTGGAGTGCCTGATGGCCGCCCGGCTTG
>CAYYUZ010000146.1:0-8842 GCA_964475005.1 uncultured Spirochaetales bacterium
GGTTGAACTCCCAGCCGCGAATTCTTGGCAAAATCGCCGCTCGCTTGACCCAGCTGTCTCTGGGCTACCGAGGCAGTCCGTTGCTCTTGTCTCAAAAGGGAGTGAGAGGGCTTCGCCCCGGGGACCGAGCACCCGACGTGGTGTGGCGTAGTACTAGTCTCTACGAAGCGCTTGGCGATCAAGTTCACACAGTTCTAATCTTCTCCGGCCTAGAGCCCCGCAAGGGTGATGCCGAGAGAATCCAAGCTCTTGAAAAGCGGCTTCAAACCCGTTTTAGCCCTTTGGTGCGCTTTGTTCGAGTTGAACCAAAAGAAACAGGACGACTCGGAATCCTTGTTGACGAGGACGGCCAGGCACACCTGCGCTACGGCCTGCCCAAGGGCGGTTTGGCAATCGTTCGGCCGGACCAGTACCTCAGCTTCTTAGCCGTCCGTTGGTCGGAATCCGAGGTTGAGAAAAGCCTTGAGGTCGCCCTTGGCTCTTGCCTTGCCGTCCCGGTCCAGAGATAGTAACCGGCATGGATGAAACTACTTGACGCACCGCCTGTTCGCGTTGCCGCTGACCCTGCTTATTCTGGCCTCACCGGTTTGGGGAAAAGGAATGGATCTAGAGCGTTGGCAGCAGCTGTTCCGCGATCCGTCGACAGTAGGGGCGAACCCGCTCGAACAGGCCTTCCTCTTGGTCCGAGTGGCCATCGAGGAAGAGAACCAGGATTCTACGGCCGCTAGGGCCGCCATCGTGGCCGCCCAACACCGGCCCTTCGAGCCTGGGGAAGAACCCCTCCATCTGGTCTTGGAAGCGACAGCAAGGGCCGTCATCGCCCGCAACTCGTCAAACCTTCTTGAAAAACTTTCAGAGATCACCCAAGCGCTGTTCCTTTACGACCGCAGCGTTGAACGGGCACGGGGAACCGAACAAGAGTGGGTGACGCGCTTGTTCCGGGGAAGCGCGTACCTCTACCTGCCTGACTTCTTCCAAAAGCAGCAGGTCTCACGCGACGATCTGGCTTCGGTGTTGGCGACCCTTGACCGCGAGGAGGCCTTGCGGTCGCTGCACCCTGTGGTCCTGTTCTACCTGGGCGAACGCGAGGGACGCCTGCACCACGACGCCGAGGCGCACCGGTTGTGGACTCAAGACCTCGCCGAAGCCGCCGACTCCGGTCTTCCTCCAACGATCTATGAGGTCCGCAAGGCCAAGAACAGACTAGGTTCGTAGTGGCGCGAATGAGACCGCAAGTTTTCGAGTTTTCGGGCATCGGGTTTGCAGTTACGTTGAGTTCAAGAAAATCCTCAAGGAGCCTTGAATATGCAACCGTCAAGCGAACCTTCGATCTTGGAGTCTGAGACACCTGTCGCCGTGATCAGTACGGCCAACGACAGGTATTGGGAAGCCGTGGTTCAACGCGATGCCAAGACCGACGGAACGTTTTACTATTCCGTCAGCACCACAGGCATCTACTGCCGTCCCTCGTGCGCCTCACGCCTTCCTCGAAGGGAGAACGTCCGCTTTCACGCCACCATCGAAGACGCCGAACACGCGGGTTTTCGTCCCTGCAAACGCTGTAGGCCGCGGGAAGTTCCGCTTGCCGAACAGCAGTCTCAGGTCATCGTCCAGGCCTGTAGACTGCTGGAAGCCGCGGATCCCATTCCCAACCTTGAGGCTTTGGCCAGCGAGTTCGCCATGAGCAAGTACCACTTTCATCGACTCTTCAAGGCGAAAACGGGCCTCACCCCCAAGGCGTATGCGGTGTCACTGCGGACCGACAGGATGAAGAAGGAGCTGCGAACCCGTTCGACGGTGACCGAGGCAATATTCGAGGGAGGCTTCAGTTCGAGCGGGCATTTCTACGGCCACAGCGATCAACTGCTGGGTATGGCCCCCGGCAACTACCGGCAGGGCGGCCTGCGGACCACGATTCAGTTTGCGGTGGAGCCTTGTTCTCTAGGCAAGGTTTTGGTGGGGGCAACAGACAAAGGTCTTTGTGCCATCTTCTTGGGCGACGACCCGACGACCCTGACGCGAGACCTAAGCGCGGAGTTTCCGCTTGCCTCCCTGGTACCGGCCAGAAGCGAGTTTCAGGCACAGGTGTCAAAGGTCGTCAGATTCCTTGATTCCCCGGCCCAGGGTCTGGACCTCCCCCTCGACATCAAGGGCACGGTGTTCCAAACCTCGGTGTGGGGGGCCTTGAGGAAGGTGCCCATCGGTGAAACCCGCACCTATCAAGAAATCGCCGAGGCCGTTGGGCGCCCCCGCGCTGTCCGTGCCGTGGCGCGGGCCTGCGCCGCCAACCTGTTGGCCGTGGCGATTCCCTGCCACCGAGTCATCCGAGCCAGTGGGGAGCTTTCAGGCTACCGCTGGGGGGCTGACCGTAAAAAGACCCTTCTCGCGCGCGAACGCTAAGGCTCGGATCTCGGGCTTTTGGCGTCGGCTCAAGAAAGCTCCAGTCCTCGACGTACTTCCAGTACGTCTGCGGGTGTCGCTTCCTTTCGCCTTAGCCAAAAGCCCGACCTCCGTCGCCTAGTTCGCCGTGGAATTCGCTTCGCTCTTCGCCTGAATCACCTGGCGATTTGGGGGACTTCGCTTCGCTCGTCCGTGACACTGACTGTCGTCTGCGGAGTAGCAACTTCGCTTCGCTTGTTGGGTGAGTTCCGGTGAAGCTGGGTTTGGGGTGGAACCTCGCATCGCTTTTTGGGCGACTAGGGTCCGTAGAACGCCCAAATAAGTCAGATTGATCAAGATGTCAGATTTTTGCGATATCGTGTCATTCTTCCGTTTCCCGAGACTTCTACAAGACTATCCTCAATCATTTGACGGAGATCTCTACTTGCTGTCGCCGTTGAGACATTCTTGCAGACTTCCAGATATTTCTTCCGGTCAAACCAACCTTCTAGCTGTGAAAGGGCAAACTCAACTCGCTTGGCATAGTCTGCACCCTTCGTTCCAGACAGCTTCAAAACATCATCTAGGCTTTCTAGGATCCTCTCCAACATATACTCTATGAAAACCGTCGACTTACCCTGCAAATCTGCCTGGGCCAGGGATTGATAGTACTCTCCTTGCCTTTGCTTGATAGCAGCTTCGACCGGGAGATATCCAAAAATCGTATTCTCATTCATCAAGATCCGTGTCTGCCAAAAACGTCCCATTCTACCGTTCCCGTCCTGGAATGGGTGAATGAATTCCATTTCGTAGTGGAAAACACAACTCTTGATGATGGTCGGATCGTCATTCTGGCGGAGATACTGGAAAAGGTTCTTCATAAGACTTGGAACCATTTGAGCACCGGGGGCGACATGCTTCACCTCATTTCCCCCCATGATTCCAACGGCCTTTGATCGGTACATTCCGGCCTCCGCAACGAGACCACTTACCAAAAGTCTATGCACCCTCAGGAAATCTTCCTCTGAGAGGGGATCAACACTGCTCAACTGGTCATATACCAAGATGGCGTTTTGAACTTCCAGAATTTCGCGGGCAGGAGCAATGACTCGCTTGTTCTCTAGGATGGCAGTGACCTGGTCAATCTGGAGTGTGTTTCCCTCGATGGCCAAGGAGGAATGGATTGTCCTGATTCGATTCTCTCGACGCAGACGAGCCTCAGGACGAATCAACATCAAACCTTTACACTGACCAAGCCGCTCATTGATCTTCCCATAGAGGTCTAGAATTGGTGCTGTAACTTCATACGGCGGTTTGTTCATTTCACCATGATAGTATCATTTGATCGTATCATCAACCCCAAGAAATCTAACGCCAAACTAACCTGCGTTTTGGGTGGCGAGGTTGTTGCGAAGCAAGGTTGGCGTGAGTTTTGCCACAATGGGGCAAAACTCATGACAAAAGTCGAATCCGGTCGATCAGGATGTTAGCTCGAAGCTCTCTCCGCAATCAATTCTACTACAATCTCACCAATGGACCTTTCATGACCCCTCTGATAGACAAAGTACTTTCCGTCTGTGGAGAGATCGAATTCTCCGATTTGTTCGCACGCAGCATCTTCAAAAATCTGTCTAGGCCGAGACGCGCCTTCAGGCAGATAGTAGAGTCTATTGAAGTCGGAGTAGTAAATACCATTTCCGTCTGGAGTGTATCTGGCCCAAGCAATCGCAGAGACCTGACTAGCCCCCGTTAATGTTCTTTCAAGGAGAATTTTCATATTTGAGCCGTCAGAATGAATTTCACAGATTTGGATTCTTCCTTCCGGAGAATACTCTGGAGTTCTCAGAAACAAGACTCTTTTTGAATCTCTACTCCAATCACATCCCACATCAAATGCGGACTTACCATTCGTAAGTTGTATAGGTACTTCGCCATTCGGACTTGTCAGCTCAAGATATGTATCGCTAAACACAAGGAAGTCGCCGGAGGGGGAGACGAGAGGATATTGCTCCGTCTGTTTCGATTTGAAATTGAGCAATCTTCTCAATGTTGTCGTTTTGCCCGAAAAACGCCAAATCTGAAATTCTTGCCCTTCTGTTTCAGTACCGTAGCTTGCAAAGACAAAATCGTCGGTCCCCGGAATCCAACACGGCTCCTGGTCCCAGACATTGGAACTGAGTTTTGTCTGTTTTTGCTCACTCAAATCAAGAGCATAAATATTGGCCTTACCAGATCCACCAAATATCACCAGCTTGTTGTCCGCAGAAAACCGTGGCATGGTACCACGTACTTTCAGTGATCCAGATGTTAGGTGTGGATTGATCCCCAAGAGTGAGGCGCGTGGCCTGGTATCAGAAGATCTCCCGCAGGCAACGAGCGTGTAAATGCACAAAACCAAGATCAAGGCTCTAGCCACACTTGACGCACGCATTGTCCGTTCTCCCTATCAATTTCTTCTCAAGATACCGAAGATCTCTTTGTCGTTTTGCAATAAATTCATCTGCGCCGTAGGCGTCAAGCCAACGCCAAGATGACCCGCAAGCCCGTTCGCGAAGCGATTGGCGTGAGTTTTGACACAACGGGGCAAAACTCCTGACAAAGGGCGCAGTCGGTGTCGATCTTGATGTTAGATTTCTTATTAACCTCATACTATGTATATTTTTGCGATTCTAGTTCTTCGTTTCGTACTCGCCTTTTACTACTCTTTGATCAGATCAAAATACTCCGACGGAGTGAAAATCAATGGTTCCTTGAGAGGAATGTTCTGGAAGTCTTTGTCACCCGTCAACAGAATGTCTACTTCACCTAGAATGGCAGACGCAAGAATGGGTAGGTCTTTTTCATCACGAATATACGGGAAATCAGTATTGGCAATCTTGGCAGGTGTTTCATAGAGTTCGAATTCGGTCTCTTCAAGAAATGCAGCAAGGACAGGTTTTTTGTCCGGGAATTTCCGATCAAAGACCGTTCGACATTCCGACAGCGAATAGCTCGCAATTACGATGCTATGCGATTCCAAAATGTGTGAAAGAACATACGCGACTTTTCCGCCCGGAAAGAGGGCCGCAGAAATGAAGATGTTGGTATCGACAAGAAATCGCAAACTACTTTCCCGTACTAGAGCGGAGGTCTTTGATGTACCTAACTACATCTTCCTCAGACTCAAAGCCAGCCTTGGCCGCCTCTCCGTTCATTTCTTCTTGAAATTTCCGCAGGGCGACTTGGGAGGCGTTCTGAAAGTAGATCTTCCCTTTTTCCTCGAGAAAGAAGACTTTGTCGCCTTCTTTGAGTTTCAGTCTTTTCCTAATTTCAACTGGTATAGTGATTTGACCTTTCGATGTGAGTTTTGCAAGTTCCATTTGAACTCCTTACATTCCTTACAATCTACCACCAGTCTGGTTAAGAATCAACTCAAGCCAATATGGTTCGAGTACCTGCAAAAACGGCTTCTTCCTTTCCTTTTCGTCTCCTCTGCCCGAAGGGTCCACCCAACGCCCCGATGACCTGTTCGACTGGCCTTGCGAAGCAAGGTTGGCGTGAGTTTTGCCATAATTGGGGCAAAACTCATGACAAAAGTCGAATCCGGTCGATTGGGATGTTAGAAATGCGCATCTTCTATTTTGCTAAAAAATCCACAAAGACTCCGTTGTGGTTTAGGTTTAGTACAGTGAAAACCCATTTCCCACCTTTCTCTTCTGCAACGATATTGATAACTCCCGTTCCCTTTGCACCCCTAATTGGTACCGCCATCTCTGCATTTCCTTCCGCACCTGAGAATTTTGCCTGGCCAGAAATTCCGCCATCCTTCTTGAAGTCAGCACCAATTTGGTCCTGTACGGTCAGATTTTCACGTGCCGCACTCATCGCGATTTTATAGGGTTCCGAGTTTGTGAACATTCCATCCACCAGTTGAAATACCGCAAAGAACATCCCGACTAGAACGAGCAAACCTGCACCACCCGCAATCACCGGCAAAACCCATTTTTTACGAACCTTGGTTGGCGCGACTGAAGGTTCATAGTCTTCAAATGTATGTTCACAATATGGGCAGTTTTTCGCATTGATCTTGAGTTTCTCTTTGCAATTTGGACAAACTCTTAATGGTTTACTCACAAGCAGAATTACATACATAATCCACCCGGAAAATGGGTGAATACCGAACCACATCCAGTGCGCTGATCGATTCTTTTTCCTGGCTTGGTAAATACCGAGTATTACTGGAGTGATCCACAACACGGCAACGAGAATCCATATCAGAATGCCAAAAATCCCTTTCACATCTTCCTTCCTATTTCCGTCCGCCGAACGCTGTTTTAACCTGCAAGCCCGCTCGCGAAGCGATTGGCATGTAAATTGATATCCCATATCAATTTACATGCCAAAGGGCGCTGTCAGGTTGAAAACTATGTTAGAAAGTCACGCCTTCATTGCTCACCGACAGCCTTCGCCTCTTCTACCCGTCGCGCAAGCAGGCTGGCAAAGACCAGATATTGCCCGGCCTTTCTTTCATCAAGATCATGCTCGAGGGAATGAGATTTTGGATTCCTCACGCCTTGATACAACCCTTTGAAGATTTGCATAAAGCCTTTCTGATCGTTTCGACCAGACTCCGTGTCAATTTCATCAAGAATCAAACGCGGCCGTTGTTCTGAAAGAACCTCGCTAATCAGCCTATCGCCATCAAGGTCTAGCTTGGTTCGAGAGCGGATTAGGTCAAATACTGCAATAATCGCATTGAGGACAGCTTCCCTGTAGTGTCGACTCTTGTAGAGATCAAGACTACTGGCAACTACTGTTCCATGCAGGAGATTCTCAAACGCGACCTGCCGCAAAGCGGGGCGTTTTGAATCGAACTCCTTGAGATGGTTCGCCGCTCTTGCAGCGACTTCGGGAATGTCTATTCTCAGAATGTCCTGGTAGTCAATTTCTTGACCAAAACTCAAGTGCCTGCCAAGACTTCCGAGATATTCACCAGGGAACTGTTGCTTCCAGGTTTCATCGAGAAGTTTGAAATCGTATTCGAGAAACTTCTTGAGCTCAGAAGTTCTTGAAGGATCGTTACTGCCTAGTATCCCCTGGACTTTTGTCTGTATTGTTTCTAGGAAATCTAGAATCAGAAAATACCACCGAATCATGAGGGAAACCTTTGCTGCTCGGGCGGCACCTGATCGGCGCGCGTAGACTGCGGTGTAGACTTCTTGTAGAGCCGTGGAAAGACGTTTTCACCGACAAGCAATTTCCGGTTGTCAATCAACTCAGATTCCATGGCCCCAATATAGCCACCAAAATCAAGGAAGGATTTGATCATGACTTCACTGTCGACAGACTCCGTTTGCATAACCTGGAAAATGAAATCATTGACTTTCTGATTCGCTCGAAAGAGAGCCTGATGCGACTTTGCGAGTTTCGGAAAATAGAGTCGGACAAACATGATGATCTGTTTATTCAAGTCATTCAAATACAGTGTTACGGCATGCTTTGGATCATCCAAATAGGTCCTGTCACCATTCGCTATGGCGCGTACCCGTTCAAAGCGAACCACATGCTGGACAGAGAGTTCGTTGAGCGCGAGGTAAAGTTCTTCCAGTTTCTTGGTTTTCAACTCAATTGCAGTCTTCCTGGCAAGGAACCACTGGGACACAAAGAAGATGAGAATCGCAATGAGAGCACTAATGATTGCTGGTAAAGTTGATGTACTGATAATCTGTTCCACGTCTCTCCTCTCTGATCAGTCCAACGCCCTGCTGACCTGTTCGGCTGTGTCTGGCGAAGCCAGACTTGGCGCGAGGTTTGCCACAATCGGGGCAAACCTCGTGACAAAAGCCGAATCCGGTCGAGCAGGATGTTAGACGATTTCTTCCTCTTCCAATTCCCCATACTTCTTCCTAAATTCTCTCTCTGGACTCTCATATTTCAGGAATGACATTGGTGTTTCGTTTATTCGTTGAAAGTCTTTGGTGCCAGAGTCCCATGATTGCGCTTGTGCCAAGTATATCAGGTCGTTTTGAGATCCGAGAACACCGCGGTTTTCGGTCTTTCCGATTTCGAGGTCTTCCAGTTTCACTTTCTCTACTCTAGCTCCGGAAATGCACTCTTCAATCGCCTGCGCTACAATCCGAGGTGTTACCGGCCTGAACTCTTTCAATGAGTTAATTCCCTTGGAATCAAGAACTATTGAGTATAGGGTCAGTGATTCAGTGAAAATAAAATATCGCTTTCCATCAAGCAGAAACAGGTTAACGTACCATTCCATCAGGAATCCATGCTTTCGTGGGGCGATCGCGAGAAAAGAGTCATCAAACTTTATCTTCGTTCTTGCCTTCTTGGTCATCCGTAAGAACATTCCAATGTCCTCGCTTGCTCGGTTCCATTACTCTTCATAGTTTCCAGCGCCCGAAGGGTCCGTCTAACGCCTAGATAACCTGTGGTTTTGCGAAGCAAAAGCATCAGGTTGATCTAGATG
>CAYYUZ010000147.1:0-8812 GCA_964475005.1 uncultured Spirochaetales bacterium
GTTGGTTGGGACTGTGGCGCGGTGTTTCGGGTAACTTCGCTTTGCTCGTTGGTTGGGACTGTGGCGCGGTGTTTCGGGTAACTTCGCTTTGCTTTAGGCTCGCTTACTGAAAAAGACCGAAGGGCCGAGATACCTGGCCGACTGACCCAAGGCCTCTTCGATGCGCAGAAGTTGGTTGTACTTGGCGACCCTGTCGGTGCGGCTGATCGAGCCGGTCTTGATTTGAGCCGTCCCCAAAGCGACAACCAGATCGGCAATCATGGTGTCTTCGGTCTCACCACTCCGGTGGGAAACGACCGAGGTGTAGTGGGCGTTCTTGGCCATTTCGACGGTGTCGATGGTTTCGGTGAGGGTTCCGATTTGGTTCAGCTTGATCAGAATGGAGTTGCCGATCCCTTTCATGATGCCTTCGGCAAAGATTGCCGGGTTGGTGACAAAGATATCGTCGCCCATGACCTGGATCTTGGAACCCAGCTTGTTTGTCAGGAGTCTCCACCCGTCCCAGTCTTGCTCGCCCAGGCCGTCTTCCAGCGAAACGATAGGGTACTTCTTCACCAGATCGACGTAGTAGTCGACCATCTGGCTAGAAGTCAGGACTTCTTTCGAAGACTTCCAGAACTTGTACCCTTTCTTGCCATCCTTTGCGGCCTCTTCCCAGAGTTCGCTAGCCGCAGGGTCCATGGCGATGCCTATGTCTAGCCCGGGACGATACCCCGCGGCTTCGATGGCCTCAACCAAGTACTGAAGGGGTTCCTCGTTATTCTTCAGGTTGGGGGCAAATCCACCCTCGTCGCCCACCGAGGTCGCCAATCCTTTCTTCGACAAGAGGCCCCTGAGGGCGTGGAAGGTGTCGGCAAGGTAGACAACCGCTTCGCTGAACGAGGGCGCGCCAACGGGCATGATCATGAATTCCTGAAAGTCGACAGTGTTGTCCGAATGCTTGCCGCCGTTGAGAACGTTGGCCATTGGCACGGGAAGGGTCCTGGCCCCGACCCCACCGAGGTAGCGGTAGAGGGGTTGGCGAGTGAAAACGGCGGCGGCCTTGGCGGTGGCCATCGAGACTCCCAAAAGAGCATTGGCCCCGAGATGGGACTTATTGGGGGTGCCGTCGAGGGCCAGCAAAGCGTGATCGAGGCCAGACTGATCCATGGCGTCGTACCCGACAAGAGCCTCGCCAATTTCCTTGTTCACGTGTCCGACGGCCTTCTTGACTCCCTTGCCGTTCAGCCGCGTTCCGCCGTCCCGAAGCTCCACGGCTTCCCTTGATCCGGTCGAGGCCCCGCTAGGGACCGCAGCCCGGCCAAAAGACCCGTCCTGCAAGGTTACGTCGACTTCGAGGGTCGGGTTGCCGCGAGAATCAAAGATCTCACGAGCGTGGATGGATTGGATGTTCATGAGGCTCTCCTTGGCCCGCTCGGTTCAAATGGTTTGTGCCCGTGAGCGAGGTTTATTTAATATTGTAATATACACTTAATTACTAATAGAGACGATCTCCAACCAAATTCAAGGTCGTCAACCCTCCAAACCTTGTCTTGCCGCAGATTTCTCCCCATATTGAAAGAAATGTTTAAATCAAATGGCAAGATTTAATGAAAGACCTTGAAGAGGCGCTCCTCCTTCAGTTTGGTGAGCTCGTCACTCGTCGCCTGGGTCTGCAATTTCAGCCGGACCACCGAGAAACGTTTCGAATGGCGGTCTTGCAGCAGGCCAATAGCCGTCGCTTCAAGGAGCCTTCGGCCTACTTCGAGTTCCTCGTCTCCGATACACGAGACAGCGGGCAGGGGTGGAAGGACCTGATTCTCTTGCTCACCACCTGCGAGACCTATTTCTTTCGTGACCGAGGGGTCTTTTCGCTCCTTCGGAACACTCTATTGCCTGAGCTGATTGAGAGAAACCGTACCCGGCGTTCGCTTAGGATTTGGTGTGCTGGTTGCGCGACAGGCGAGGAGCCCTTCTCGATCGCCCTGTTGCTCGACTTGCTCCTTCCGGATTCGGCCGCTTGGGACATTGCGATTCTGGCCACCGACATCAACGAACAGGCTCTGGCCAAGGCCGCTCTCGGAGTTTATTCGACCTGGTCGTTTCGTCTCATGGATGGCGGGCTGAGAGATCGCTACTTCACCCACCAGGACAACGGCTGGAAGATTGCCGACAACCTTCGTAGGATGGTGAGCTTTCAGTACGAGAACGTCTTAGAACCCGGTCAAGTTTCCCTGGCCGGAAGGGTCGGTGACTTTGACCTTCTGATTTGTCGGAACGTCTTCATCTACTTCGAGAGGGAGGCTGTGGCCCGCGTTGTCAGGGGATTTCAAGACCTTCTGGTCCTTGGTGGCACGCTCTTGACGGGTCACGCGGAGCTTTACGGCTACGAGTTCCCAGGCCTTGAGCAGGTGATGTATCCGGAAGCCATGGTCCACACCAAAGGGCGCCGACCCGCGACGCCCCGACTTCCTGGTCTCCCGGCAAAAGCACCAACGAAACCCGAAAAACAGGCCTCTCGCCCTTCGAGTTCGCCCGCCGTCGCGTGGGCCAAAGTGCCCATCGACGGCGACCCCGACCCTGACAACCGAGACCTTCTCCAACAGAAAGCGCAGGCCAACGCCGACGCCGGAAACTACACCGAAGCCCAGCTTCTCTGCCACAGGGTGATTTCCATCGACGCCGACTTCGCCGATCCCTTTTTTCTTCTGGCCCACGTCGCTGAGGCCATAGGCAACGACGACGTGGCCAAACAATTTCTCAAGAAGGCAATCTACTTGCAACCTTCGTTCGTTGCTGCCTACTGCGAATTGGGGAGTCTCTACGACAAGGAAAACGATGAAGTCCGCGCCCGCAAAGTGCGAACGTCAGCCATGGAATTCCTCAGCGGGCTACCGTCTCAAGCCAAGGTGACACCCTATGAGATCACGGCGGGGGAACTGCAACTTCATCTCGAGAAGCTTACGGCACCAAGAAGTTTGTCGTGGTAGCCCCGCCGCGAGAGCTCCTGTCCCTTCTTTCGTTTGAGTGCAGCGGCCTTCTGTTCGCGCTGGACTCGTCGTGCGTTCAACAGATCCTCTGGCTTCCTGAATTGACCTTGGTGGAAGAGTGTCCACCGTTCGTCGCCGGGGTGATCAACCGTCACGGGACCCTTCTTCCCGTCATCGATCTAGCCGCGAGGCTCGGCTATCCCCACCGGCGCTATCAATGTTCTGACAGCCTGATTGTTGTCAGCCTACCGCAAAGACAGACACTCCCCTCGGTGCTGAAGTCTCGTATTGCCGAAGTCGCCGTCATCGCCAGTGAACTTTTCGAGGTCCTTGAAGTTTTGGGCAAGGACCTGGAACCTTCACCCTTCGCCGCGCCTGGCTCAAACCCTCTCCCCCAGATGGTTGCCGGTAGGGTCAAGGTCGGTGGCGGCGTCCTGATGCTCTTGGATCTCGAATTCCTTTTTGAAAGCGACTTTGAGCCTGTCGGCAATCCCGGTCCTTTCTGCCCAGAAGCCGATCCTGCCGAACGGCAGATTTTCCGCCGCCGCTCGCTGGAACTGCAGTCGGTTCCACCCCAAGCGGACGCCACTAACACAGAATTTGCTGTGATCCGCTGGGGAAAGGAGTTCGTCGGTGTTGAACTTGGGTCAGTGCTCGAGTTCTCGCGCCTGACACAAAGGGTGCCCGTTCCGTGCTGCCCGGCCCATATAGTTGGAAACATGAACCTGCGAGGCAATGTGATGACTCTCATCGATCTACGAACTCTGCTTGCGTTTCCCCAGGCTCTCATCAGCGACTCGGCAAAGGTCGTCGTTGCCGAGTTCGGAGGCTTTCCGGTCGGCATCGTCGCCGATGAAATCCTTGAGGTGATCGACCTAGAGGCGACCGCAATCCTCCGGGCACCGGCGCCGACCCATCCCTACGCAGGCGACTTCGTCCGAGGTGTTGCGACCTACGGGCACGAGAAAATAACCGTATTGAATCTTAAGGAAATTTTGGCTTGGGAAGGGCTGACCGTCAACCAAGAGGTCTAGCGAAGGGGAAAACACGATGTTCACGAATCTGAAAGTTCGGTACCGAATTCTGCTGGGAAGTGCCGTCCCGATGGTGCTCTTTATTATTGTCGCCTTGCTCGTGGCCATCAACATTGGCAGCTACGGCACCGCTCACCGGCAAACAAAGCAGAGCATTGAAACGTTCGCCCAGGCCCAAGAAGTCTTTCTTTCACAGGCGAATCGGCAGACCGCCATGCGGGGCTATTTGCTGTTGAAGAATGACGAATCGCTCAAGTACTACACCCGGTTCAAGACAAGACTCGATGCCCAAACCAAGCGTCTGTCACAGTTCATTATAGACCCCAAGCAACACGAACTTTTCGGTCGCATCAACGACAAGCTCGACCTGTTGGATTCGGCGAACGACGACATTGTCTCACTGGTTCAAAATGGTAAGGTTGGCGAGGCGACGGAGAGGTTCCGAACCAGCGCGATCCTGCCTTTGGTGACCGAGGTGAACACACTCAGCGACGAGTTCAATGCCAACGAAACAGTCCTGCTTCTCACGGCCCAAAAGGTCGAAAATGAGGCGCTCGTCGCCATCGGCGATGCCCTTCTTTGGGGAATGGTGTTATCCTTGGCGTTCTCCATCATCATCGCCCTGATCATCGCCCGTGGTATCACAAAGCGGATCTCGGGGGCCATCAACGCCATCACTTCGGCGGCCACTCAAATCGCCGCGACCGCGAATCAACACGAGCGGATGGCGACCCAGCAGGCTTCGATGGTGAACGAAACGGCCACCACAATGAAAGAACTCAGCATCTCTGCCATGCAGACCTCTGACCAGGCGTCACTGGCCACAGAGTCGACTCAGAAGTCTCTGGCGGCTACCGAAGAGGGAGGCTCACTGGTCACGCAAGTTGCCGCTGGAATGGAAAGTCTTGGTGCCAAGGTTGGCGTTGTCGCGGTGTTGGTTGCCGATTTGGCTGTCAAGTCGGCACAAATAGGAACCCTGGCCAGCATCGTGAAAGACCTGTCTGGAGAAATCAACATGCTAGCGCTCAACGCCGCGGTGGAAGCCGCCCGAGCAGGGGAGCACGGTAAGGGTTTTGCGGTTGTAGCCCGCGAGGTCAGAAAGCAAGCCAACGAAAGCAAGAAATCTGCCGAACAAGCCAATCAGATCGTCGCCGTGATCCGCAAGGCCACCGATGAGACCATTGTGCGCACCGATGAAGGGACCAAGGTTGTTGAATCGGTCACCCTCTTGGCCCGAAGCGTCGGAGACTTGTTCGTCGCCCTGTCGGTCAGCGCCAGCACCACCTACGAAAACGCCCAGCAAGTGCTGCTCAACGCGCGCCAGCAGGCCATCGCCATCAGTCAAGTGCTAGAAGCCGTTAACATCTTGAACGCGGGTGCCGTCGAGACGTCCGCCGGACTGACCCAAACCAAGGTGGGAATTGAGCAGCTCAAGACGACTGCGGCCAATCTGAATTTGTTTCTGTGACCGAATCGCGAGGAGAAGGCCCATTGATCGACGACGATGAACTGCGAACCATTTTCAAGGACGAGTGTGACGAACGCCTCCAAAGGCTTGAGGAGGCCTTTCTCCAAATGGAGGCCGGGCCGGCCGACTCTACCCTCCTGGATGAAGTTTTTCGCGAGGCCCATAGCCTTAAGGGTGCCGCACGAATGTTGGGTCTCTCGGCCTTGGAGTCGATTTCCCATCGCCTTGAGGATCTGCTGGGGGCTGTCCGCGATGGTGTCTGCGCGTTGACTCCCCATCTGATTTCCCAGCTTTCCCAGGGCCTGGATATCCTTCGTAGTTACATCAACGAGGCCCTGACGGGAGAACTGTCGCCCGTCGCCCTTTCGGCGGCGCTGCAGCACCTGACGATTCCTTTGGCCGAGTCTGAGGCTGGAGGCGAAGTCTTGCCGCGCGTCGAGACACAGACACAGACACAGACACAGACACAGACACAGACACAGACACAGACACAGATCCTCAATCGATCCGAAGGTCCGGGCGATTCCGTTCGAGTCGAGACGGGCAAACTCGACAGACTGATGTCGCAAGCGGGAGAATTGAAGGTTGCCAACCTCCGGATTGCCGGAAAGCACGACGACGCCAAGGAACTTGTTTCGCTATGGGAGAGCCATTCGCGGAATCTCACCTCGATGTCACACGCGGCCCAGTCCTTGGCCGAAGACATCGGTACGCGGTTGACCGCGCTCAAGGACGGGTTGTATGAGGAAAGTTCGCGCCTCGAGTTGGTGACAGGCGAGCTTGAAGAGGGGGTGGTCCGCATGCGGCTTGTGCCGCTTTCGACAATCTTCAATCAGTTCAAGCGGTCTGTGAAAGACCTCTCGAAAGATCAGGGCAAGGTTGTCACCCTCGTGCTCGAAGGAGGCGAGACCTTGGCCGACAAGCACCTCGTGGAAGAGATCAAGGACCCCCTCATGCACCTTATCCGAAACGCGGTGGACCATGGAATTGAGTTGCCTGAGGTGCGGGAACGCAGCGGCAAAGCCCGTTCGGGCACAATTCGGCTCAAAGGCTACGAATCGGCAACGCGAATCGTGGTCGAAGTTCACGACGACGGGCGGGGACTCGACCTCGAGGCACTCAAGCGGGCGGTACTCAAACGCCGCCTGGTTACCAGCGACGCTCTGGCCGCGATGACGACGCCCCAGCTACAGGCGCTGATCTTTCTGACTGGAGTCTCGACAAGCGATTTCATTTCAGATTTGTCCGGACGCGGGGTCGGGCTCGACGTGGTGCGGGCCAACGTCGAACGGCTGAAAGGGAACCTTCACGTGGAATCTTCTCCCGGGCTTGGGTGTTCGATCCGTATCGAGTTGCCGCTAACGGTGGCAACGTCCAAGGTCATGATCGTGGAGGCTGGCAACATCCGATACGCCCTTGGCCTGGAGCACATTGTTTCAACGGCGCTGATCGCGCCTTCCGACATCTTCACTTTGGCGGGACGAAGAGTGGTGATCGTCGATAAGGTGCCGCTGCCCGTGGCCGATTTGGCTGGACTCCTCGAGCTCAAGAACCTGTCCACCCAGGACCAAGCAGGAGTATCGAAACTCCCCTGCGTTTTCGTTTCGGCCGGAGGTGAAAGCCTCGGGCTCCTAGTCGACGAACTTGTAGACGAACAAGACGTCGTCGTCAAACCTTACAGCGGGATCTTGCGACGAAGCCGGTACCTCTTTGGTTCCACAATTTTGGCCAATGGCGAGGTCTGCCTTATCCTCAACCCAGCGGATCTTATTCAATCCGCTAAGGCACGGACGGTAGCCGTACAGGCAGATTCCCAAGAAGAGCCGACTATGGGAAAAGCCATCCTTGTCGCCGAAGACAGCATGACGGTTAGGACGCAAATCAAGAGGATTCTGCAAGGTGCTGGTTACCAGGTGACAGTGGCAGTCGACGGGCTCGAGGCCTGGAAACAGTTAGGTGTCCGACGTTTTGACGCCGTGGTCTCTGACATCCAAATGCCCAACATGACGGGGCTGGAACTGGCGGAGAAGATTCGCGGTGAGAGCAAGTACGTGGAAATGCCCATCATTCTGGTTTCCTCGCTGGCTTCTGCGGCCGACAGAAAACGCGGCATGGAGGCGGGTGCCAACGCCTACATCGCCAAGCCTTCGTTCGAGAAGAAGCTTCTTTTGGACACGCTCGGAAGGCTTATATGATCAGAGTTCTCCTTGTCGACGATTCACCGCTGGCCTTGGCCGTTTTGAAGGGGCTCTTGTCAAAGGATTCCGGTATCGAAGTTGTGGGAACTTCCCCCAACGGGAAAGAAGCTCTCGAGCTCATTCCCCGGGTCAAACCCGACGTGATCTGCACGGATCTTCACATGCCCGTGATGGATGGCCTGGTTTTCACGAGAAACGTCATGGCCAGCCATGCGTTGCCGATCCTGCTTGTCAGCGTTTCTGGTCGACGTGAGTCTCGCGAGGCTTTCGAAGTTCTTCAAGCCGGAGCCGTCGATGTCTTTCTGAAGCCCAGAGGGGGGTCGGATACCGAGAACGAGAAAGCCGCAAAAGAACTGACCTCCAAAATCAGAATTCTGGCGGGAGTCAAGGTTTTCAGGCGGACAGTCCGTCCGCACGAATCCCCAGGAGGCCCGACTTCGGCGGCGAATCCGCCGGGTTCGACAAACAGGGTCCCCGTCGCGGTGGTGGTGCTTGGAGCCTCCACCGGAGGTCCTCAGGCGCTCGGGGTTATTCTGAAGCACCTCTCTCCCCGGTTTCCTGCCCCGATCCTTTGCGTTCAGCACATCAGCGTGGGGTTTCTTCAGGGTCTCATCGACTGGCTCTCGTCCCAGTGTTCTCTCAAACTGGAAATCGCCAGGTCTGGAGCGATTCCCCTGCCGGGTCACGTGTATTTTGCCACTGAAGAGACACACCTCAAGATCGACGAAATGGGCCGCTTTGAAGTGTCGACCCAGCCACCGTGGGACGGGCATCGTCCGTCGGTGACCATCACCATGAAGTCGGTCGCCGAACACTTCGGAGACGCCGCTTTGGGGGTCTTGCTGACAGGAATGGGAAGCGACGGTGCCGAAGGCCTGCTTGCCATCCGCAAGGTCGGTGGGCTCACCATCGCGCAAGACGAGTCCTCCTGCGCGGTTTTTGGTATGCCGCAGGTTGCCATCCGGATGGACGCGGTAGCCAGAGTCATTCCGTTGCAAGACATAGGCGCATTCCTGATGCTTCAAGTGCAGAAGCCGGCAGAGCAAAGGGGTCGACGATGGCTGTTTCGGAATTGACAATTCTCATTGTCGAGGACAGCGCGGTCCAAGCAGAATCCCTCAGGCGAGTCTTGGTCTCAGACGG
>CAYYUZ010000148.1:0-8772 GCA_964475005.1 uncultured Spirochaetales bacterium
ATGCGCAACACCGCGTCGGGTTCAACGGACTCTCCCACGGCGAGCGCCTTCCATGCATTGTCCCGAGTCTGGACTTCGACACTTCCGTCAAGATAATCGAGGACAAGCGGCTGGCCAAAAAGGTTACCTTGTAGTCCCAGAATTATCGATATAAAGAGGAGCAATGTGCGTTTCATGCCCAATATGTTACCCCCTTTGTTAAGCGTTTTCAAGAAAGACATAGTAAATTCTCGTTTTGTAAGAATACTTTTGTGTTGACATCTATAAACATGAATCTTTTTGGAGATAATTCAGGCAATCGGACTCCTGAAGACCCCAAGCGACCTCGGCCGGAGAGCGTAGACTGTCGCCGAGGCGTCTTTAATCTGCTAAATTGGAAGTATGGCTGAACCTTCGAAACCCGATTTGAGCTACGTTTGCCCGCATTGCGGCCAGAAGGCCGTGCTCGGCTCACATTTCTGCCAGACTACCTCAGTTCCCACAATTTCAAAATCGAGGAGAAAAGGGGTCAAGGCCGCGAGCAACCGGTGGCTTTTCCTTGTAGCGGTCGTCTTCTTGGGTGTCGCGGTGGCCTGGCGTTGGCTAGGACCTGCCAGCCTGCTGGCGGCGGCTTTGGGTCTGCTGCTGTACTTGCTCTTTCGTGGGCCCAAGGGCCAGTCTGGTGCAGCCTACCGCGATCTTGTCAGAATGTGCGGAACCGAAGAGGCCGCCAACAGCCTTATTCAGGCCGAAATCAAACGGGCTCCCAAAACGTCGAGGCAGAAAGCCATCAGGGCGGCGCTGGAGCGCTATCAGCGAGATCTGTCGCGATAACGGCGGCCAAACAGGCAGCGATTTCTTCGGGCACAGACGAAGAAAACAGGAAGCGAACCACCGCCAAAAGGTCGGACTCAAAAACCTCGTCGCGGGGGGCCATATCGAAGCGATAGACCGACCCGCAGTGAAGAAGGAAATACCTGTCGCCCGGAGGGTCATAGACCACGACGAGGGACGGTGCGGATTCCACTTCAGGAAAACATTCCAAGAAGACTGGAAAATCGAAGAGGTTCATCCCGCGAACCTGAGGGTTGAGGTTAATGTCCAAATGGAGGTAGTTCCAGATTTTTGGGGACAGTCCCTGAGCTTCGAGGACTTCGCCCATCGCGCTCAGTTTGGTGGTCATCGTCGACAACGGATTTGAGGGAGAGCCCATTGCGGGGTAGGGTCTCCAGGTACCCGAGGCTAGTTCCAGATACTCGAGTGTCGCGGTACCCATTGTCCGTTTGTAGTCGAAGCGGGTTTCCCCTGGAGCCAGATAGCCAGGGTAGAAATAATCCAAGCCCCGTGCCTGGCAGTATTCCATCTTCAGATAGATCAAATACTTGCCAAGACTGTTCTTGCGGTAGGCAGGATTGTAGAAGCTGATGATTCCGGCCGCGCTGAGGTTCCCAATATCGAAGTATCCGACGGCAACCAGCACCTCGTTCTCAAAAAGTTCGACCTGCCAGGTCGGAAACAGCGACTGGGCAGAATCGCCGAATTGGAGGTCCCGAAGAGTGGGCGCCGGTTCGAAAGCCAAGGAGTTCCGGTACAACTGGTAGAGTTCCTCGTGCCGCGTGGGAATTTCTGTGGGGTTCGAGGACCCAAACTCGGCGCGGAACCGCCGGTTCAGCTTCTTCAGTTCAAGGAATTTTCGATCGGGGAGGAGGCCTGGCAACCCTACCCGGAGCCAGAGCGCGGCGAACACTCGCCGGTCGAAGGTGAGAAAATGGGTGGTGAAAAGCGTCTGACGCATGCGAAACCAACCCCGAGCCCAGGCCTCGTCAAAGTCTTCTCCTTCGAACTGTTCGGGGGTGATCCTTTTCGCAAAGGGCATGCGCCAGTATCGGCAACCGCGTCTGCCGGTGTCAAGCAAACTCGCCCAGAGGGTGTGGATTTCCTGGTTTCGGCAACCTAGACTTTCGGCATGGTCTCTTTTGGACACCACAGCGCGCGTTTGCGTGAGGCTCGACTCCAGGCCTCGCTTCGTTTGGTTCCGGCGACCCAACTGTTCACCGTGTTTGACGCGGCCCTGCTCCTTGTCTATTTCTGGCGTGAAATCAGCCCGTCGTTTCTCCTAGCTTGGGCCGCCGTGATTTGCGTAAATGCGGCTTTTTGGGGGTTCTTTTCTCTCCACGCGACCCGCCCATCCCACCGGTCTCGCCCCCGATACAGAATCATGGTCGTTCACGCCTTCCTTGAGGCCTTCTTATTCGCCGTGTTCTTTGTGGTGGTCTTTCCGGCGATCTCCCCCGAGAAGGCCATTGTTTTAGCGGCCTTTGCAGTAGGTCTTCTGGCGGCCGGAGCGTTTTCGAAGATGACCATGCCTTCTGCCGCTGTGACGTTTATCGTGCCCTTGGGACTGGGGACAGAGCTAGCCTTGATGCGGACAACACTCCCTTCGGTTTGGGTTCCCGAGGTCATGCTTCTGACTTTTGTCGCGTCTATCTCCCTTTTGATCCTGCAGCTCTCCCGTAGTTTCGACGCCCGGGTCGCTGTGCAGGAGGATTTGGACCGCCAGAACACGTTGATCGCTCACCTGCTCAACGACTTCGAAGAATCCGCCAGTGAGGGTTTGTGGGAGTCCGACGCTCAGGGGCGCCTGACTTTCGTTTCGCCAAGGCTGTCACAGTTGTTTGAGTTGCCGACCGACGACCTGATTGGCCGAGCCCTGGTTCCGTGGGGGGAATGGGGACCGACTCTCCAAAAGGGCGTCGCGTTTCGAAACCTTGTCGTTCCCGTCGAAGTCGGTAAGCCGCGCTGGTGGTCGTTGTCGGCCAAGCCCCTCAAGAACGGGCAAGGCGAAGTGACAGGTTGGCGGGGGGTGGGCTCGGACATCACCGGTGTTCGCCGGCAAGAGCTCGAGATGGTGCGCCTTTCGCGCTACGACGGGTTGACAGGGTTGCTGAACCGGCACTCGTTTCGATCCCTGCTCGACGAAAATTTCGGATCAGCCCGAGCGCGGCATCCCTGGGCCTTGACGTTGATTGACCTCGTCGACTTCAAAGACGTCAACGAGTCCAGGGGTCACCTCTTCGGCGACGCCTTGCTTGTCGCCGTAGCCGACAGACTCAAAACGGTCGTCGGCGGCTCGATCCAGCTTGCCCGGCTCGATGGCGACGAATTTGCCGTCTGGGGACCCATCTTGGGTTCGCTCAAAGAGACAAGGAAGCTCCTGGCCCAGTGGCTCGTGAACCTTTCCGAGCCGTTTTACGTGGCGGACCTCCGCTACGAAGCCTCGTTTCGCATGGGCGTGGCGTTTTCACCTCAGGAAGGGACAAGCCCTGACCAGTGGCTGAGGTGCGCCAACCTGGCCCTTCGCGCCGCTAAGGAAAAAGGACGAAACCAGGTGACCTTCTTCGCCCCCGCGATGATGGACGCCTACAGATCGCGCAGCGCTCTGCGTGAGGACCTGGCTGGCGCTCTGGGTCGGGGCGAACTTTCCCTGGCGTTCCAACCGCTCGTTGATCTTAGGCAGGGGGCCTTGACCGGTTTTGAGGCTTTGATCCGCTGGAACCATCCGGTGAGAGGACCGATTTCTCCCGCCGCTTTCATCCCGCTGGCCGAAGAAACTGAGCTCATACTGACCTTGGGCCTCTGGGTCTTGGAACAAGCCTGCCTTGAAGCTAGGAACTGGCCGACCTCGCTGAGTATTTCCGTCAACGTCTCAGGTGTTCAGCTTCGTTTGACTTCGTTGGCGGCCGATGTGGCCGCGATTCTTGTCAGCCTGGGCTTCGACCCCCGCCGCCTCATTCTTGAGGTCACCGAATCGGCGCTGATCAAGGACGATCCCGCTCTGGGCCAAACGTTTGCCTCGTTGAAAAGGATGGGGATACGCCTGGCGCTCGACGATTTCGGTACAGGGTTCTCGGCGCTGTCTTATTTGCAGAGTTTTCCCTTCGATAAGCTGAAGATCGACCAATCCTTCGTGCGACCGCTCTCGATCTCGCCGAATTCTCCCTCTTTGCTGGCCTCGATCGTGTCGCTGGCCCGCTCTTTGGGACTTTATACAACGGCTGAAGGCATCGAGGATGAGACCCATTTGGCGGTTCTGAAGTCGCTGGATTGCGACGAAGGCCAAGGCTACTACTTTTCACGCCCCGTGCCGGCGGCCGAAGTCCCCAAACTTTTCGCCGGATTTCCTAAAGTCGGTCATTGATAGCGCAACCAGCCCCTACTCGAAGACCGTCTCCAGCAGTCCCGGGCTTGCACCGAGTCGACCCCTGAGAACCGCACCGTGTTCAAACCAGGCCGCCAGATACTGCCAAAGCGCCTTGTTCATCGCTCGGCCCCCGAAAAACAACTCCACGCGCGCTTGCAGGTCGCTGGGCTTCAGCCCTAGAACAAATCGGAGGAGATCGGCGTCCACCAGCGGCCTCAGTGACAAGATTTCCGACTTAAGGAAGTCCGTATCACCGCCTGGAATCCGCAGACCGGTTTCCACAGCCTTGAGGCGGGCAACACCGTAGGTCGGCGAAAAAAGGAGGGGGAACTTGGTTAGCCAGAGTCCGTCGTAGAGCAGACCATCGAACAACGGCTCCACGCGCTCCCAGGAAGGCTGTAAACCCCAAGCATCCAGGTGGACCTTGTGAAACTTGGCCTGGTGAAGGACCAGCGAACGAAAGTATTGGTGCATAGGTCATGTTACAACGAATTGATGTGCATCATGCGATACCGGATTCGCGCCTCGGTCGGCGTGAATCCGAATTGGGCCTTGAACTGGCGCAGAAAGTGCCTCAGTGTGCCGAAACCCGTCGCCGTGGAAACCTTTTCAAGCGTATCGGAAGTCTGATGAAGCCGCAGAAGGGCAATTTTCAGCCTCTCCTTGAGAATATAGTCGCCGACCGACAGCCCCATCACCTCCTTGAATCGCCGACCCGCGTAGTCGAGATTGAGAAGGAGGGTCTGGGCGATGGTCTTGATCGAAAGGTTGCAGTCAGTGAGGTTCTCGGCCACGCACTCCAAGATTCCGTACACCACACTCGATGAGGACGAGGGGATTTTGGGCGGCCTGTGTGCCCCGATGACGGCTTCGGTCAGGTGGATTAGAAGACATTGAAAAAGGAGCTGGAATTTCCAGCCTGTGTAGGTCGGGTTTTCCTGCAGGTTGAGCAATTCGCGAAACTCGTCGCGAAAGGGCTCGGGTTCGGGAAGGTCAAAAAGGAGGGGAAGGAAGGCCGCGTCCTCCAAGCGGTGGCTGGTCACGCCCTCGCTGCTGAGGATGGTGTCGGCCTCTTCCTGCGAAAGGAAGGTCAGCTCTCCTGGGAGGGTGAAATGCATCCAGTAGTACGAGGCACCCTCGGTCAGGGCGGCCGTACCGCCATGAATTCGGCCGGCCGGAAGTACCATCGAGCGTCCGGGCGACAGTTCGATTTTTTCGTCTTCGACAAACACCTGGACTGTGCCTTTTAGCCCCACTAAGAGCACCGAGGACGTGAGCAGGCGCCGCGGATGAGTCCACCCGGGGTTGAGGATGGCCAGCCCACCGTTGTCTGCATGAACTTGACCCAGAGAAGGAATGAGAAGGTGACGCAATCGGACCTCCTTCCTCAAGATGGCGAATTCCTGACAAAAGTTCTAGTCCAAGTCGGAATCCGTCACCAAATGACAACTCTGAGATCCTTTTCGGATGCCAAGGAAGGGCTGAATATCATCGCGAGGGGCAAATCCCTCAGGAGGAAAGTATGAAAAAAGGATTTGCGGTTGCAGCGGCCCTGATACTTCAGGTCTGTTTGGCGGTCGCAGGACTCTCGGCCGAGAACACGAAGCTCACCTTCATGTTTTGGGGAAGCCCGGCGGAAGACCAGGCGATTCGCAAGGCGTTGAAAGACTTCGAAGCAGCGAACCCCGGCATCACAGTGACCCCTCTCTACGCCGTCTATTCTGGCGCCGAGTATGATGCCAAGATGAAGGCCATGTCGGAATCCGACACCCTTCCCGACGTCGGCTACTTCGGCGGCTCCTTCTACGACTACGCGTCGAACGACTTCTTCCTTGACATGACACCCTACGTGGAAAAAGAGGGCCTCAAGAAGGACTACCTGCCCCAAACTTGGCTGACCTACAAAGACAAGATCTACGGTGCCTACACCGCGGCCGAATCGCAAGTGGTCTACTACAACAAGAAGACCTTGCAGGACGCCGGTGTCGCGCTTCCTCCCACCGACTACAAGAAAGCGTGGACCTGGGATCAATATGTGGCGGCCTGGACCAAATTGACGATCGACAAGGGCGGCAAGCACCCTGGCGAAGCCGGATTCGACCCCAAGAAAATCGTCCGCTTTGGCGTCTTCCACGAAACCTGGGACCAAATGTTGTTCCCAGTGGTTTGGAGCAACGGCGGAGACATCTTCAGCGAAGACGGAAAGCAGATTCTGATTGACTCCCCCGAGACCATCCAGGCCATCCAGCGCTTGGCCGATCTGAAGAACAAGAACATGGTCATGTCGGCTCCCGGCTTGACTGAGTACAACAGCACAAGCAAGGCCGACCCCAAAGTCCTGCTCCAGAACGGACAGATTGGGTTCTATGTATCTGGCCAGTGGGAATTGCTCGACTTCGCGGGGATGAAGTTCCCGCTTGGTATCGGCGCTTTGCCCATCCAGAAGAAACCTGCCCAGCTCTACGTCAGCGGCATCAACGTCATCTTCAAGAAAACCAAGAACCCTGATGCGGCGTGGAAGCTCCAGAAATGGATGATGACTCCCGACAAGACCCTCGACCTGTACGCCCGCGGCCTGTGGATGCCCACCAAATCCAGCTGGTACACCGACAAGGCCGACCTGGCCAAGTGGACAGACAATGCGGCGCATCCCGCCGGTTTCAAGGAAGCGGTTTTGGATTCGATGACGATCTCGAGAGTGGCTCCGGCCCGCATCAAGAACTACTCGCAAATCTGGTCGGAATTCGTCAATCCCGAGCTCGACCTGATCTGGCTTGGCAAGCAATCGGCCGAAGTCGGCTTGAAGAAAGCGGCTGACAAGGTCCGCAAGTCCGGCCTGCTCCAAGGTCTCTGGTAATTGAGGAAGGCGACCTGATGACGTTTAGAAAAGATTCGCTTTGGGGTTGGGTTTTTTGCCTCCCCTTAGTACTGGGCTTGAGTATTTGGGTCGCCTTCCCTCTTGGTGTCGCGGTGGTCATGAGCCTGTTCAAATGGAACATGATCTCCCCGGCCCAGTTCATCGGTTTAGGAAACTATGTGTTCATGTTTTTCGCTGATCATCTGTTCTGGCAGTCGCTGTCGGTCATGGCCCTCTATACGGTGCTGAGCGTGCCGTTGCAGTTGGTCTTGGCCTTCGGGCTGGCCCTCCTGTTGAACACCAAAGTGAGGGGGATGGGAGTTTTCCGCACCATCTTCTACTTGCCCTCTCTCATTCCGACCGTGGTCAGCACCGCACTTTGGTTGTGGCTTTTCAACCCTCAATATGGATTCTTCAACCTGATTTTGGACGCTGTAGGCCTTCCCGCCGTGGATTGGCTGACCAGCCCCGATATGGTCATTTCCAGCCTCGTTCTCATGAGCCTTTGGAGCGTGGGCAATATTGTGATCATCTTTTTGGCCGGGCTTCAGGGGATTCCCAAGGAGTTGGAAGAAGCCACCGAAGTCGACGGCGGCAACTTGTGGCATCGTCTGCGCCACGTCATTTTCCCCTTCATGAGCCCGGTCATCTTCTACAACCTTGTGATGGGCGTCATCGCCGGCCTTCAAATCTTTACCCAGCCCTACATCATGACCAACGGAGGTCCGGCCAACTCGTCGCTGACCTACGTGCTCCACCTGTATAAACAGGCGTTTCAGTTCTCGAAGATGGGCTACGCCAACGCCCTAGCCCTGGTGCTCCTCATTGTGACGGTGATTCTGTCGCTGATTGTCTTCAAAAGCTCAGATAAGTGGGTCTACTACGACGGAGACAAAAAGTGAGACCCAATCGGAAAACGCTGCCGCGCTTGTTGACGTACTTGGCTTTGCTCTTGGGAACTGTGGCCTTTCTCGGTCCCTTTTTGTGGCAGATCCGCAGTTCTTTCATGGCCCTGGCCGACATCTTCGGTTACCCGCCGGTTTGGTGGCCTAAAGATCCCCAATGGCAGAACTACGTCGACGTGTTCAACATCATTCCTTTTGCAACCTACTATTTGAACACGGTACTGATCGTGCTGTGGAATATCGCCGGTTCGCTGATCTCCAACATTTGCATCGCCTTCGCTCTAGCCCGTATCCCGTTCAGGGGACGAAAAACGCTCTTCGCGCTCAGCATCGGAACCCTTATGCTGCCGGCAGCGGTCACGATGATCCCCACCTACATCGAGTGGAGCTGGCTAGGCGGCCTGAACAGTTTCCTCCCTTTGACGGTTCCTTCGTTCTTTGGGAACGCCTTCTTCATCTTTCTGCTGGTTCAGTTTTTCCGCGCCATTCCCAGGGAGTACGACGAGGCCGCCTTTGTCGACGGAGCAGGGTATCCCCAAATTCTGTTGAAGCTGATTGTCCCGATGGCGCAGCCCGCTATCGCGGTGGTCGTGATCTTCACATTCTTGAATACCTGGAACGACTTCATGGGGCCCCTCCTCTACTTGAACGACAGCAAGCTCTTCACCCTGGCCTTGGGGCTCAAATCGCTTCTCTCCAGCTACAACTCGTATTGGCACCTGCTGATGGCCGGGGCGACCCTTGTCGCCCTTCCTCTCATTGTCGTCTTCTTCTTCGCCCAGAAGTCTTTCATTGAAGGACTGACTGCCGGCGGCATCAAAGGCTGAAAC
>CAYYUZ010000149.1:0-8753 GCA_964475005.1 uncultured Spirochaetales bacterium
CCCCCAAGACTCCCCTGGCAAACGCGTACTACCGGCTTCTCAAGAGGCTCTGGCGGCTAGGTCCGGCACCTGTGCCCCAGCTATTCAAGGATCTTGACCTTTCGCGGACGTTGGGAGACAAACTCATCGACCAGATGGCCCAGGAGGGGGTTGCCGGCCTGGACACCGCGACGGGGAGGCTCAGGCTTCTGGACTCCTACGGAACGGTCTTGGGTCTTCACATGGGCACGCAGACCGTCAACGTCGCTGTCGTGAATTTTGTGGGAGAGCTGCTTCTGAGCCGCGATTTTCCCTACCCTGGGCGCGAAACGCCGCTCGACCAAGCGATCCTGCAGATCGTGAAATGCATGGAACCTTTTCTCCGTCCGCCGATCCCCCCGCTGCGAGGCGTGGCCGTCAGCCTTCCCGGTATCGTCGACCCCTACAGACTTATCCTCCTGGAATCCAAACCCCTGCGGCTCTTGCAGCCTGTGCCGCTCAAAGAAACCCTGGGCCGTTCCCTGGGACGGCCCATCACTGTCGAGAACGACGCCAACTGCTGTTGCTGGGGCGAGGCTGTCGTGCACCGCAGCCGGAACTTGGGCAATTTTCTCTTTCTGCTGGCCGAACGCCGGCCTTATTCGGCCGGGGAAACTCCGGTGATCCCCGCGTTTTCGATCGGTTCGGGTCTGTACCTCAACGGTTCGGTGTACCATGGCACACGCTTCTCGGCGGGAGAATTCCAAAGCATCCTCAAGGAGGGGAACCTGCAGCGCAACCAGTTCTCAGTTACCGATGAAGAGATGGACCAATCCCTGGACGACCCTCGTATCGAAGAGCGCATCGCCAGGGAACTCAGCCGGAACGCCGCACTCCTGGTCAACACCCTCAACCTGGACAAGGTCTTTGTCTCGTGGCCAAGGGAGGAACGAATTGGGCGGGTTGTCGAGATCCTGCAGGACGAGATTCAGCAGAACTGGAGCTACGACCATCCCGTCGGGTGCACGGTGGAGCTGCCGACGATGGGACGCCTGGCCCCCGCCTACGGAGCCGCCGGGCTTCACCTGGAGAGCCTTTTCCAAACCGCTGACGGCCCGGCACCCTATTTTCCCGGAAAGAATTAACCGGCTCGACCGCAAATGCCCGTTTCCTCCTCAACCTCCCCAGCGATCCGGCCGATAAAACGGGTATGAAAGCTGGTAAAGGAACGGACATATCCGTCATCGTGGGCCTTGTAGCGGGCGTCGGCGGGGTCATTGTCGGATATCTTCTCGAAGGCGGAAATCCGGCGGCCCTCTGGACACTCTCGGCCTTCGTCATCATTGTTGGCGGAACTTCAGGGGCTCTGATCACCTCGTTCAGCATCAAGGAGTACCTCTCCATCCCCAAAATTCTGGGCGACGCCATGGTGCCGGCCGACTCTCCCAGCGCCGAACTCGCGGGCCAGATCGTTGATCTTTCCGACAAAGCCCGCAAAGAAGGCCTCCTCTCTCTCGACGACATGGTGGAAGACATTGAAGACCCGCTGTTCCGAAAGGGCATCCGCATGGTCGTCGACGGGGTAGACCCCGACGAGATTGAGAAGCTCCTCGAAACCGACATTTCCATCTACGAGCACGTCAAAAAAGAAGAAGCGGAAGTCTTTGCCGCCATGGGCGGCTACCTCCCCACGCTGGGAATCATCGGTACGGTCACAGGACTCGTCTTGGTCCTGGGGGACTTGGGCGGCGCCGACATGGCGCGTCTGGGCCACTCCATCGCTTCGGCCTTTATCGCGACGCTCTACGGCATCAGCTTTGCCAACTTGTTTGCTCTTCCGGTCTCTGTGAAACTCAAGGCCAAGATCAAAAAGGAGAAGCTCCGCATGGAGATGATCCTGACCGGGGTCTTCGCCATCCACAAGGGCGAGAGCCCCATGCTTGTCAAAGAAAAGATGCTCTCCTACCTGGAAGAAGAGGAACAGAAGCTCCTCGAGAAGGGCGGGGGCGACGAGTAAGCCATGGCGGCGAAAAAGACACCTGGCAAGAAGAAGAAAAGAGTCGAAGAGCCCGAGAAGGAGAACAGCGAACGCTGGCTGTTGACCTACTCGGACCTCGTGACACTCCTGTTCGCGTTCTTCGTCGTGCTTTGGGCCATGAGCCAGGTCGACCCCAAGAAATTCGACGAACTGTCGCAGGCCTTCCAGACCATCTTTCAAGGCGCCAACATGGGCTACGTCATCGACATGGCGAACTCGAAGGGCACCAAGGGTGAGATGCTTGAGGGAAAGCAGCAGGAAGACCCCTCCAAAACCCTTAGGCAGAAGCGCAACACCTTGCAGACCCAGCTCGAATACCGCCTCAAGAACGTCATGCCTCAGAACCAGTACAAGATCAGCGAAGTGCAGGAAGGGATCAAGATCACTCTGTTCAGCGATACCTTCTTCGCGGCGGGAAGTCCCGAAGTTCAGCCAGAGGCCGTTCCCTTCATCGGCAAGATCGTCGAAGGGATCAAGGCCCTTCCCAACGCTATCCGGGTGGAAGGCCACACCGATGGTTCGGTGATCGAAGGCGACAGGTTCAGCAAGGAATGGCAGTTGTCAACCGAACGCGCGCTTTCGGTTCTGAACCTTTTCTTCAGCTACGGCTTCCCCGAAGACAAGACCTCGGTGGCGGGCTATGGTTCGACCAAGCCCGTCGCCACCAACCTGACCCCCGAAGGGCAGGCGTTTAACCGCCGGGTTGACGTTCTGGTGTTGTGGGACAAGAGCCAGATTTAGAGTGGATGCCGGCAGGAAACCCTTTTGTTTCGGTCAAAAGGGTTTCTTCCCGGCGCCCTCCTTCCCAAAATGACGACCAGGGGCGCCGCCCCTGGACCCCACTGATAACCCCGTACAACCTTTCGAACGAATTCTGACATCGTACTGAATCCTCCAAAAATCCCGTGAATCCTGTTGAAGTCCTTGTCCCACTGGAGTTCAGCCCACGCTACTCGTTCTTCATCGACAGCGGCTGGCGGGTCGCTTCAATGACGTCGCGCCACAGGCTTCCATGGGGATTGACGTAGTTTCGGCTCGCCGTGGCCATCTTGATCGGAACGTGGACAAACTTGTTGGACCACAACGAAACCAGCATCTTGGTGCGTCCGGTCATGGCTGCGTGGACGGCGTTGGCGCCAAGCCGCGCGCAGTAGAGAGAGTCGTTGGGTTCGGCCGGAGCCGATCGGATAGTGTAACTGGGGTCCATGTAGCGAAGGTTGACTTCCATGCCTTCGTTCTTAAAATACTCGGTGATAGTGTCCTTGAGAAAAACCCCGATGTCGGCCAACTTTTTGTTTCCTGAAGGGTCGGTTCCTTCGACGGCCTTGAGGAACCTCTGTCCCGAGCCCTCGGCAACGATGATGACCGCATGCTTGCGCGCGATAAGGCGGCGCTTCAAACAGGCAAGAAAGCCCTGAGGTCCGTCCAGGTCAAAGTCGATCTCGGGAATGAGAACGAAGTTGACCTCGGTGGACGCCAAGGCGGTGTGGGCCGCAATGAAGCCCGAATCCCGGCCCATAACCTTGACGAGGCCGATGCCGTTGATGGCGTTGTCGGCCTCGACGTGGGCCGCAGACACCGTCTGGACGGCTTTCGAAACCGCTGTTTCAAACCCGAACGAACGCTGAACGAACGAAAGGTCATTGTCGATGGTCTTGGGCACCCCGACCAGAGCCACGCGCAGGTTTCGGCGTTCAATCTCGGCCGCCACGGCCAAAGCGCCCCTCTGCGTGCCGTCGCCGCCGATGGTGAACACGATGTTGAGGTTCATGCGTTCGATGGCATCGACGATGGCGGGAATGTCGTTTCCGCCCCGGCTTGAACCCAGCATGGTCCCGCCGATCTTGTGGATATCGTCCACAATATCGGGATCAAGGTCGACAACTGGAAAGTTGTACTCGGGCAGAAAGCCCTTGTAGCCGTACTGGATGCCTGTGATCCGACGGACACCGTAGCCATACCAAAGGTTGCGAACCAGGGAACGAATCACATCGTTGAGGCCGGGGCACAGCCCGCCGCAGGTCACGATGGCCGCGTGGACGTGCTGGGGGTTGAAGTAGATTTTGGCCCGCGGACCGGCCTTCTCCAGAACCGTGGAGGGTCCCGCAGCCAAGGCGTTGTCCCCGGTCTTGGCATAAACGTTGTAGAGAATGAATTCATCGTCGCCCACGAGATGGGTGAAATTCTCACCGTCGCCCTTGGCGTATGGGAGAGGATTCTTGATCTTGGTTTCGCCGATGGTCTCTATCGTGAAGTCCCGTTCCGTGCCTGGCATGTTAAGCCTCCTGAAGTCAGACCAGCATTTTGCCTTGAACGCACCGCGGTCTGCAAGAGCACTTGCCAAGGACGAACCTAGCCGTGATACTCGCTTCATGAGCCCCTATGGTCAAGGCAACCCCTCCCTTTACGGTGCCACTCCCGCAACGGGGGGGTGCGGCTTCTCGCTGTTCAGCAAGAATGCCACTTCGGTGGAGATACTTTTCTTTGACAACCCAGACGACGCGGCTCCCGCCCGAAGAATCCTTTTCGACAGCACAGTGAACCGAACGGGCGACGTCTGGCACATTCATGTTCCCGGAATCCGACACGGCCAGCTCTACGGCTATCTTGTCGACGGTCCCTGGCATCCTGAGGATGAAGGCCACAGGTTCAACGCTCACAAACTGCTCCTCGACCCCTACGCGAAGGCCGTGGTAGGCGGCTACGAGTGGAACCGCAACGAGGCCTACGCCTACGAGCGTTTCGGCGCCGACGGCGATTTGGGATTCAGCCGCCTTGAGAATTTCGGAACCTCGCCCAAGGCGGTGGTGATCGACGACTCCTACGATTGGGAAAGGGTCAGGTCCCCCGCCCGTCCCCTTGTGGATTCGGTGATTTACGAAGCCCATGTCCGTTCGATGACGAGGGACCCCTCTTCCGGGGTCCCTGCGGCGGGCTCTTATCTTGGTCTGATCGACAGAATCCCTTACCTGAAGGATCTGGGAATCACAGCCGTGGAGCTTCTTCCCATTCATGAATTCAATCCCGGGGAGAATATCAAGACCAACCCGGAAACCGGGGAGCCTCTGACCAATTTCTGGGGGTACTCGACGGTGAACTTCTTCAGCCCGGCGTCGTGGTTCGCTTCCGATGGCGACGGACGAACCGCAGTTCGGGAGTTCAAGGACCTCGTGAAGGCCCTACACCGCGAAGGTCTCGAAGTGATCCTGGATGTCGTATACAACCACACCGCCGAGGGAAACGAGTACGGGCCAACTGTAAGTTTCCGGGGATTGGACAACGCGGTTTACTACATGCTTGACCGGGGCCGCCACTACCTGAACTACTCGGGTTGCGGAAACACCCTCAACTGCAGCCATCCTGTAGTCCGCAGACTCATCCTCGACAGCCTCAGGTACTGGGTGGTCGAATACCACGTCGACGGCTTCCGCTTTGATTTGGCGGCGATCCTGGGCAGGGGTCCCGCGGGCGAATGGATACCCAACTACTCGGTGCTCAACGACATCGCCCTCGACCCGCTGCTTTCCAAAACCAAGATCATCGCCGAGGGTTGGGACGCGGGAGGCCTATTCAAAGTCGGCGACTTTCCCTCGGGCTGGGCGGAGTGGAACTCCCACTTTCGTGATGACGCCAGAAGTTTCGTCAAATCAGACTTCGCCACCTTGCCCGCCATGGCCAGGCGCTTTGCAGGGAGTTCCGACCTGTTTCAGGAGTCCAAACGCAAGCCTTGGCACGGAATCAACTTCATTACGGCACACGATGGCTTCACCCTCACCGATTTGGTGAGCTACAACCAGAAGCACAACTGGTCCAACGCCGAAGACAACCGTGACGGGAACTCCTGGAACCTTTCATGGAACGGCGGGGTGGAAGGGGTGACCCGCGACCCTGAAATTTTGAAACACCGCGGGCGCCAAAGTCGGAATCTCCTTTCGTTGCTGTTTCTGAGCCAGGGGACTCCCATGCTCCAGTCCGGCGACGAATTCGGCTTCACCAAGTGGGGGAACAACAACACCTACTGCCACGACAACCGACTCAACTGGCTCGATTGGACCCTCCTTGAGAAGAACCGCGATCTGTGGGCCTTCACGCGCTCGCTTATCGCCCTGCGGCACTCCCATCCTGCTTTGCGAAGAACTTCCTTTTTTCAAGGGAACGGCGATATCCGCTGGACCAGCCCCGAGGGCGGACCCACAGACTGGTCGCCCGAGTCAAGAAGTCTTTCGGTGTGGATTTCCGGCCAGCGGCGGCACACCGGCGCCGACCGCGACGCCCCCAACCTTTGGCTGGCCCTTCATTTCCATTGGCAGCCCAGAACCTTCAACAGACCGGAACCTTCACCAGCTGCGCGGTGGGTCAAGCTCATTGACACCATGGAAACCGGGACTTTCCACCCGGCAGAGGCTCCCGAAGTCAAGGCGGAAATCACTCTGGGACCGAGAAGCCTCGTTTTGGCTCAAGAAATGCCGTACACTCAAGGGTGAGGAGGAGATAATGAAGGTTGCTGCCGCGTGTCTGGCATTCCTGGGGTGCGTTTGGTCGGCCGGCGCCGCTCCGGTGACCCTCATTAGCGTTCTTTCCGACCGACCGGTTTTCGCCTACGTTTCCGGCGGCCTGACGCAAAACCGGGCGCTGGCGCCGGGAAACAAGATTGCGTTGGACGCTGGCACGTTTTCTGGGCTGGGCGTGAAAAAGGCTCCGCTCACTCCCGGTTCGGTCTACTACCTTGCTCAATTCGGCGCCTCTCGGGGGCTCTTCGTGCTCGGCCCGCAGCAGGTGCTCCTCCTCAATCAGTCCGGGCGAGTGGTTTCGCTGGGCCTCGCCGGCCAGACGGTGACTGGCCCGCTCTTTTCAGGGAACTTTGCCCTTGGTACCGCGGACGACGGCGGGCTTTTGGCCGCCTGGGACGACGGGAGCGGCAAAGATCAAAGTCAAACTCTCCAGGGTGGGCATGTGTACCGCTTTCTTCTGGAAAGCCCCGGCGAAGGCCTGGGTCTGACGGTAGCTCTCAAACCCTGGGATTAAGCGAAAGAATCAATTCGACCTCAGCCCGCGTGGCACCGGTGCTTGTGGCAATCGACCCGGGGTCGAGTTCCTGTTCCCGGAGCGCCAGAACGCGTTCCTTAAGGCTCTTGGGCCTCGGAGCTTCTTGGGCCGGGCTCGTCGCAGCGGGTTTCCAATCGATGACGGGCTCGTCCTCAACCTCGGGTTGGGCTGCTGCTGGTTCGGGGACAACCACCTTCTTCAGCTGAGAGTAGACCTCCGCGGTCTTTTCCCGCCGATCCACTTCGCGCGCCAGGAGGAGCACCTTCTGGTCGGCTTGAGCAAGAAGAACCTCGAGTTCCTCGATACGAGCCTCCAGCAAACCGATGTTGCGCTCCGCCGACAGATTGAGCTCCCGTACCATCCCGTCGACCTCGTCTTGAACATCTTTGAGCAGACTAGTAGCGTTCAGTTCCTGGTGAATCTTGCCGCGCAGGTACAGGAAAATGACAAGCTGAACCGCCACAAGGATCAGAATCGAAATGACAAGATCCATGGCTACCCTGAAATGTCCACGTGCTTGCCCAACTCAGGGTCTTTCCACGCCGACTCTTTCTTGTCCTTCTCCGAGTCTTCCTCACGGGACTTTTCTTCGGACTTTGCACGGGGACGCGCCTCTGACCCGCTGCTGCCGTCAGACTTCACCTTGACCGTGTTTTCTTCCTGCGGTCCAATGTCGGCGTTCGTCTTGCCAACCGAATGCTGACCCTGATCGTGTTCTTTCTGCAGTTTTTGCACCTGTGCCGCCTGAGCTTGAGCAATAGCCTCCTTGGAATGGGCCTGCTCTTTGCCAACCTTTTCGAGGTTCATGTACAGGGTTTGCAAATCTAGCGGACGGATCATCAGGACCTCTTCACCACTTCCTCGTCTTCAATGTCTTCGTACTTCACAGTTCGGATGAGGCTACCGTCACGAACAAAGGTAACCCCGTTGTACTCGCGGATAATGTCGAGCTCGACATCTTTAATGATGACCTTCGCTCCCGGGTAAACCAATCCGGAGGACGAAATCTTCCCGGTGGCTTGAAGATCGTCGACGTCCTTTCGGAATTTTTCAAGGCTTTCTGTCGCTGTGGTCAGCTTGGCCTTGACCGCGGTGAGCTGCGCCGTCAGCGTCCGCTTGAGGGTCTGTTTGTCGGGCGGCAGGACCTTGATCACGCGTTCTTGCTTCAGCAGCGACTGGAGATTGAGGTTGGTGGTGCTGTATTCCTTGTTCAAGGATTCGACCTCGCCATTGAGGGTCACCATGGCCTCTTTGACCTTGGGGTCGATGCCCACCTCAAGAATGGTCTCACCCGAGCCCACGGCTCCGAAACTTGAGGCGTTGATCTCTTCCGACGCCCGCAGATAGCCGCCGGCGATCTTGGCGCGTTTTCCCTTGCAAAGAATCTTCTTGCCCGCGACCACACGGGAATGCAAGATGCCATCGCTGACGATCACGTAGAGGCCGGCGTCGGCCGTGGCATTTTGAATGAACTTCGACCAGATGGTCTGGCCCGCGCTGACCCTTCCTTCGCCGCCGCCGTTAATCCCCTGGTGAACGATGATGTCGGCGTGGGTTTCGAGAATGGCTTTGCCAACGTTGCCCATGACTTCGATGTTGCCGACAGCCTTGACGGTGAAGCCGTCGAACACGCTTCCCTTCACAATCACACTTCCTAGGAAGTTGATGTTGCCCACCGAGGTGTCGACATCCCCGGGAACGACCATGACGG
>CAYYUZ010000150.1:0-8742 GCA_964475005.1 uncultured Spirochaetales bacterium
TCCGAAAGTCGAAGTAGCCGGTTTCCCTCCCCTTGACGGGCGTCAAATTCTTGACCTACGCGGCGACGGGCCTTGGCTTGTCCCACGCGCGGCCGCCATGCAAGCGCTGAGCAACCTCCTTCCCGAGGTAGACGCTGAGACCATATTTCCCCAAGGCAGTTCACCCGAAGTCGAGTTGGAAGGTCCAGTTCTTGAGAACTTAGGTCTCAGACTCAGTCAGGTAACGGCTTTTGGTGTTCTCAACGGAGGCATGGCGACAAGCTATGCCGACACGAAGAAGAACCAAGCTCTTGGCTCCGGGCTATACTCCATCTACAAGTCGGACCTCGAGCACATGGCGGAAATGACGGCAGGTCTTCCCAAGGGGATTACGCCGGCCTTTGTTCAGGGCGACGGTACACCGGGTCCAAGCTACCTCGAATTGAAACTTAGGGCACTCTGCCTGATAAATCTGGCCGCAAAGAAGGCCGGTTTCTCGGGACCTGGTCTTCAGCTTTTTCAGATGACAAGTCAAAGCACCGACGGGCCGCTGAGACACGCCCTGGGTCGTTTTGACCAATCACCAGTGCTCGCCGATCTAGCTTCGTATTCTCCCATGCTTTTCTCGAAAGCGCCGACTGCGGTTCAAGAACTCGTGGGAACCTTCACTTCGGCCAAAGAAGGACATCCGCGCAGGTTCTTCACGGTGAAGCGCGACGGACGCGAACAGCCGTATGCCCTCCCTGGAGGACACGGTCAAAATTTCCGCGTGCTTCGGCAAATCTACGTCAGTCTCAAGGAAGCCGGGTACCGCTACGTCTACTTGGGAAATGTCGACAACCTTGGGTATTTGCCTAGCCTAAAGGGGCTGGCACTGCTGGCGCTCTCGGGCGCGCAGGCCGCCTTTGATTTTGCGTTCAAGACACCCCTTGATGTAAAAGGAGGGGTACTGTACCGAGAACCCTCAGGTCATCTGAATTGTGCGGATATTGGCGTGGCGATCAGTTCCGATCAGGTCTCGTCAGCCGAGAACGAGGGAATTCCCATCCTTTTCAACTGCGCGACAGGGTTGTTTGATCTACGCCTTCTCGTGGACGACCTTGAAAGGATTGTCCAGCACCTTCCCATCCGATTGAGCGAGCAGGACAAGGACATCGGGCGCTACGCCCAAGCCGAGCAGGTGACCTGGGAGGTTATCGGACTTCTGAGTCGCCCCCTAATTTTCGGGATTGAAAAGAGCCGACGGTTCCTCGCAGCGAAGCTCCTTCTTGACTGTCTTCTGACCAGCGGCTTGCATTGGGACGATTCGCGCTTCGACCAGCCGAGTCTGGCGCCATTCCGTGCCCTCTCGGCTGACCTGAACGCCGGATTGACAGGTCTTCTAGAAGGACCCTTTTGTTTTCGACGCGAAGGCAAACGATGGACGCCGCTTTCCGAAGCCGAAATCGTGAGAAGACTCGTGTCCTCTGGCCCTGGTTTTCTCTCGGTGTGACCTACTCCAGTCGTTCTTCGCTGTCGAAAACAACCTTCCCCAGAGTCAGCTTGGACAGGTCAGTGGTTCGGCGAATCTCGGCCAAGTCGGCCTTCTCACGTTCCAAGTCTGGAATGGCGTAGACGAACGGCGCTTCCCCTTGAACGTTGACCTGACGGCCCCCGGCAAGATCACGGAGAAGCCGCTCTTTCAAGGCTTCCCGTTCGGGACCCGGCTTCCCAGGGGCATTTTTCTCGGTGTCCGGCTCAACTTGGTCTAGCCGGATCGCGGTGGGTGTGGCCAGGACACGAGAAATCAGTTTTCGGCGGAAATTGTTTGTCTTAATGACGAGATTCTTGGCTTGTTCTCGCCAGCGCCGAACTGCTGGTATGCCAAAGAAGAGAGCGGAATAGAGCGCCGGCACAAGCCCTAGAACACCGAATACCCAGGCATTGACCGTCGAGGGGTCGAGGCCGCCCAGTCTGGAGCCCAGGGCCACTGTGATGAGGTAGACTAGGCTCAAGTTGTCGCCCGAAGCCTGGACAGCCGGCACGCCCTGCAGGCTGTAAACTAAGAAGTAGACCCCAAAAACGACATTGAACCCGTTGAGAAAGACAATCCAGTTCGTTGTTTTTGGCGGATTCCTGCTGAACGGAATGAGTTCCTTGTCGTCCAGACGGTAGGGGCGCTCTGGAGCCCCGGAAGTCAGGAGGACACTGGGGAAGAAAAAGGAAAGAGTTCCAGCGTCGCTGACCCTTGGTTCCCCTTCAAATTCAAGCATGAGCCGGCTGACGAACGCGTCAGCCTCCTGCCGACTCTTTCCCGTGATCGCCATAAGCTCTTCAAGGCTGGTGCTTCCTCTGTTTTCGCGCACGAAGCTGATGAAAGCTTTGCGCTCCATCCGCGCTCGAACCTCCGGACTTTCCTGAACTCCAAAGACGAATTCAAAGACCGCCTTGTGAAAGGGTTTCTTTTTCTTTCGTTGCCTTTCCACGGTGTCGCCAGAGTAGAGCCAGAGCAAAAGAAACCACTCCATGACCCGGCTGACCAGAAAGAATCCAAAGATACCGCCGCCGGAATCATCACGGTCGCCGTCTCGCTTGGCGAAACTCAAGGCAATGGACACGAGAATCGAGGCAACCAGGATCAAGACAAAGAGGGCAAAGTAGCCTACTAGCATGACGACGATCCAACCCTTGAAGAAGGCCTTCAGAACCATTGCCGCCGCTCTGAGGAACCTTTTGCCGAGACTCTTCTCAGGATTGGAGAGCCCCTGAGGAAAGCGGTAGATGATCTCACCGGATTCCGTCACCGCCATCTGCCCACGGCAGTCGGCAACAACGGCTGGCAGAACAGACTCCACTTGATACTTGGGTAGCCCGGACAGTCCGACAATGTCGGCGACGGTGCCCTGATTTCCGTGGCGCCTGAGAGCCGTCGCCACCTGCCCCCTCACCTTGTCAAAAACAAAATCGTAGACCTTTTTGTTCGCATCCATGAACTGAAGGTACTCCGTTTGGCGGGTCTTTGAAAAGCATCGATGGTTGACACAGGGTGTTCAGCTCTGCTAACCTAAAGTCCGTTCGCGCCTGTCGTATAATGGCTATTACCTCAGCCTTCCAAGCTGAAGACGTCGGTTCGATTCCGATCAGGCGCTTAAATTAACTCTTTACCTGCAAAGAGTTTGCGTTTTTATTCTTTTCCCTTTTGGTCAATCAGGACTGCAATGAATTTCCTATTGGGAGAGTATTTGTCACATTCACAGACCTGACTCAGACTCAAATCAGTGCGCCAAAGATCCGGAATTTCCTACTGGTATGCGGTAATTTGGAACCCGGTCTCCGGTAGGAGACGCGAATATCGATCCACCGGCATCGTCGACAACGGAACCGAAACGAATAGGCGAGAGGCAGAGAAGCCCCTGTTGTCGCTCCGGCTTCAAGAGGCTTTGAAAAGAAGATCCTTCGTGACCTCTCGGACAATTTTCGGAACCCATCAACATGGCAATATCTCCAGACCAGACTCGCGAGGGGACAAAGACTCCATCAGTCCCGAGCAAATCCCCAATCATGTTTCCGCGATAAATTGCCACGTCAATCTCTACGGAATCGCGACCGACGGACCGCTCAGGGGTACGCTGCTAATTGATGCGCCGATCGATGAAATCGATGCAGACGTCTTGGTTGGTTTGACGGACTAATAAGCATCGAGGACGAAATTTGCAAACAGACCAGCATTGCAGGTCCTTCACAGGCACCGTCTCGCAAAATTAGTGCTTGACAGTTAACCTCAATTCATTCACAATCATGTTGACTTGAATTTGTCGTATTCACTATTTCTGTATTGTTTATGTTCGACAAACATACACATTTATACTTACTCAGAATTTGAGAGGTGCTCATGCGACTTGCCGTACCGTTTCTGCGGCCGACGGATCCACACTGGTTTACACTGTCACGGTTACCGTGGGACTTGCCACTTCTAAGTCAATCTCTGCTTTCAGTATTATTTCCCCTGTGGCCACAGGTGTGATCACTGGAACAAACATCGCCGTGACTCTTCCCTACGGAAGCGCTGTTACAGCCCTTGTGTCTACGTTTTCGACAAATGGCGCCTCAGTTAAGGTGGGAACAACTCTGCAAACTAGCGGATCAAGCGCCAACAACTTTACAAGCCCCGTGACCTATACAGTTACGGCGGCAGACAGCACGACGCAGACGTATGTGGTGACTGTAACTGTGGCCCTAAATCCTGCAAAAGCGATCACTGCGTTCGTGTTCTCGGCACCAACCGCATTTAGCGGTAGTATCAACTCCACAACCAAGAATATTACTGCTACAGCCCCCCATGGAACCGCCCTCACAGCTTTAGCTCCAACAATCACACAATCAGGGGCAAGTGTTAGCCCGGCTTCCGGAGTTGCACAAGATTTTTCCAGCCCCGTCACATATACGGTAACCGCGGCCGACGGATCAATCCAGCCGTATACTGCAACGGTAACGGCCTCGAATTGGTCAACGGGAACGATGCCGATGAGTTACGGTAGTTTGGTCGCCTTCGGGAATGGGGTCTTCGTCGCGATACAACCGAACTCGCCGAATGCAGCCTCGTCCACAGACGGGATTCACTGGACAGCAAGGACGATGCCTACATCTGCACCGTGGACCGCGATAACATACGGAGGAGGCCTTTTTGTTGCCGTGTCTGGAACGACCATTGTGCCAGGGTCAAATGTAGCAGCGACCTCCCCCGATGGTATCACCTGGACTCAGAGAACGCTCTCGACTCAATATGTCTGGAGTTCTGTGGCTTATGGAAACGGGGTCTTCGTCGCTGTTTCAAACGCTGGCCAGTTTTCATGCTCCTCCCCGGATGGAACTACGTGGACGACCCACGGCCTTCCAGTCTCAGAAAGCAGTTGGAGGGTGACCTATGGAGGGACATCCTTCGTTGCGATCGCCTATGGAACCTCCGTCGCCGCTACCTCGACCGATGGGACCACCTGGACACAGCGAACTTTACCAGTGTCCGATAACTGGTCTGCCGTTACTTATGGCAACAGCAAGTTTGTTGCGGTCAGCTCTTACAGTTCAAACTCAGCGACGTCGCCTGACGGGATAAACTGGACGCTGCAATCCATGACAGCTTCAGGTGGAAATTCGATCGCCTTTGGAAACGGAACCTTCGTAGTTAATACAGGAACATCTTCTGTAGCGACATCTTCAGATGGCATAACGTGGAACACGGACAGCAATCCAACCATTTCGACTTCCAACTGGGCAAACGCGGCTTATGGGAATAGTCTGTGGGTTCAGGTTCCTTCTGTCGGATCACTTTCCCTTGCTGCAACGACGCCCTAGTTCTATTACCAACAAGGGAAACACAGTCCTGGTTGTTCTCGGGGCTACGTTTCTTCTTGTATCGAAATTAGCTTGAAGTGGTTGTACAGGGCGTTGGAATCTCCCCGCCCCCAAGTGTGATCTTTGGTCTAAGGTCGAGGAACTCGGCGTGGGCAAAGAACTGGGTACCTGCTACCAGACCGTCTTCTCCCTTCTTGAGGGACTTGCCAACCTTGACAGCGTAGCTTTCGTACGTCTTTTGATCTTCCACATTGCTTCCTTTCCTGACGGCGACGGGATCGCTTTCCTACTTGCGGGCGATTGGCCGACTTTTCTTCGATGGCCGAACACCAAACGTGCGCCGATCCAGAAAACCGACAGCAGGCACCCTAGTCCGGCCGTGACGGTCGCCGCGGGTTCCGATTCGAATCCTGGAGGCGCTACTTTAGCGCTGACAATCCCACTAGGGACCAAGTCAGGGCTTGGCTGCGCTGATCGGCTTACCGTCCCCTGGCACATACCGGATCTATGGCAGCCTTGAAGTATGGACGGTCAGCATGGCTGACACCGATTCTTTTGACCTCCTGTTCGGGAACAGATTTCTCTCGCAGGTCCTTTTCGAGGATCTCCGTGAAAATTTCGCCAACAAAGAAACAGAATTCAAGACGAAGCGCTGCGGCGGGAGTCTTCCTTGATCTCGGTGGCTGCGTGGTACTTCCGCCCTTCCACGTAGGCGTGAATCTTGTTCAAAGTATTGACTTGGAAATGATGAAAGATCAGCTGGTTGATCTTGGATTTTAGGAAATCGTCTGTCCCAGACCCTTTTTGCTCGGCATGAAATAAGAAGACATAAACTGTCTTGCCGCCCTCGGCCCGTTTTAGCGCCACAAGAAGATTCACCAGGAGCAGGATTCCAGCCAGGATGAGCTGGACGTTGTGAACCTTTGTTCCTACCTGCAAGTCCAGCTCTTGGGACACAAAATGCCCGGAAAAATGGCTCGTGCTGAGGTCGATCAGCACGCCTTCGATCTTGATTTCACCTGCAAGAATATTGAAGGTAAACGTCGGAGGGCACTTCATCCGAATGACTTTCCTCCTTCCGTTGGCGTGGTTTGCCGACAAAAGGTTCAATAGGAGCAAGCGACTCTTTCTGGCTGAATAGTCGAGCGGGACGCACCCGGCAGTAGCCCCTATCTCTATTCCGAATGTTCGCTTGATCGCTTCTTCGGTTTCTGCCTGCTCGGGTTTGTCGTAGAGTACTCCTATCCGTACCCTGCGGCCATATTGCTGTTGAAGTTCGGAAACATGGCTGGCACAAGAGCTGAGGCTTCTTTTTCTGTCGAGAGTGAAAAAGAGAAGTGTCTGGTCGAACAGCTCAATGGTCGCTTCAAGCTTTTCGGCGTCACTGCCGGTGAGTTCATGAGGTAGAGCGTAGCTTTCGTATCCCATTAGGAAGGCGGTCTCAAGGAACGTCTCGGACACGATGATTGGATCTGGTGCGACGAAAAAAGTTTTCGGGGCCAGTTGTCGGTCTTTTGCAATTTCTATCATGGTCGTTGAACAAAAAGCTCCCCCTTCTCTCGGCGAGGGTGTCATATGCAAAACTTTTGTCTTTCCGATCTGACCTGTCCGTACACTTCAACCGGACTGTCTTCCAGTACTCAAGAAGACCTGTTCTTCCTCCAATTCAGAGGCACAAGCTCCTGAGAAATCGTGAACCATTGGAGCCACCACCAATATTTTCGTTTGCCAGTTTCTAAAGTCAAGACAAATCAAACGAAAGTTTCCAGGCGGTCCCCAATAAAGCGGAAAGCTCAGAATTGATATATCTAGAGATGTGGCGTCGAGGTTAGCCAGGGATTGTCAGTCAAGTGTTACACCCGAATCACCAGCGGATCGTGGATCACATGGTGAGGAAGGATAGAACTTTTGGACTTAGGCGCGCCCTGCTTCTTTCGTATGGGCGCCGATTCTTCTGTCCTCGACAAAGATGTGACGCAGCAGCCACTCTTGAAAGAAATCAAGAATCAAGTAGACCGGTTGCCCCTTCAACCCATCCAGCTTCGCAACAAAGGACCTGTGCAGTTCCTTGTGCAAGTGACAAGCCTCGCGCGGATAGTCGATGTGGTGCATCAACTCTTCCTCTGCGTCAAAGTGTTGCTTGGCGTAGGCAAGCAAATCCTGCACAAGAGCCTGTTTGTCGAGAGACCCCTCGGGGCATTCCGCCGCTTGGTTGTACAAATCAAAGAGCTTGCGGTGCTGGTTGTCGATCTGTTCATTGTTGGTACTCAGCTGTGGAACCCAAACCAAGCCTTTCATATGGTCCTCCCAAGACATTTGCAAGAGATCAACAGGCAGGCCAAGCTACAAGAAAGACTAGTGCAAGTTTCTCAAAGGTGCCAGGATTGTCGGTGCGCCGACTTGAGGTCCCCTAACCCAGCGGCCTGCGGTTCCTTTCGCTGCGCGGGATACGCCTGGAAACGCTTTTCTGGGGGGATTTTCAAGGCAAGAAGCGGGTTGGAATTCTCTTGCCGGCTGTTCATCAATCGTCAAAAGGATTTTCGAGAAATCAAACTTGCTGCCGGATCCTGTAGAGAATCGAAATCCTTCCTTGAGCACCGCTAAAATCCAGCGGTAATTGGGCTATCTTGGAGAGTAGGAGGCGCCCAATCGATGAAATTGCCAGTCTTCGTGAGTAGCTCAAGCAGCGAAACGAGTTGGCGCCGATCTGCATGTCGACTATCGGCACAGGCCGTCTCTTCGAAACTCGGTGACCGCCGGACCGAGAATGCGCTCTCAGTTCTTTTCTAGAAATTGGCCTAGCGTTCTGTCGAAAGTAGAGAAATGATTCTCCCAGAAAGTCTTGGCCACACCCAAGAGTCTGGCGAGCTGGCGTCGCCGCTCAAGGTCGGTCTTGGTCCCGTCCAAGGCAGTCAAATGCTCGCTGATTCTGGCGCGCCAGTAACTGTGGTTGGCTCGGTGACGTTCTTTTTCGAGATCTGACATCGTCGAAAGGCTGGTCATCAATTGCTCTTCATGAGCGAAGTGGTTTCCGATGTGATGCTTCAGGTCACTGACGACGAATTGTATGGAAATCTCGTCCATCTCCGATTCAACAAACAGATTCGCTTCCAAGCGGGCCAGCAAGTCGAGCAGCCGCCTGTGTTCTGCATCGATTTGGGCGTCTCCAAACTCGTCGGCCTTGGTCCAAATGGGAATTGTCACCTCTGACCTCACTTCGTGGAGTTCGAAAGAATTCTGTTACAAGGTACGGCTTTCGTCAGGTAAAAGGTAGGTAAACCGGCTGTCGGCGATTTTACAATCCAGCCGTTGATGTCGCAAACCTCCCAGCCTAGACTTTCTCGGAGCGGGCCTCTCTTGGGTAAGTAAGGCAAGAGGCGCCCGCGGGGCCGAGGACTTGCGAGTTCCTCCGCAGTCCTCGGCCTTTCTTTG
>CAYYUZ010000151.1:0-3655 GCA_964475005.1 uncultured Spirochaetales bacterium
AGGGCCGGGTCGAGAACCCGCCCCTTGGGGCGCTTGACCAAGACTTCCTCGAGGTCGTTCTCATAGCCGACCGCATACGAACGACCCGTCATCGTGAACTCGGGTTTGAAGCTAAGCTCCGCAAACGGCGAGGAATTCAGGAACTGCCGGCCAGCTCCGGCGAAGAATGCAGGATCTTGGGCCATCCATAGCAGCCCGACGCCCCAGGGGTCGTTCAAGTCGGCGTAAAGGACGCAAGGTTGACCCCACTTTGACAAAGCTTCTTCGAGGGGACGCGTGTCGCTACAGTCCCCAAAGGCGAGAAGCTGTATCCAGAGTCGCCGGTCGGAGAAGATCGGAGTGCCGTCCTTAAGACGTCCGCGTTCCTGGAGGTCGGGAGTTGTCGTTTCGTTGCTCATACTCCAGTTTCTCTCCTTTGTCTGGTTGTGTCAAAAGGGGGACGGGGGGCCAGCCCAAGCCACAGAGAGGCCTGACGCGCCGCTTCGTCGGCCCTGGCCAAGCAGTCGGGAATGCCTACACCAGCGAAATAGCCCCCCGCTAGGAAGAGTCCAGGAAGCGAGGCTGACTCGAGGGCGCGGTGACGCTGGGCGTGGCCGACGTTAGGCTGGGCGAACGCCTGGGGCCAACGGAAGACGCGATGCCAAAGGGGTTGCGGCGCACCTCCCCGTTGAAACTGCTTCAGAAAGCTGAGGGCGGTTTCCAGCATCTCGGACTCGGGAGTCTTCCAAGCGCGGACGTCGCGAGCCCCGCCGAAATAGAAACGGAGCAGCACGCGGCCGCTGGGTGCCCTCCCCGGCCATTTCTGGCTTGACCAGGTGGCTGCCGAGAAGGCGGTTTTTCCGGCTGCGGGCGCCACAAAGCCGCTTCCCGCAGGGAGGTCGGGCACCTGGGACGCGTCGAAAGCCAGGTGAAGGTTGGCCACCGAAGTGACGGGCCAGTCCGATAAAGTGGCCGCCAACGGCGAGGACAGCTCAGAAACCAACGACCCAGCGGCCCTGGGCGGCACCGCCAAAATCACCGCGTCCGCGGCGAACACCGACTGGGCGGTGTGGACGGTGAAGCCACGCGGACCGCTATCGACCCGGGTGACCGTCTGCCCCTTGATGGCGACCACCCCGAGCGCGCTCACGGCGGCCTCGAGGGCGCTCGGGAAGGCTGCCATTCCTCCTGAGAAGCTCCGAAACGCCGGTCCACCAGGACCCCGCACCCCCGAAGCCAGCCCTTCCTGCAGGCTCAAGCCCTGCTTTTCGAGGGCGACCAGCTGGGGAAATGCCGCCTCGGCCGAAAGCTGATCGGCGTCGCCGGCAAAGATCCCTGAGAGAAGGGGTTCCATGAGCCGCTCAAAGGCTTCGGCACCGTAACGCCGCGAAAAGAACGCTGACACCGACTCTTCTCCGCCAAGCCGCTGCGGAGGAACCTGCCCCTCGGCGACCGCGCGCTCGATGGCCTCAGGGGTTAGAAGCGTTGATTTTCTCAGTCCCTGGGGATCCGTAGGTACCAACCCTGTGAACCCTTCGGGCATCCGATGAAGGGTACCGTTCCAAAGAACATGGCTGAAGCGGTGTTCGGGCCGAGGTTCGATGAGCAAGGGCCCCAGGCCCAGCTGTAGCGCCCAGTCGAGGGCCGGAGACTTGCGCGCCAAAAACCCATCGGCCGCACCGTCGATAACAAACCCGTCAAGATTTTGTGTCACAAGTTTTCCGCCCAGCCTGGCCGCGGCCTCGACAACGGTGACCGAAAGCTCAGGACACCGAAGTTTCAGGCGCCACGCAGCCGCAAGCCCGCTGATCCCGCCCCCGACAATAACGGCGTGACTCAGAGCCAGCCTTCCAACTTGCGGCGGACAACGGCCTCCAGGGCGTCGATGTACAGCGGGTCGTCGTTGAGCGCCGGCGGACGCTCCAGGCGGAGGCCAAGCTCACGGGCCTTCTCCTGGGCCTTGATGTCAAGGTCATAAAGGATTTCGACATGGTCGGAGACGAACCCAACGGCCACGGCCACGACGTTCTTCACGCCTCGCGCGGCTAAATCTTCAAGGTGGTCTTCGTAACGCGGTCCCAACCAGGGTTCCGGGGTGCGTCCCGCCGATTGGTACGCCCAACTTCTTCTGCCGTCGGGAATCCCAGCTCTTCTTGCCACCAGGCTCGCGGTCTCCCAAAGCTGGTCTTGGTAAGGGTCGCCCTCATTCAAAATGCGTGAAGGGAGAGCGTGGGCGCTGAAGACGATATGGACCTGCTCGCTCTCGGCCTCGGGCCACCGGGCGACGCCTTCACTCACGCGGTTGGCCAGGGCCTCGATCAGCGCGGGCTCGTCGTGGTAGCTCTCCACCACGCGCCAGTCAATCTTGCCGTGATGGTGTCTCTCACCGGCGGCTATTCTGACTTGGTACTTGGAAATGCTTTCCTTGCTGAAGTGGGGAGCCAGCACCAAACTAACAGCACGTTCGATGCCGTCGTCGAGCATGCGTCCCACAGCATCTTCTATCCAGGGCGACCAGTGGCGCATACCAGGGTAGAACTTCACCACCGCCGGATCGAAGCGAGCCGCGAGGGCCGCGATTTGGGCGGCCGTTTTTTCAGGCAGCGGCGAGCGGCCGCCGATCTGGCGGTAGTTTTCGGTGATCTCGTTCACAATAGCCTTCGAAGTGACCCGTCCGGCGCGGATGTCGGCAAGGTAGCCGGGAATTTCATCAAGCGAAGCGGGTCCGCCGTAGGCCATCACCAGAACACCCAGGGGCTTGGTCAAGGTTTTCCTCCGGCGGTGCGTTCGTGAACGTAGTCCACCAGACGGGCGACCGCATCGGGATCGGTTTGAGGCACTAGGCCGTGTCCGACGTTGAAGATGTGGCCTGGCCGTCCCGCGTTGCCGTCGAGCACCTCATCGATGCGGAATTTGAGTTCGCGCCAGGGAGCCAGGAGCGCCAGAGGTTCCAGGTTCCCTTGGACGGGCTTCTGCCAGCCCAGCCGCGTTCGAACCTGGTCCAGGGGGAGCTGGGCATCGACGCCCAAGACATCAGCGCCGTCACCACTGACGTCTTCGAGATAGGCCGAAGTCCTTGTTGTGAAATGAATAACAGGAACTCCTGTCTTCTTGAGCGCCGCCAAGAGCTGGCGGTTGTAGGGGGCGACGAAGCGCCGGTACTCCTCGCGCCCCAGCACGCCGACCCAGCTGTCAAACACCTGCAGAGCGTGAACGCCTGCCTTGGCCTGCGCCGTCAGATAGTCGGCCTGGAAGGCCGTGAGCTTCTTCATCAGCCGCTCCCAGGCGGACGGTTGGCTGAGCATGAACGTGCGCGCCTTGTCGTAGCCGCGCGAGCCGCCACCCTCGATGGCGTAGGCGGCCAGGGTAAAAGGGGCACCGCCAAAACCGATCAGAGGAAGGCCCATGGCGTCGAGTTCAGGGCGCAAAAGACGGATGGCAGCCATGGTTTCGGGAAGCGTCTCTTCGGCGGCCGGACACGGCATCAGGTCGACGTCACGCACCGACCTCAGCGGGCGAAGGATCTTTGGCCCCTCGTCTTTGACAAATTCAAGCCCCAGACCCAAAGCCGCGAGAGGAGGCAGGAGGTCCGCAAACAAGATGGCGGCATCAAGATCAAACCTTTTGACGGGCATCAGAGTCACTTCGGCGGCCAGTTCAGGGTTGGCGATCAATT
>CAYYUZ010000151.1:3755-8463 GCA_964475005.1 uncultured Spirochaetales bacterium
CTTTTGACGGGCATCAGAGTCACTTCGGCGGCCAGTTCAGGGTTGGCGATCAATTCAAGCAACGTATGGCGTTCCCGGAGGGCGCGGTATTCGGCCATGTAGCGGCCGGCCTGGCGCATCAGCCAAACCGGCGTCGCGTCGACAGGTTCACCACGACAGGCCTGAAGAAAACGAGCAGGACGAGGGGAAGAAGGCATAGAAGGAGGATAGCGAACCCCCCAAGGAAAGGCAAGTTTCAGAGCTTGGATCTCGGGCTTTTTGGCCCCGGGGCGGTGCCGACGCAATACCAATCGCTTGCTTCCTGGGAATGCCGTCTAGGTAGAGAACCATCCACATTGTTAATCAACGGTTTGCAAGTTATGCTGTCTGTACGAGGACAAACCATGAAAGAGAAGCGTCAAGTTGTTCGTTTTTCGCAGGAAAAACTTCCTGAAAACCTCAAGTCTTTCTGGATTGAACTGCCGGCGGCGGGCCAGCTCGCAGTCTCCACGATCGACGCCAGTTTGGTAGGAATCGGTGTCGTCGGCAGCGAGGGAATCGCCAAACACCTGACCAATACGGCCCCTGTCACCTTGCACTCTTCAGACGACAGCTTCAAATTGAAGGGTGAGATCAAATATCTAAAAGTTGACAACGACAACTTCCATTTGGGGATTCAATTCAAGGGCGCAAAGTCTATCGAAACATTCCACAGCCTCCTGCACAAATCCGGCCTCATTTAGACTCCAGGAAATCCCAGAGTTCTCTAAACCCGGACGAGCAAAGCGAAGTTCCCGCAACCAGCCCCAAGTTGCAGCCGACAAGCGAAGCGACGTCCACGGCAAGCTACCGGTATTGCAGCCGACAAGCGAAGCGACGTCCACGGCAAGCTACCGGTATTGCAGCCGACAAGCGAAGCGACGTCCACGGAGATCTAGGCGAAGAAGATCGGTGTTTTGGCAAAGCCGAAAGGGCACGACGCCCGCAGGCGTAATGGAATTACGCCGAGGACCGGAGTGCCCTTGAGGCGAAGCCAAAACGCCGAGATTCGAGCCTTATGCGAATCCTTGACCGGCCTTCGGAATTTTCTTATACCTTTACCGTGATTACCCGGCGTGGCGTCGATGTTTCCGTTCCGTTGGACGAGCGGGAGCGGTTTCAGTGGACCCTCCACCAGTCTCCTCCTCCCTCGGCGGTTGTGCTGGCAACTTGCGACCGCATAGAGGTTTATGAGGGTTTCGGGGAGCCGAGCCCCGAGACCGTTCGGCATTTGTTCCGCGTTGTTTGCGGGTTGGAATCGCCCCTGCTGGGTGAAAACCAGATCCAAGGACAGGTCAAGCGCGCCTACCAGGACGCTCACGCGGCCTTTGCGCTCGACGCCGGACTTCACAGGCTGTTTCAGCAAGCGCTGAGGGTCGGCAAGAGGGTGCGCTCTGAGACAAAGCTCGGACAAGGCGCGGTCGGCCATGCTCAAACCGTGGTCAGCATCCTCAAGACCCTGCCTGTTCCTTTGACGGAACTGAGGCTGTTGGTGATCGGCGTCAACAACTTGAGCCGGAGCATTTTGCGGTTCTTGGCCGACAGGGGACACCACACCTTCTTTCTGGGGAACCGGACTCTCGAAAAGGCGCAGAGCCTAGTGGCTGATTTGGGGGTGGGCGAGGCTCTCCACCTAGAGCGGCTGCCTGAAATTTTGCCAAACGTCGACGCCGTGATTTCGGCAACGTCGTCACCCCACCTAATCGTCCGTGCCGAGCACTTGCCTGCCACCCAGGGGCCACGGTGGTTCTTCGACCTGGCGGTTCCCCGCGACATCGATCCGGTTCTCGCCGTCCGTCCGGGAGTCACCCTTTACAACGTTCACGATATCGAACGGGAGGCCCAGAAGTCTCTGCGCGACCGGCAGGCCGAGGCGCACAAGGCCACGCAAATCGTCGAAGACGAGGTGACCGCCTACTTTTCGCGGGCCACGGCTGAGGTCGGAAAATGACGTGGCAGGTCACCAGCCGCGCCAGCCGCCTGGCCCTGCTCCAAGTGGACGAAGCGCTGGAGCTTCTGGCGCTCACCCTCCTTCGCGAAAAAGAAAACCACCGCTTCGTCACCTCAACGTTTGAGTCCTTCGGCGACAGAAACAAGTCGCTTTCTCTGCTCGACGGCAAGGCGCCCGCCGATCTGTTCACGCGTGAACTCGACGAACAGCTGCGCCTGGGACGCGCCGATTTTGCCATCCATTCGGCGAAGGACCTTTCGCTTCCGCTGGCGCCCGACCTAGAGGTGATGGCGCTTCTTCCCCCCGCCGACCAGACCGACTCGCTGTGCTGCCGGGCTGGCATCGGACCTACCCTCAATAAGCTTCCGGCTGGGGCCAAGATCGGCACTTCGTCGCCCTTGAGGCAAAGAGAGCTGATGGCGCTGAGGCCGGATCTTGAGGTTGTCGGCATTAGGGGGACCATCGAGGAGAGACTTTCAAAGGTTGACCGCGGGCAGTTCGACGCCGTGATCGTCGCCACCTGCGCTCTGCACCGTCTGCGGTTGGCCCATCGCATCGGCGAGGTTCTGCCGTTCACCACCCATCCTCTTCAAGGGCACTTGGCCGTCACAGGGCTGAGAAGCCGGCTCGACGTCAAACAGCTTTGGAACCCCCTCGACCTCCGCAGAAACTGGGGCCGCGTGTTTCTTGTAGGCGCCGGCCCCGGCGACCCGGAACTTCTGACGCTCAAGGCAGCGCGTCTGCTTCGCCAAGCCGACGTGATCTTCAACGACAGTCTGGCCAATCCGCGCATTCTCGACGACTTGACCGCCGAGATCCGGTACGTGGGCAAGCGTGGCGATGCCGGCGGCGAGCAGCAGGAAAAGATCAATCAGGCGCTCTACAAGGCTGCGGTCGAGGGCAAACGCGTGGTCCGGCTCAAGGGCGGCGATCCCATGCTCTTCGGGCGGGCCACCGAAGAGATGGACTACCTCGAAGAACGGATGGTCCCCGTGGAACTGGTGCCGGGCATCTCGTCGGTGCTGGCGGCCTCGGCCTACACTCAGATTCCGCTCACGGAACGCGAAGTGGCCTCAAGCGTCGCGTTTTGTCTGGGGTCGCCGGTCGATCGGATTCCGACTCCCGACGCCGACACCCTCGTGTACTTCATGAGTTCGGGCACCCTTTCCGTCATCGTCGACAAGGTCCTGGCGTCAGGGCGCTCGCGCGAAACCCCCGTGGGCCTTGTGCACAACGCGAGTCTTCCCGACCAGAGGGTGTGGCTCAAGACTCTGGGAGGGCTCCGCAATGAGCTGGAGGACATGCCCGAACACCCGTACCAGTCGCCGCTGCTTGTCTTTATTGGCCCGGTGGTCCGCTCCACCCGTTTGGCGAATTGGTTCGAACTTCTACCCCGGGTGTGGTACACCGGCACCAACCCCGACCACTACCTGCGCGCGGCCCGCCTGATTCACAAACCGCTCATTGAGATTCAACCGTTGGCCGATCCTGTCGAACTCGACACCCGGCTTGCCTACCTGGGCACTTACCGCTGGGTGGTTTTCACAAGCCGCTACACCGTCGACGCCGTATTCGCGCGTGTTGAAGCCCTGGGTCTGGATGCCCGCATCTTTGCAGGAGTCAAAGTGGCCGCCGTCGGCCGGGCCACCGCCAAAGATCTCTCCGCCTGGGGACTGAGGGCCGATCTTGTACCCACGCTGGAAAGCTCCGACGGCCTGGTCCTAGCCTTTTCCAAGGGCACCGCAGACGCAACGGGCCCCCTGGTCTTTCCAGGAGACCGAGTGTTTCTGCCCTGCTCGGACCAGGCGCTGCCGGTGATCGAGAAAGGACTGACCGCGCTCGGGGTCAGGGTCGACAAGGTTGTCGCCTACCGGAATACCGCCGTCGACAAGGTTCCCCCCGGTATCGATCTTTCCAAGCTCGATGAAGTGATTTTGACCTCACCCACGACGGCTAGGGCGTTCGCGCTTTTCTTCCCCGATCCTCCCGAGAAGTTGATTTTGGTGCCCATGGGCGCCCAAACTGTGAAGGCGCTTGTCGAACTCTTTCCGGGCCGAAAACTGGGCCAAAGTCTTCTCGAATAAGGAAGGGAGTGATCTATGGATGTTTCGAAGCTGAGGTTTCAGCGGCTGAGGCCGCTCAGGGCGACGGCGGCCGACCGCGACAAAAATGCCGAGGTGAGCCTTTCTGCTGCCGATTTCATCCTTCCTTTCTTCGTGGTCGAGGGCCAGGGTATCGACCATCCTCTGGCAACGCTCCAGGGTGTTTCGCACCTTTCCATCGACAGGCTGGTGGACGCTGTGGCTAGAGCGAAAGCGGCCGGGGTCAGCCGAGTTCTGCTCTTCGGCGTGCTCGAAGCTGGTCTGAAGTCCCCCGACGCCCGAGAGGCTGTAAGGAGCGATTCGTTGGTGGCCAGGGCTGTGGCGGCCCTCAAGAAAGCCCATCCCACGATGACAGTGTTCACCGACGTCTGCGTGTGCGCCTACACCGACCACGGTCACTGCGGAGTATTGAATGGTCACCAGATCGACAACGACGCAAGCCTCCCCCTCCTTGCCGAGATGGCGCTAAGCCACGCCCGAGCCGGTGCCGACTTCGTGGCCCCTTCGGCCATGATGGACGGGCAGGTGGCGGCCATCCGGGCCAGGCTCGACGAAGAGGGGCTGCTGAAGACCAAGATCCTCGGCTATTCGGCCAAGTACGCCAGCAAACTCTACGGTCCCTTCCGCGACGCCGCCG
>CAYYUZ010000152.1:0-8130 GCA_964475005.1 uncultured Spirochaetales bacterium
TCAAGGTCGGGTGCGAATCTTGCTTTTCCACGGATTTGGAAAGGGAGGAAATAAGAAAACCAAGTACTCCGATTAGAAGTAGAAGAAGGTATGGAACGTCCTTTAGTTTCAGCACACAAATCCTCCAATCTCTTGTCCAAAAACGCCATAATAATCAGTGTAAAGGTTGGCTCAAGTTTTGCGAAACCAAAAGTCGCGGCAACCGACCAAGACAGGTTCATCACGACGCTAAATTTTGGATGTCTTCATATCAACCCGTAGATCTTCGTACATTTTGAAAGATTTTTGAAGAATGTCGGAATCACGGCGTTCGGGTAATTTGCTTCGATTTCTTTAGTTATCTTTCCGAGGTGAGCTAGAATTGAAGTCTCGAAATCAGTAGTCAAAAAAGTGTCAATACTAAAAATAGGATCAGAAAACCTTGTGTGTGGGAGGTCCCGAAAGAGGCGCGCGGAAATCATTCTATTGCCATGAATCAGAACTCCGATTTGATTTCCTGGAAGTTTGCCCGACTTGAGAAGTTTATCGATGCTTTGGTCGATTCGTCTCTGGATCGTGACGGCCCTGAGGATATAGACACTGCTAACACTTGGGTTGAATAGTTGTTTGTAGGGTGCCTTTGAGATATCTTCCCAAAGCTTGCCGATTTCGCGCTTAAGCTGTACAAACAGGGAGGGGTTCTGCGAAATACAGGCCAGAGCCGTGGTTGAATCTGTGAGGTCGAAGATAGTCTCTGTCTTCACCAGAGACTCGTTTCGTTGCAAAATGTATGAATATCCTTCGATTGCCAAATCATTCTTGATACGTAGTTGTTCAGGGTCCAGGCTGACAAAATCCCTATTCTCAATTCGATTCTGCCTATTGTTCGTCTTGGTAATCTGCTCGCTCAGTGTCGAGGGTATCGAACCCAACTCAATTACGCGACAATGGACGTTCGCTTTTTTCACCCTCTCCAGGTCATGAGTCGCATATTTCCCGATTGTGCTGACGGTTTGTGCGCCATTTACAACACTAATGTTCGTGCAGTGAAATGTCCCAAAATCAGTATCGCCGCCCCCAGTCATGGTCTTCGTAACTTTGTCTGCTAGAATCGTAATACCATTGTTGAAGAACCAAAAGTTTTCTGGGGCTTTTTCCAGAGTTTCCCGAATTTCTTCGTTGACGTCGGTATCGCCCAGCAGACTCCTGAGATTCTTGTCAAACAGATTGCCCGCATGGGAGGCCCACCAGTCTGCGACGGAGGAAGCATTCAGTTGCCCGTAGAACGCCTTTTGGGGGGAGTCAACCTTCCCCCAGTACTTCAGGCCGATGTCAACATTAATTGGCTCTCGAGAAACTGCCTCGGTAAGCGAATGATGAAGAAATGTCTGGTTTTGAACCGTAACCTTCAATAGTTCACTCGCGTCATTCATTTCTGTCAGCAGGTCTTCAATTGTTCGCTGTCCATGAATTGAAAGATCCTGAATCCCGGTGTAAACGATCACAGCATTATACTTGGTTGACGGATCGTCCATAACCTGAGAAATCAGAAGCCGATGCCTATTAAGCTTGGGATTGAAGCGGTCAAATTTAAGATTCACTAGATCGCGGATTCCGTCTGTGAATTTCTTGATGTCGCCAAGTTCCGGCTCCCCGGAACCATCTTTGATCCATTTCGACTGGGAAAAGTACATGATCTTTTCCTGAGAGTCATAAAACACACAATCAATACCATTGTCATCACTACCATCAATCACGAAGGGAGCTATATCTTCTGGCTTTGCGCCTGACAAAATATGGACTGAGTAGGCCGCAAGGGATCGTGCTAGGACCTTAAAGGAGTATTCTTTGTCTATAGTGTTAAGATCAGAAGTATCAATGAGAGTTCCGAACAGTGCGCTTACGTGTTTCTGAATATGGGTCAAATGCAACGCGCTCATCACACTCTCTCTTAATTTTTCTACTGTAGAACTGACGCTGACTAGAAGGTCAGTTCGAAAGTCGGAGAACCCGGGTGGAAACTGGTCAGATGTCGAAGTCGAGAACATTTTACACTAAGGGCAAGTAGTTGGCAAGAAAGGTTTGATAGTGGGCCTTGGCCCTGGTGAAGATGACTCCAAGTTTCTCATCCTTGTTTTCGAGCGAGAGGTTTGCATACCTTAGGGCTTGATCGCCGTCACCGGCCGACAACGCGGCTTCGGCCAAGTCGGCCCAGAGCACGCTCTTGAGCCCATCATCCGAGCCGACCCCTGCAAGGGCTTCGCCTCGTCTCAGGTAGGCCAGTGCCTGGTCACGAAGACCACGAGACAAGCAGTAAGCCCCCAAGTCGATCTTGAGGGCCAGTTTTTCGGGGTATTTTTGGTCAAGTTCCACGAGTCTCGTGAAACCATCTGCCTCGGCAAGCCGCTTCTTTGCCGCGCCGTACTCTTGGTCAAACGCCGAGTCGCCACAAGAAACGCAAAGGGCGCCCAGACAGACCAGGGCGGCCTTGAGAAATACGTCAACGGTTTCCCGAATTTTCAAACCCGTCTCCTTGGTATCCCCGATGGGATTTACCTGGGCAGACGGTCCTGCGGGGGAGTTTACTTCAAAAAAAAGAGGACTTTCTTTCGAAAGTCCCTTTCCTTTAGTCCCCCGTTCTCTTACTTGTCGTGAAGAAAGTCTTTGAAGTAGTGAATAGGCCGCACCTCTAGGCGCCAACCAAGGGCTTCGCCGGCCAAAACCAAGGTCGTCGGATGAAGGGCCGCGATCTTCACGGCCTCGTCGTAGTTTTCGGCCTCGATGACAATCGCGCTGGCGATCAGTTCCTTGGTTTCGGCAAAGGGGCCGTCGGAGATCAGCAGCTCGCCTTCCACCCGGCGAAGGTGTTTCGCCTCGGGGCTCAAACCGGCGTCGACGAGGACGGCACCGGTTTTGTACATCGCGTCCATAAGCGGCCAGCACTTCTCCATCACGGCGTCGATTTCGGCTTTCGGCTTCGAGTCCATTTTTTGAGGATCCAGGTAGCCTAGACAAAGGAATTTCATCGCTTACCTCCACCTGAATGACGAATGGCTACGGAGTTTTCGGACAACGTGCCACAAAAAAAAAGGACTTTCTTCCGAAAGTCCTCCATCCCCACCCCTTCTATCTTCTTGTCCGGTTCATCCGGCCCTTCCGGTTATCCGGTCTTTTCTTCTCAAATGGCTAGTCGTCGTGGGTAAGCTTCTTTCCCCACTGCATCAAAAACATCGCCAACGCCAACAGCCCCACCGAGCCTGCCAAAATGAACAGATCAAGCCAGTTACCCACCTTCATGATCAGCACGATCTGAAAGAACTTGACAATTAAAGCCATAATAACCACCTGGCCGATCTTGTCTTTGAGCACGTCGAGCGACCCGATGTCGAGAATGTTTGAAGACTCGGTCAAGTCGGCGGCGTCTATATGGCTGATAAAGAGCTCGTACAATCCGAAGCTGAAGATGAGCAGCACCACCGCGATCAAGAAAACGTCGACGCTGCCAATGATGGTGCCAATCACTTGAACATGAAGGTCAATCTTCTCGTTGAAGCCAAGTGCGTAGCCGGCCAAGTCGATCACAACCTTAACGATATCGAAGGTGCCCACAAAGAACAGGCACAACGACGCCGCCAAGCTCGCCAGCACCGCAAAAAGGACAAGAAACCGCGACGACCAAAGGAACTTCTCAAACACGTCTTCGATCTTCCAGGTTCTCCGCTGATCATTCTCCAAAAAGTGGGAGTGGGATTTCTTGGGGCCGGTGTCGGGCATGGAGTCCTCCGTGCGCCATCTTACTCGGGAACCCCGGACTGCTCAAGCATCGCGTAGGACTCCGGTCCCTTCTCACCGACCGGAACCGAAAAACCCAGTCGGTTGCCCTGCGGAGCCAAAGGGCACACCCACCTTGGGTTGTGGGCGCACGAGGGGTTATAGGCCATGTTGAAATCCAAGACGAGCTTCTGACCCACATTCCCCAGATCGGCGCCCTTGATGGTGTCGAGAAGGTAGCGGCCGCCGCCGTAGGTCGTTTGGCCGTTGGTAGCGTCGCCAAAGGGCAGAAACACTCCTCCGCCGTAACCGGAAATCCAGAAGACATCGAGAGTTCCTTTTCCCATGGGCAGTCTGATATCGACCCTTCCGACCCTTTTCAGAAGAGTTTCACCGTCGCTCAAAGACAAACGCAACGTCAACTCTTCGGCCGGCACAATTTCGGCCAGAACGCGGTAAGACGGGTCATACGGGTAGTACTCGAGTCCGCGGAATCTTCGCTTTTGACCTTCGTCGAGCGCTGACTGTGAGTGGTCCCGAAACAGAACGTCACGGAAGACCCGAAACCTCAAGGCCTCGGCAGGAACATCTTCTGACTGACGGTACCGGGCGTAAGCGTCGGCTACCTGCCGGCGAAAATCAACAAGGTCGGGGTTCCAGCTTGACATATCTGAGTTACCTAACTAACATTTTAGCATGACCCGCGCCTACGATTCAACCACAAAACGAGCCGAGCTGATCAGGGCAGCCAAAGAGCTGTTCCACCAGCAGGGCTTCCACAAGACCACCCTCGACAACGTTGCCAAGAAAGCCAGCGTTCCTCTAGGTAACGTCCACTACTATTTTGAGACAAAGCAGGCCCTGGCCGAAGCTGTCATTGCGTCTCACTCTCAAGGACTCCGCGAAGCCTTTGCCTTCTGGGAATCCTCCACTGATCCTCTTGAACGCCTCACTCACCTGATTCGGGCCCCGTTGGGTGCCGTGGAGTCGGTGATTCGGTTCGGGTGTCCGCACGGCAGTCTCTGCCAGGAACTCGAGAAGCTTGAGGATGACTCCCCTTTGATCAAGGCAGGCGCCAGCCTCTTGCTGGCCTACATCGATTGGGCGCACAACCAGCTTCAGCTTCTGGGCTTCCACAACGAGACGGCCCGCGACCTGGCCGAGCAACTGGTCGCAGCCATTCAGGGAACGATGCTGCTGGCGCATACTCTGCGCTCCCCTGAACTGCTGGCCAGACAGCTGAGCCGGGTCGAGGCCTGGCTGAAGTTTGAAGTCGCGTCGCTACAAAGGAGTCCCGCATGAAGTCGCCGAAAATGAAAGCCGTCTGGAATGGAAAGGTTCTAGCCGAGAGCAACGAAACTATCGTCATCGAAGGCTACCAGTACTTTCCGCCGCATTCCATCAAGGCGGAGTATTTCAAAGAGAGCGACCACACCACCGTCTGCAAGTGGAAGGGAACCTCGTCGTACAAACACTTGATGGTCGACGGAAAGATCAACCATGACGCGGCGTGGTTCTACCCCGACCCGAAACCCGAGGCCCAAGAAATCGCCGGATACTTTGCCTTCTGGAGAGGCGTGCAGGTCGGACCAGCCTAGGAGAGGACATGACCAACCTCATTCCCCCGTGGATCGCCACGGCGCTCGTTGACAACCAACGCGGCGGCCGGTTTACCGCCGAAAGTCTTTTTCTCGATATCTCAGGCTTCACGGCCATGACCGAGTCCTTGATGCTCCACGGCAAGGACGGCGCCGAGGCATTGTCGAAGGTCATCAACGAGGTCTTCGATCCGGTTTTGGCCGAGATCGAGGCGGGAGGCGGATGGGTCACCACCTTTGCCGGCGACGCTTTCACGGCCCTGTTTCCTTTGGGCAACCAAAACTCAAGCACGCTTTTGCAAACCAGCCTCCGCATCTTGAATGTCTTTCAAAGGCAACCCGACCGCAAAACGCCGTGGGGAGACTTCGCTCTTCAGGCCAAGGTGGGATTGGGCTATGGTGACGTCGAATGGGGAATTTTGGGCCAGGACGGTTCCCTGGGCTACTACTTCCGCGGACCCGCCGTCGATTTAGCCGCGGGGGCCGAACACCACTGTCTGCCGGGCACTCTGGCCTGGGGGCACTCCCTCTCGCTGACCGCTCCCGAGGGAGCGGTCTCGGTCGAGACCGTCGCGGGTCACACGGTTGTCAGGCCGGGCCTCTTCCCGTTTTCTGAGCGCCCGTCCAGCGCGACGCTGGCCAAACTTCCAGCCGACCTCGTCTCGCGTTTTCTTCCCATTGAGAAATTTCCTGACACGCCCGGCGAGTTCCGCAACCTTTCGAGTGTTTTCTTGATCTTTGACGAAGGGGCTAGACCACTTGAGGAGATCCACAGGGTTCTTAACCAAAGGGCCCAAGAAACCGGGGGGTTCTTCAATCTGCTCGACTTCGGCGACAAGGGAGGAATCGCCCTGGTTCTCTTCGGGGCGCCGGTCTCCCTAGAGGCCAACCTTGAAAGGGCCGCTGACTTTGGGCTTTCCGTGGTTCGCTCGCTCCCCGAGGTCCGTGTCGGTATTGCCCAGGGTCAGTGCTTTGCTGGCTATGTCGGATCGCCGCTGCGCTTGACCTACACGGCTTTGGGCCAAGTGGTCAACCTTTCGGCGAGGCTGGCGACATCGGCAGACTCTGGCGAAGTCCTCGTCCCCAAGCAAGCCCTCGAGAACCTCGCCGCGTATCGGTTCCGCGACCTGGGAGAACGCACCTTCAAAGGCTTCGCCCGTCCCGTGCCGACCGTCTGCCTCGTCGAAAAAGACGACGCCGTCCTGCAGTACAGCCTTCCCCGGGGAGTCGGCCGCACCGTCGAGCTGGACCAACTGACAAGGTGGTTCAAAGAAGTTGCTCAAGACGGCAAACGAGGCGCGTTTTTGGTCCAAGGCGAGGCCGGTCTTGGAAAAACCCAACTAGCCGCCGACGGTCTGTTGTTGACTCCCGAGGTCACCTACCAGATTCTTTCCTGTGATCCGGTGTTTCCTCAGGGATTCAACCCCTTCCGAGGTGTCTTTGCAGGGCTCTTGGGTCCCGCGCCCCATGCCGTGGAGACCGAACTCGCCAGAATTCAGGCCCTCGTAAACGGACTGCTGACTCCCCAAACCCCGGACTACCTCGACCACGAGATCCGCCGTGCCGGAAAGGCTCTGCTTCACCTCGCCGGTTTGGAACTCCACGATCCCGAATGGGAGGGTCTGGACCCCCAGGCCCGGCACGACAGGACCATCGAGGCTCTTGTGGCCTTCTGGTCCCTGCAGGCTCAAAACAAACCGCTCATCCTCGTGGTCGAGAATGCTCAAGCCCTCGACAAGGACACCGCCGAATTTCTTGAACGCGTGCTGTCGCGCGACGCTTCGCTCCCGCTCGGTGTCCTTTTGCTAAGCCGTGGTTCGGTACCACTGAAACTCGCCCATGGAATCGAGACTCTTGTTCTGGAACCGTTCTCGACCCAAGATTCCATTCTTCTGGTCCGTCAGACTCTTGGCGCTGACCCGACCGAGCGGCTTCTGGAACTCCTGGCTCGGAGGACCTCGCGGATTCCGCTCTACCTTGCCGAGTTGCTCCGTTACCTCAAAGAAAACCGAATGGTCAAGATCGTCGAGAAGCACGAGGCTGACTTTGTCGGAGAACAAGAGACGGGACTTCCTCGAAGTCTTGAAGACTTGATCTTGTCTCAGGTGGATCACCTGCCCGGCGCGTTGAAATCCGCGCTCCCCCTGCTGGCTGTGCTGGGCAACAATTTCGCCGAGACAGTCGCCTCTGCGCTCTTGGGGAAAAACGCCGATAGCGTGCTCCAAGAGGCCCAGCGGCAGGGCATCCTCCGCCGGGGTAACGACGGAACTCTCGCCTTTCAAAAGGAGTTTCTCAGGGAGTCGGTCTACCAGCTTCAGTTGGGAGACCAGCTGAGGGACCTTCACCTTCAATGCGCCTTAGTCCTCGAGAGCGTCTTTCCCGATCCAAAGCGCTCTCCGGGAGCCAAGGCTTATCACTTCGACCGCGCCCAAGATTTCGGCCGGGCCAGAGACTACTTCCGCCGGGAAGCGGAGGAGTCCACCGGTGAGTTCCGCAACCGTGAGGCGCTGACGGCCTTTGACAGGTACCTCGAGCTTAGCGTCGATAACCGTGAAAACAGCCTTGTCCGCCTCGAAAAGGCTCGGATTCTTGAACATGTCGGTGACTGGAAAGCCGCAAGGGTGGAACTGGAACGCGGAATCGGCCTGGCGGCACTTTCAGGCCAAGAGGAGCAGTACCACAGGTTCTTCGCCTTTCTTGGGCAGATTCAGTTCAAACAGGGGGACTCGGCCGGAGCGCGGGCGTCCCTTGAAAAAGCCATTCGAGATCCCCGGTCGGGAAC
>CAYYUZ010000153.1:0-7881 GCA_964475005.1 uncultured Spirochaetales bacterium
TCACGACGGAAGGCCTAGCCAAGCTGTCGGCCCACCTCGACACCATGGAAGCCGTAAAAAGCCGTCTGAATCAGGAGAACCGACAATGAACGCCTCCGAACGCCTCCAGGCCATCATCAAACAGCGACGCGAATGGGAATCCTTTGGCTGGGGACCGCTTCTGCTGGCCTGGGCGATCGTCCTTGTCCTCAAGTCGACTATCGAACTCTGGACGGGACCTCGGTCGGAGGTGGGTTTCGCAGCGTACCTAACGGCTTTGGTGGCTCAGAGTGTCTTGGCCTTTGTGCCAGGAGCACGCTCGGGTACCCGGCAGCTTGAGATGCATGGGTTCTGGGCTCTCATCGCGGTTTCCGCCTGGTTCTTCGGGTCGTGGGCGCCGAGCGTGGGCTTGCTCACCGGGCAGGCTTCGGGCGTGCTTGAGCTCATGTTTCTCGCCGCGGGTCTGTTTATGACAGGCCTGCTGAAGGCCCGGAAACCTCTCTGGTTTGCCGGTTCGGCCTTGGCGGTGTCTGCGGTGCTCTTGGCCCTCTTGCCCTTGCTGTGGGCCTGGAGACCTCTACTCCTTGCAGCCACTTTTGGCGGCGCTTCCGTGGTCACACTTCTAGCCGACCGTCGAACCAACACCTAGCTGGGGCTTGGATCTCGCCAATTGGGCTTCGCCTCGGTCGCGTGCGGTGCTCGGCGTACTTTCCAGTACGCCTGTGCTCCGTGCGCTCCTTCGGCTTTGCCCAATTGACGATCTCCTGCGCCCAGAACTACGGGGGCATCGCTTCGCTCGCCGCCGACAAGTTTTCATACAAATTGCCTCTAGCTCATCTCCTCCTTCTTGCAAGATTTCGAGAATCTTCCTATTGACAGATTTGATAAGTACTTTATATTGTAAAGTACTCTATGAGAAAGAACCGCTTTATTCTTTTGTTCCTAGTCCTCGTTCCCTTCGCCTACGCCCAGGAGCTGCGGGTTTCCAAGATCGCGATCTTTGGAAACGAAAAGACCAAGGCCGAGGTCATTCTGGGCGCGTTCCTCGAAGTCTCGGAAGGCGACACTCTCTCCAAAGACCAACTGCTGGCCGCCGCCGACCTGGCGCGAGACCGGCTTGTGGCGCTCGACTACTTCTCGTCCGTGCTCGTCGCGGTGATCGAGTCACGCACAGTTCCTGGAACGGCCCGTATCGTGGTCGAAGTGGTCGAAGGGTTCGAAGGCCGTTTCGGTGGGGGTTCGGTTTGGGGAATGGCTGGTTTGAAAAACTTTCGAGGAGAGGGCCAAGACGGGACCTTTTGGCTGGGCCTTAACCGGCAGGCCGCCGGCTGGACCAACCTGGCCCCTGGGTGGAAAGGAGGATCGTGGAGCGTCGAAGCCGGCAACGATCCGGTTACCTGGACCGACGGCTCGGGAAACTTCCGTGAAAATCAAGGACTCGGAGCGCAGGTTCAAATCGGCCAAGCGCTGGGCTGGGGATGGACCCTAGAAGGTGACCAGTCGACTCGCTGGGAAAGAACCGATGGTTCTGGAACCGCGATGGTGCGGACGGCTCAGGGCGGAGGTTTGCAATGGAGCACCGCTCCCCCCGGCTTCTCCCCCGATCACGGCCAGTCGGCCAACCTGAGGGTGCATGCACTCTTTCCTGGCCCTTTGTTCCGCCAAGAAGCCGAGGCCAAGTCGTACTGGAACTTAGGCTTCGGCCTCAAAGCCGCGCTTCGGGTGGCGGCCTCGACACAGCAGGGTCCTTTCGACGACCGAGACGCGCAGGTGCTATCGGGGTTGGAGGGACTGCGCAAGCCTTTTGACGTGTCGGACTTGGCCCGCACCAAGGTCTGGGCTTCGGCCGAACTGCGCTGGTCCACGCCGGAGTGGCCCCTCCTGGGCTTCACAACGCTGGTGGAACCGGCTCTCATCGCCGACGCGGGCGGGGCCGGGGGTGATTCGGGTAGCGCCTGGGACGTTGGCGGGGCCCTGCGGGTGTATTGGGGTGCCCCCGTCGAGGTTCCCCTCCGGCTAGAGGTGACGCTCGACAACAAACAACGATGGTGGACGGGCTTCGGTGTGGAAGCCCCTTATTAGAGACAAGAAAAGGAGATACGCGATGAAGACGATTTTTGGAGCCCTGCTCCTCAGTTTAGGTGTTTTGACCTTGGCGGGTGCCCTCGACACCCCGAAGATGGCCAAGCTTGAAACGGAGCTGTCTGCCGTGATGCAGACCAACGATGCCCATGCACTCACTGTTCTCGACGCTCAGATGACGCCAAGCCTCACGGCGTCGGCCGATCCCCTGACGTGGGTGAAGGCTGGTATCGTGAGCCACAATCTGAGCCGCGCCGTGGGCAGCGAAGCCCACAAGGGAAACGCCTCGAAGGCCGTAGAAAGATTGAAGGCACAGGCTCATGGCAGCGATGCCGAGTTGTCGGTGGTCGCGCTTGCCTACCTCGGTTCGGCGACCACTCTGCAGGCCACGGAGGACTCAAACCCCGTCTCGAAAATCTTTTTCGTCAACCAGGGCTGGGGAATCCTTGGGGAATCGGTCTCCAAGTACGGTGAAGGGAGCTTCCTTCCGCGGATGATTCGGGTTCGTGTGGGGTCTTCCCTTCCCGATTTCTTCGGCAAGAACGCCGACGTGCTGAGCGATCTGGCGGCGCTGCAGGTATGGGACAAAACTCATCCGGGGCGCATGACCGATGGTGTGCGCGCCCAAATGGCCCTCATCGAAGGAAACACCTTCAAGAAGCAAAAGGATCTCACCAAAGCCGTGGCCTCGTGGACCAGGGCCGTGGCCCTAGACCCCCAGAAGACAGGCGCCGGCAAAGCGGCCGCCGAAGCGCTCGACCGGTACGGAAACTAAGGAGACCCCTATGGCATTGATTACGATCACCGACGGGCGCAAGCACTACACCCTCGACAAGACGCAAACCGTGGCCCTCGACGGGGTCAGCCTGACGGTCGAACCCGGAGAACGGGTGAGCCTGATGGGACCTTCGGGCAGCGGGAAGTCCACCCTGCTCAACCTGATGGGTTGTCTTGACCGCTTGGATGCGGGAACCCTCGTCATCGACGGCCAAGACACCAAGGTTCTGAAGGACGCGGCGTTGTCGACCTTCCGAAACCGGACCATGGGCTTCATCTTCCAAAGCTTCAACCTGATTCCTGTGCTCACGGTCTATGAAAACGTCGAGTACCCGCTTCTACTTCAGCCCATCGCGGCGGCGGAGCGAAAGGACCGCGTCTTGGCGTTGCTCGAACGGGTTGGACTTTCCGACTACCGCGACAGAAGCCCCGAGCGGCTTTCCGGCGGCCAGCGCCAGCGCGTGGCGATTGCCCGCGCCTTGGTGACCAACCCCCGACTTGTGTTTGCCGATGAACCGACGGCCGCCCTCGATCAAAAAACAGGTCGCACGGTCATGGAACTCATGGTGGAAATGAACGAACAGGCCGGCGCGACCCTTGTGTTTTCCACCCACGACGCCGGTGTGGCCGGGTACGCTAAGCGCATTGTGCACCTGCTCGACGGACGCATTGCCAGCGCCGGAGGCGCCGCATGAGGCTTCTCCGTTTGGCGTGGCGGAACGTCTTCCGCCAAAAGCGCCGCACGCTGACCACTCTAGCGGCCCTCGTGATAGGTTTGGCGGGCCTCGTGGTCTTTCAGGGCTACCTGGACCAGTTGATGGTGGGTTTCCGCGACGGCACCATCCGCTCAGGCATCGGACACCTGCAGATCTCGAGCGACCCCAAATACTTCACCGACGGTGAATTCAACCCCTTCGCGTACTCGCTCAAGGATGAGCAGAGCCTCGTCAAGACGCTGAGCGCCGATTCCCGGGTTCAAGCGGTCTTTCCCTCGACGGGGTTCACTGCAATCGGGGGACTGGGTGACAAGGCCACAACGCTTCTGGTGAAGGCCTACCCCGCCGACAGGATGCTTTTCGGCCCCTACCCCCCAAACACCACAGGCCACTTCACTCTTGGCGAATTGGTCGCCGGAGCCTGGAACACTTCGGGTCCTGGCAACCGCTTGATTCTCGGGGAAACCGCTGCACGCATCCTGAGGGCCAAGGTGGGCGACGTGGTCACGCTGATGGCCATTCTTCCCGACGGAGGTCTGAACGGCCGCGATTTCACGGTGGCGGGAATCTACCGCTCGGCTGGGCGCGACAAGATTTTTGCCTTCACCGACTACGCCACCGCCCAAGAGTTCACCAATCTGCAGGCGGCGCCAGTGCTCCATGTGCTGGCCCACAGTCCCGATGACGCGGCCGCCCTCGCCTCGCTGGTGCCGCCCGGCCACAGTGTCAAGACCTGGCCGGAACTGGCCACCTACTTTGTTCAGGTCAATACAATGTTTGCCGGATTCCTGACCGTGATCCGGGCCATTTTGCTCCTCATCACCCTGTTCATTCTTGGCAACACCATGAACCGCATCGTGTTTGAGCGCATGCGCGAATGGGGAACCCTGAGGGCCTTTGGCACCAAGGCCCGCGAAATCCTCGAGCTCGTCGTTCTCGAAGGGGCCCTTCAGGGGCTCGTGGGTGCGCTTTTGGGAATTGCCGCCGGCTTCACGATCAGCCTGTTCGTCAACCTGGCCGGCGGCATTCCGTTTCCCGACGGCAATGTTTTGAGGCGGATCAAGGTCATCCCCAACGACCAGAACGTCTGGTGGAATCTGATTCCCGTCATTCTGACCGCGGCGGTCGCCGCCTTCCTCCCGGCCCTAAGGGCCATGAGGCTGTCACCCTCCGAAGCCTTGAGGTGCCCATGAAAGCCATCCTTCTTACCTTCACTCTGGCGCTGCGAAACCTGCTGCGCCAACGCGGCCGAACCCTTTCAACACTTTCGGCGATCGCCATCGGCCTGGTCGGGCTCGCGTTTCTCGACGGCTACATCACCTACTCGATGTGGGGTCTGAAAGAAACCGTCATTCACAGCGGAAGCGGGCACTTTCAGGTGGCTTCTTCGGCGGCCTATTTTGAGGAGGGCGACAACGATCCCTTTCCTTTTCTTATTCGCGATTCGAAGGCCCTGACTAAGAAGCTCTACAAGCTGCCCGAGGTCAAGGATGTCATTCCTTCGCTGGCGTTCTTCGCTGTTCTGAACGTCGGTGGAAAAATGGAGACCGTCCAGGTCAAAGCGATGCCCACGGCCTTGCGTCAAGCCGACCTGACGTTTCTGCGCATACGAACCGGCGCCGACCTCGACGCTTCAACCCCTGGGCGCATGCTTTTGGGAGTGGGACTTGCATCAAAACTCGGCCTCGTGCCCGGAGGCGTAGCCACCTTGTACGCTCTGGGCTCGGGGGGCGGAGTCAACAACCTGCCGTTCACCGTGGCCGGTACGGTTTCTTCGGGAATCGCTGCCGCCGACGCGGTCTCGGTCTTCCTCGACCTCGCCGACGCGCAGGTCCTCATCGGGACCAGCGAAGTGCCCCAGCTCACGGTTTTTCTTGAGCACACCGAAGACACCGGCGCCGTTCTCAAACAGCTTCGAGGCGAGCTTTCTTCGTCTCTTCCCCAAGGCACCGTGCTCAAAAGCTGGGAAGAATTGTCGCCCTACTTTCAACAGGCTAATGGCGCCTACCAGATGGTGCTGGGCGTGGCGCGCATCATCGTGCTCTTGGTGGCGCTGTTCTCGATCTCGGGCACCCTCAACCTTTCGGTGCTCGAACGTCTGCGCGAAATCGGCACGCTGAGGGCGTTTGGAAGCCGCCGAAGCCACGTGATTGTGCTGCTGCTTGTGGAAGGCGCTCTGCTCGGTGTCTTCGGGGCCATAGTCGGTACCGCCTTGGGGTGGCTCGCGACAGGAGCCTTCAACCTGGCCGGGGGCGTGAGGCTTCCTGCGCAGCCCGGTATGAGCGACCCGCTGAACATTCTGTTCACTCCCGACGCGGCTCACGCCGTCTCGAATGGTCTGTGGGTCATCTTGGCCGCGACCGTGGGGGCCTGGTTCCCCGCGCATTTTGCCACTAGGCGGCAACCGGCCGACCTGCTGAGCTCGATATAAACAGCACAAATAGGAGAATCGTCATGAGAACCATTTTTGTCGGCCTGTTGGCCCTCGCCCTTGCCTCGGGCCTCGCCGCCCAAGACGCCCCCAAACTGCTCGCCCAGATCGATGCCCAGAGGTCGATCCCCGATATGGATTTCGAGCTTGTCATCACCTCCTACCAAGGCGACAAGGAGCTCGACAACAACGCGCTGTGGGGCTGGGTCAAACAAACCCCCGATGGCAACAAGACCCTGCTGGCGTTCACCCAGCCGGCGTCTGTGAAGGGCCGCAAGATGCTGATGGACGGCCCCACGGTCTACCTGTTGTTCCCCAAGACCCGCAACCCCATTCGCCTCTCCCCACTTCAGGTGCTGCTTGGGCAAAGCTCCAACGGCGATGTGGCGCGCACGGGGTTCTCGCAGGAGTACGATCCCACCTCGCTGGGGAGCGCCACAGTCGACGGAGCCGACTGCTGGGTCTTCGACTTGGCCGCCAAGGCCGGACACCAGAGCTCCTCTTACCACCGCGTCAAACTTTGGGTGGAAAAAGCAGGTCTCAAACCGCTGTCGGCCGACTTCTACGGTTCGGGCGACACCATCCTCAAGCACGCGCGCTACGGCGACTGGCGCGCGGTAGGCGACAAGTCTCTGGCCTTCAAGCTCGATATCGCCGACGGAACCGATGCGGCCAAGCACACGGTTCTGCAGTATCAGCGCGTCGGCCGCCAGAAAGTGGCCGACGCGGCCTTCAGCCGCAGCTACCTCGAAGGCTGGTCCCCCGAGGCTCCCCAATGAGGAGGTGGCCGCTCATCGCTGTGCTGTGTCTGGGGGCTTCTGGCCTATGGGCCCTCGAAGGTGAGGCCGATGTCCAGGTGATCCAAAATCACGTCGCGGCGGTTCAAGGCCCGCCTGGGACGCCCGTATCGGAGGCCGAGGTCGATGAGACCCTGGCCCAGGGAACCCTGACCCACCGCCAGGGCCTGGCCCCAGGCTTGAGCGCCGAGGGGACCTTCTGGGCTTCGCTCGACACCCTGCCGTCGCAGACCTCACAGAGCCTGCCGCAGAACAAATTGGCGTTTTCGTCGCATTTTCTGGAAGGCTGGCTGTCTTGGGAACCCCTGCCGGGCACGCTTAACTTCGGCGGCGGCAAACAGGTGATTCATCCTTCGTCGGGGTTCAGCCACACCCCGCTCGACTTCGCCGTCCGCGGCGCACCGACCACCGGGGCCCAGGCCACCTCGTCGTGGGAGGAGGGATGGATCGGGACCAAGGTGTCAGGATTTCTCGATAAGGTCTCCGCTTCGGTGTTCTACGCGCCTTCTCTGTCGTGGAACCGTGCCACCGACGACGCGGGGCTGAAATACCTGACTAGCCAGCAAACCGACGGCTTCGTTCAGGGCCAGATCGGCCTGACGCTCGACGCGACCGATCTCAGGGCGCTTGTATTTCAAGGTCCGGGAAACCCTCGGCTTGGACTGGGCGTCGACAGCAGCTGGGGCGATGCGCTGACCCTGCGCGCCGAATCGGCCGCCGACGCCTCGCAAGCCGCGCCGCGGTTCGACTCGATGGCAGGCGCCACCTGGACCACCACCGAGCAATCCACCGTCATGGCCGAACTTAGCCGCGACGAAACCGGCACCACCGGCCGGACTTACGGGTTCGTTCGCGCCGCCGGAAAGCTCGACAGCAACGTTGACGCCGATGCCTGGGCGAAAACCAACCTCGACGATCATTCGGGTTGGCTGGGCTCATCGGTGACCTATACAGCTGACCACTGGGCCCTGGGTGGTTCGTGGCTGGGCTCCTGGGGAAGCCCCACCAGCGATGCGGGTTTATCACCCCTGCGCTGGAAGACCACCGTTGAAGTGAAGGCTTTCTTCTAGGGCGGCTGGGCAGTACCTTGAACTTCGGG
>CAYYUZ010000154.1:0-7878 GCA_964475005.1 uncultured Spirochaetales bacterium
CCCCGATGAAACCTCAGGCACCTGCGATGAAGGCACCCTCTCCTGCCAAGATGTCGGCGACAGTGATGGGACCTCCTTCCCCGACTGACGGGCCCTGGCAGAAACTCGTTGACGGAAACCTGCGTTTTGTATCGGGCAAGGTAACGCACCCCGACCAGTCGATGGCCCGAGTGGAGGAGACCGCGAAGGGACAAAATCCTTTCGCCATCGTGGTCAGTTGTTCCGACAGCCCCGTTCCCCCCGAAGTGATCTTTGACCAAGGCCTGGGTGACCTCTACGTTGTGAGGACCGCCGGTGAAGTCGTTACCGAAGTCGAACTCGGCAGTATAGAACACGCCGTCGAGGCGTTAGGCGTGACCTACTTGGTCGTAATGGGACATAAGGATTGCAGTATCGTCGACAAGACGCTCAAGGGCGGTGACCTGCCACCCAACATCGAGGCGGTAGCCGCGCAGATTCGTCCTGCCGCTGAGTCCGCCCGATTCATGAAAGGGGACCTTCTGGACAACACCATCCGAGAGAACGTTCAGAACGTCCTGGCGAAGATCAAAGCCACCCCGGAGTTGTCGCAAGCCATCAAGGATGGCAAGCTCAACGTGAAAGCGGCCTACTACGATACCGCGACCGGAAAGGTCGCAGCCCTGCCTTGACCCCGTGGAGAAGAAAATGAAGAAGATTCTGTTCGCCTCTTGGCTGCTTGTTATTTCAGTTGGACTGGCAACGACTCAAGCGCCCAATGTGGCCACGTTCGACCCCACCACCGGGCAGTACGTCCTCGAGGACAGACCGAAGATCGTTGTCGCCGTTGAAAGCGACACCTTTGGACAGGCTTTGGTCGATCTATGGAACTCAGCCCATCCCGAGGCGCCCGACGTGGTGCGCTACGTCAAGCTCTCCGTCGACGACGCCTTTGGGCAGATCTCTGACCTCACCTGGGACGCACCCGATGTGATTCTGGGCTCGGGACCGGCTGTTTTGGCCCACTCGGCTTCTGTGGCCATCCTCGACGGAAACTTGACCAAGCTCGTCAACGAAAACGTCGTCCACGAGCTCTACAAGGAGGCGAATGCTCCTTTCAAGGAAGTCACGGCACTTCCCTTCGCCTACGAGGGACTCGTCTTTGCCTGGAACAAGAAGATGCTGACCGACCTTGGGTACGATGTCGGTCCGACAAACGCCGTCAACTTGCCCGGCGCGTTCGATTCTTGGGAGAAGATCTTCGCCCTGAGCCGAGAGTGGCAGACCAAACGCCCCGTGTACCTCGGTCGGCCTGTGGATGTTGTTTTTCCCCTTGCAATCGACGACCTGTGGGCGGGGTATTCCAGCACGACCGCCGGCGGCTGGGAGATCTTCAAGGAGTCCGACCCGACGAAACCGGGCTTTGAAAAAACCGAGTTCCTGAAAGGACTCGAGTTTATCAAGGCCGCGTCCGACGCCAAGATTGCCGTCGATGCCAATGAAATTGCGCTTCCGGGCAAGGCGATGGCGTGGAACTGGAACGACATTCTGAAAAATCAGACGGCTCCCTTCAATTTGATTGGAACTGAACTCGGTGAGGAGGATCTTCAGGCTCTGAAGGCCCAAGATGTACGGTTCGCCGCCATGCCTACCTGGAAAGGCACACGCCTGACTCCCTTGGTTCGCTCCAAAGTGGTTGTTTTGAGTTCAACGTCCGTGTGCCCCTCGGCGGCTTCTGAACTGCTTCGCCTGATCTTTTCGAAGGAAGGAATGCAAGCCGTGGTCGACAGTTCTCCGTATTTACCCGACCTCAGACCTGACGCCAAAATTCTGCCGGATTTCACCAAAAGCCCGATCAAACAACAAATGACCGCAGCCCTGGCCTTCAGCGTGCCCGAGCCCTTTTTGCTGGGACAATCCGGGGCGACCTTGCCCTCTATAGGTGTGCTCTATACCGGTGACCTTAGCCGCGCGCTGGCCGAAGTTTGGAACGGCACCAAATCCCCCGCGGAGGGCCAGGCCTCGATTGTTGCGCTGGCGGACCGTTGGAATGCCCAGAATCACGGCAACTAAGCCCGTGAGGATGTCCCGATTTCGCCAATGGTTTCGCACCCTCGCCGCGAAGCCTGACCTCGTGTTGCTTGGTGTCATCCTATTCACCCTGGGAAACAGCGTTTTCGCCATTAGCTACTTGAACAACCTTGAAGCCAACTTTTCCCGAATTTATCAAGACGACCTGCGGGGTGGAGACGCGCTTCAAGCCGCGCAATCGACTTTGTTGCTCCTTGACGCCGAATTCAAAGACGCTATGCTCCTCACCGGGCGCACCAACCTTCAGAAGGTCAGACGGTCCATCGATAGCCGGTTCAAAGCCATCGGTGCTTCCCTCGCCCGCGCTTCGCAGACCTTGACAAACCGCTTGGAGAAATCTGGTTTGGCCAGCCTCAAGACGGGGATCAAGGACTATATGGACAAGGTGGAGGGCCTTTTCAATCAGTTGGAGGCGGGTGAAGCGATTGCTGACGAACAGGTGCAAAGCCTCAACCAAGCCAAGGGCTCGATCGAACAGGTCTTTCAGAAGCTCAACCGCGCCAAGGTAGATGACGCTCGCAAGACCTTCAACGATGTGGAATTCCAGCTGCACTTCTCGATGATCCTGACCCTCGCGACCCTATTCCTGACTATCGTCCTCCGTTTTGTCAAACACTTGAAACACCGCGAGAAAACCACGGGTTCGGACCTCGAAAGATGACAAAACCGGTCAAGTCAATTTTCCGTACATCAGATCAATTGAGGATATTCCAGGGCTGTCGAAAGCGGACTATCCTCGCATAAGAGGTGAACATTGAAATTCCCCTACGTTCTGGGTATTGATTCAAGCACTCAAAGCCTTTCCGCGGTCGTCGTCGACCGTCAAACTGCGAAAGTCGTTTCGACGATGGCCGTCGCCTACAAGAGCGATCCCCGGCTGTCGGGGTTCGGTCTTGACCCTGAGTTGCTTCTCTTGCCGCCGCGTTCCCCGGGAGAAGCCGACCAGCCTCCTCTGCTGTTTTTGGCGTCACTCGAGGCGCTTTTTTCCGACTTGAAAACGGCAGGAGTCGACTTGGCGAAGGTTGGCTTGGTCAACGTCTCGGCCCAGCAACATGGGCACGTTTACCTCTCCTCGGGTTTTCCCGAGGCCTTGGCGGAACTTCGCTCTGGGAAAGGGATCGACAAACCGCTCGCCGCCGTGTTGGCCTCGGCCTTCAGCCACCCTCGGGCCCCCATTTGGAAAACCTCGAACACAGCTGTCGAAGCCGATGCCCTCCGTCAAGCGGCCGGTGGATCCTCGGCGATGATCGGCTTGACAGGTTCGGACAGTCCCCTCCGTTTTACAGGGGCCGTTGTCGCCCACGTCTTCACCCACGAAGCCGGAGTCGGGACCGCCACGACTCATATTCACCTTCTCAGCAGTTTTCTACCGGCCGTTCTGACCGGCAACCCTGACGTTCCGGCTGACTGGGGAAACGGCAGCGGAACCAGCCTGATGGACTACAAGAAGAAGACCTGGGACGAGGGGTTGCTGAACGCCGCGGCCCGAAGCTTGTCGGGCAAGGGTGAAGCCTTGCGGTCGAAGTTGACGCCTCTGGCCTCCCCACTGACTTTAGCCGGCGCGATCGCCCCCTGGTTCGTCCGGAAGTTCGGATTCTCGCCCGAGGCTCAGGTCCTGATCGGTTCGGGCGACAACCCGCAAACAAAGGTCTTGGTCGACGGTGACCTTCTCAGTCTCGGCACGAGTTTTGTCATGATGGTCGACACAGGTTCGGGCTTGATCGATGCACGAGGCTGGGGCAACGCCATGTACGACGGGATCGGCCGGCCCTTTCTGTTTGGGTGTCGCACAAACGGCGCCCTGGTCTGGGACAGGCTCCGGCAAAACGCCGGACTGGGTTCCAAGGACTATGCCGTCTCCGAGAAGGCACTGGCGGACAACCCCCCGGGATCGGTGATGGCGTTGTGGCAGCCCGATGTCGAGAGCTTTCCGCCGTCGCCTTCCTTTCCATTGACCGTTGAAGGTGACAACGACGACTTTTCGCGAGTTTTCCCAGCGTGCGTGGACAGCGCCCTGGGTCTTCTGTACCGGGGAAGTCAACCATGGCTGAAGAAATCCGGTCCGGCCACCAAGACGGCGCCGCTTTATGTTACTGGCGGACCGACGGCGAGTGCGGGTATTCTTCAACGGGTTGCCGCCATCTGGAACCGGCCTGTGGTGACCATCGGTACCACCGGTGCCGCTTTGGGCGCTGCGGCCGCGGCGTTGGCATTTGACGGAGTTAACATTCCCTTACTTCCCCCTTCGGTGCCCGTGGAGCCTCGACCAGCCGACGTCGAAGCCCTTCACGGGCCAGGGGGGTATCTCGATCGTCTCGAAGAGTTTTTGGCACAAGCCACCCAGCAAGCAGGAGGAAAATCATGAGCAAGGTATGGATAGGGAAGAGAGAATACTTCCCCAGCGTCAAGAAGATCGCGTTCGAGGGAGTCGGTTCGGACAACCCGCTCGCCTTCAAGTTCTACGACGAAAGCAAGAAGGTCGGTGGAAAGACCATGAAGGACCACCTTCGTTTCGCCGTGGCCTACTGGCATTCGTTCTGCGCCAACGGGATGGACCCGTTTGGCGCACCCACCCAGGTCCATCCCTGGAACGAGGCCGCCGACCCATTGCAAAGAGCCTTCGACAAGGCCGATGCCGCCTTTGAATTTGCCACCAAGTTGGGTGCTCCGTTTTACTGTTTCCACGATGTCGATGCGAGCCCCGATTCCGACGACCCGGCGGTCTACGAAAAGAGCCTTCAGGCGGTGACCAAAGTTCTGAAAGAACGTCAGGATTCCACAGGCGTCAAACTCCTATGGAATACGGCCAATCTGTTCAGCCACCCGCGGTTCATGAACGGTGCCGCCACCAACCCCGATTTCCGGGTGGTTACTCGGGGCGCTTTCCAGGTGAAAGCCTGTCTTGATGCCAACGTCGCCCTCGGCGGCGAAAACTACGTGTTCTGGGGCGGCCGCGAAGGCTACTCCAACCTGATGAACACCGACATGAAGCGCGAGCAGGAACATATGGCTCGGTTTCTCGCCGCGGCCCGTGATTACGGCCGCTCGATCGGCTTCAAAGGAACGTTCCTCATCGAACCCAAACCGATGGAGCCCTCCAAGCATCAGTACGACTTCGACTCGGCCACGGTCATTGGCTTCTTGAGAGCCCACGGTCTCGACAAAGACTTCAAGCTCAACATCGAAGCCAACCACGCCACTCTTGCCGGCCACGAGTTCTGGCACGACCTTCAAGTCGCCGCCGATGCCGGCATGCTGGGTTCTGTCGACGCCAACCGGGGCGACATGCAGAATGGCTGGGATACCGACCAATTCCCCACCGATCTGTATGAGACGACCAAGGCGATGCTTGTCGTGCTCAGGGCGGGTGGTCTCGGTTCCGGCGGGCTGAACTTCGACGCCAAAATCCGCAGAAATTCTACCGACCGGGAAGACTTGTTCCTCGCCCACATCGGAGGCATGGATTCGTTTGCCGTCGGGTTGGAGACCGCCGAGAAGATCCTCAGGGAAGGCAAGATCGACGCCTTCAAGAAGGCCCGCTACGCGAGCTTTGATTCGGGCGCGGGGGCCGACTTCGAGAAGGGCAAGCTTGGACTGAAAGACTTGGCCGCTCTGGCGGGCAAGAACCAGAACCTCCCCTTGGCCAGCGGCAAGGACGAGTATCTGGAACAGGTTTTCAACCTCGCGCTGCTTCGCCGGTAAAGAAACCCCAAAAGAAGAAAAGCCGGCCAGAAATGGCCGGCTCTTTGTTTGTCTAGGTGGTCAGCCTTTCACCGCTCCGCCGGCCACGCCATTGGTGATCTGCTTTCGGAAGGCAATGTAGAAGATCAACATCGGTGCCAATCCAATGACAAGAGCTGCAAACTGTTTGCCGTAGTCGGTGCTCATGGTTCCGTTGAACCGCATGATTCCCAAGGGAAGGGACTTCAAGTTGTTGTCGGAGACCACAATGTTGATCAGGGCAAATTCGTTCCAGATGTTGGGCACTGTGATGATGGCCACAGTCGTCGCAATGGGTGCGGCCATGGGCAGCACGATCCGCCAGAAGATCCGGAAGTAGCCCGCCCCGTCGATTCTTGCGGCCTCGACGAGCGAATCCGGAATGCTCTTGATGTACTCGGTGCAAAGATAGACCGCGATAGGCAACCCGGAGCCGATGTAAATGAGAATCATTCCGAACTGAGTATTGTAAAACAGGTGGAAGTCTGTGGTTTTTCCCCAGCCTAGATTCTGTACCAGATCGCCCAGCAATCTGTCGATTTGTGAGATCTCCAGAAAGATCGGAACCATGAGCGACGTGATAGAAAGCAGGATCCCTATGACAAACGTCCCGTAGATCGGAGCCGTTGCACGGCTCCTGATCTTGGCGAAGCCGAAGCCTGCCAGCACCGAGAAGAAGATGATTCCCGCGGCGCCGGCTAGAGTGTAGAGAATCGAGTTTCCGATGAGTTTGTCAAAACTTCCAATGGTCCAGGCTCCCACGTAATTGGCCAGTACCCAAGTGGGAGGAAGGCCCACCTTGTCGAGCATGTAGTCGGGGGTCGTCTTGAATGAATTGATGCAGAGCCAGATGATCGGATAGATCGTCATGAAGGCGAACACGCCCATCACGATGTACGCTGCGGTTTTTCCGAGGAATCCCCACAAGGGGTTCGCTTTAATTTGCCGTGGACTGTCGGACATGTTACTCCTCCTTCCCGCCGAATTTCTTCTCGACGTACATGGTGAGGGCGATTAGCAGGAGGCTGAACACGACAATCGCCATCGAAATCGCGTTCGCCAGGGGGAAGTTCGGGGCGCCGATGAAGGCGTTTTGATACATATAGATTGCCAGAACCTGGGTGATATTCATGGGACCACCCGCGGTCATGGCCCAAATCAATGCAAACGTGTTCAGCGATCCGGCGATACAAAGGATGGCGGCGTTGGCCAGAACACCCGAAAGGCTGGGAATAATGACCCGTGACATCACTTGAAGCTCGTTCGCTCCGTCGATGCGGGCCGCTTCGATGATTTGGGAATCGATCTTTTGCATGTTGGCCAAGAAGAGGATCAGATACATGCCAGTCCAACACCACAGGGTGACAAACATGATGGGAATCATCGCCACGTCCTGCTTGCTCATAAAGTCCGGAGACCATTTAGGAGCCAGCAGGTTCGTCATCTCCGTCTTGAAGACGTCAAGGTGACCGGCGTCATAACCACCGCCCAATATCAGGTCCTTCAAGTCCTGCACCGGGTTGGCGAAGGAAGCGATGACCTGAGGGTCGCTGATTTTGAGGATCTGTTGGACCACACCGTCGGTAATGTGGAAGCCTCCTGCGCCAGCAAGGATCGAACCAAGGCCATTGCTAAAGGAAGTCGCAAGAAGGTGGTTTTCAATGTCGGCGATCAAGCCGTTCGAAGCGAAAACAAGCTTCCACATGATACCGAGGACAATAACGGAGATGATGGCCGGGACGTAGAGGACGGCCTGCCATCCTTCTCCCCATTTGACAATTTTTCGATAAATAATGTAGGCGAGAATGAATCCAAGGGGGAGCTGGCCAAAGACCGAAATCAGAACGATGTATACGTTGTTCTTCAAGGCCAACCAGAAACTGGGATCGACGAACAGTTTGCTGTATTGCTGGAAACCGATGATCGACCACGGCGTTCCGCCGAACATCTTTCCACCATTGTAGTCACTCAAACTCAAGAGGATGGAAATCACGATAGGAAAGGCAAAAACTAGAAGGTAAAGGAAAAATGCCGGAGTCACAAAAGACCAATACGCACGACGTTTTTCCGCATTGTTTCGGAGAGTGAGAGCCACGACAACCTCCATCG
>CAYYUZ010000155.1:0-7836 GCA_964475005.1 uncultured Spirochaetales bacterium
GGCGCGTGAACCGTGCGAGCCTCGGGAACGACAGAGCGGACCGCATCCACGTCGAGGGTCGCTGACAACAAACCCAAACGCAGATCGGGGCGCAGATGCCGACGGGCGTCGAGGGCGAGAGCGAATCCAAGGTCTGCATTCAGCGATCGTTCGTGAAATTCGTCGAACAGGATCAATCCCACGCCTTCCAAGCCGGGGTCGTTTTGAAGCATGCGGGTCAAGATTCCCTCGGTGACGACTTCGAGACGGGTCGAAGGACCCACCCGCGTGTCTTGGGCCATCCGCCACCCAATCGTCTTGCCGGGCGGCTCCCCCCGCAGCCAGGCCATCCGTGTCGCGGCCGCCCGTGCGGCCAATCTTCGCGGTTCCAAAAGCAGGATTTTTCTGCCCTGAAGCCAGACTTCGTCGAGCAGACAGGGCGGAACGAGCGTCGTTTTGCCCGCGCCGGGCTCGGCGGTGAGCACAAGCAGTTGGTTGGCGGCCAACACCTGACGGATCTGACCAAGGACGGCAGTGATCCCCTCGTTCCCGCTCAATATCTTCCCTTGAACTGCCAAAGCGTCTGTTGGGGGCCGTCGGAGGCCTTTCCTCGGAACCACACTGTTCGGTGCGAAACGTCGTGCCAAACGGCAACGGGACCGGGCAAGGCTTCGTTGTCGACCAAGGTGAATTCGTCTCCCGAGCGAAAGACCCTCACCAGCACGGTCCGGAATTGATCGGGCATCGGCCCATCGGAGGTTTCGCTCTGTGCGAGAAGAGGGACGGCTACCGAGTAGCCGCCCTGCGCGTCAGCGACGAGCTTTTCAGGTACCTCGCCCCAGGCCATGGTTCGAACAAAGCGATGGGTTTGGGGGTCTTCCTGATAGGTGGCGATCCATAGGGCCGTCACCGAATGGCTGAATCGGAGCGGGACGTGGGCGAAGGAGGAGTTCCAGGCGTTGTAGACGTCTTGCCCTTGGGGGGTGCAGGAAACCAGCGCCCCAAGAACAATCCAGGTTCCGATCAGTCGTTCCACATTGCCGTAGTCATGGAGACGAAGAGCATGATGGTGAACATGGCCGAGAACCCTGCGTGCAGAAGCAACCGGCGCTCGGGGCGTTTGCGTATCTTGACCCAGGGGAGGTCGGCCATCGCCATGCCGATGAGAGGAAAGAGACAACCAATGTAGGCTGACATCGAAACGAAGTCGATCGGGCTTCTCCATTGGTTCTTCAGCCAGACCGTCGTGAACAGCTGCCAGGAAACCCAGCAGAACCAGCCGGCAGCGATCCAGCCGGTCACGGTGTTCACGGATTTTGTTGGTCCATGGGTTTCTTTCTTGTAGAGGACGTAGAGTTCGGAGGCCGCCTGTATGGTCGCAAAGGCCAGGGGAATCCCGAAAAACAAAAGAAGTTTCTCGGGTCCTGACTTGGTGAGAAGCTCCAGCAACTGGGTCATGATGGTTCCTCCGGTGGCCATTGTTGATCCACCTGACCTTCGTTGTCAACCAACGGCGTTTTTGTAGGTTCGCTCATCGAGCGGGTAGAGAAGGAGCAGCAGGGCCGCGGCCACGAAGAAGAAGGCTGGGACAGGCCCCACCAACGCCTGGATGGCGGCGAGGGCCGAAGCCGACTGCTTCTGATCGGCAACGTAGCCTGCCCAGCTCAAGACAAGCCCCGCACCCGCGACCCCCCCGGCTTGGCTGAGCTTGATAGCAAAATTCCACAGGCCATAGTAGGCACCCTCTTCTCTTCGCCCGGTTCTCTTGGCTTCGACCTCGATCGTGTCGGGAACGATGGCGAACGGAGGCGCATAGCTGAACCCCATGCCCACTCCCGCCCCTGCCATGACGGCCAGGACAAACCCGGTGCCGTTGCCGGCGCCAAAGAGCGAAACCACGAGCGAAGCCGACGCGAGGATGAGAAGCGCCACTTGGTAGGTGCGAACTTTCCCAAACTTTTTCGAGAACACCACGCTCACGGGAATGAACACCATCGCCACGACGAGAAGGAGAAGCATGGCGAAGGTCGTCCCGCCCTCATCGCCGAGCACGTACTTGAAGTAGTAGACAAGCATTCCCGATAGGAAGGTGATTCCAAGCAGGTGGAGGGTGTAGGCCCCAATGATGATGCGGTACGGACCATTCTTCCAAACGTCGCCCCAGCTTTTCCACAAGGGACGCGACTTCTCGCTCGAGGCTGCCCTCTCCCGAACCGAAAGACCTGTCAAGAAGGCCGTCAGGGCGACCACGGCACCGAACAAAATGCCGACGGCCAAGAACCCGGCTTTTTTGTCGCCGGGAAAGAACGCCAGGATGGGCTGAACCAGAGCCGCACCCAAGATGGTGCCGACGATCGCGAAGCCGAACCTGTATCCGTTGAGAACCATCCGCTCCTGATAGTCTGCCGTCAGCTCGGGCGTCAGTGAGCTGTAGGGAACACTGACGAAACTGTAGGCGGTGTTCAGGAGTGCAAAAACCAACAAAGCCCACCAAAAAAGAGCCGTCTGATCGATGAACGCCGGAGACAGAAAGAAGAGGGCCAAGGTCGCGCCCAGGGGCAAGGCCCCCAGCAGCAAGAAGGGCCGCCTGCGACCCCAACGCGTCCTTGTCCTGTCGCTCAAGAGGCCGACAAAGGGATCAACAAAGGCGTCCCAAAGCTTCCCTGCCATCAGGGCCGCGCCTGCCCCGGCGGCGGCCAGCCCCACAGTATCGGTCAGGTAGTTCAGCGCCCAGAAACTCAAGACAGTGAAAAAGAGGTTTCCCCCCAGGTCTCCAACACCAAAGCCCAGCTTGGTCCTGAGCGTCAACTTCTCGATCGCCACGGTTGTCCTCCTGACTCGAACTCCATGGTACAGGTATTCCGAGCAATCCGCTAGGAAATTGTGCAGGGCCAGAAACGAAAAAAGCCTCCCGAAGGAGGCTTATATGAAACTGACTAGTTCTTCCCTATGTCAAAGGATCCGCTCGTAAAGGGCAGAAAAGCGTAGCGAGCAGGGGTTTTGGCGAGACGTTTCGGTTCTGAGAGGCGGAGCGTATCTTTGATACGTGAGCACTCGAAGACCGAAACGGCGAAGCTAAAACACCGCGCAGTAGCTTTTATGGTCTTTACTTCTTAACTCGCTCTTTGTAGGTGCCGTCGCGGGTGTCCACGCGAATCCATTCGCCGATATCGCAGAACAGGGGGATCATGATTTCGTAGCCCGTGTCGAGCTTTGCGGGCTTCATGGAGCGGCCCGAAGTGTCACCCTTGATTCCGGGTTCACAGTAGACCACTTCACGGTCAACCAAGATGGGCAATTTCACCGAAACGGGTTTGCCTTCGTAGAAGACAATCTCCACGTCCATTCCTTCCCAGATGTAGTTGGGAGCGTCCCCCAAATCTTCCTTGTCGATCTCAAACTGTTCGTAGGAGTCGTTGTCCATGAAATGGAAGGTGTCACCGGTGTTGTACTGGAAGTTCATCTTCTTGATGTCGAGCTCAATTTCTTCAAAGGTGTCGGAAAGCCGGTAGCCCGCTTCGGCGGTGGTTCCGGTGAGCAAGTTCTTGACACGCAGTTTCGTGACGGACATGTTCCGTCCGGTCTTGGTCCCTTCCAGTTTCTGGACCACGAGCACTTCGGTGCCGGCCTTGAAGACGGTGCCGACTCTCAGTTCGGAAGCAGTAATCATAATCTCTTTCCTATCGATGGGATGTTCGGAGGATTATACCCGAGAACTTTTTAGGAATTCCAGCATTTTGCGGCCCAATTTGGCGTTTTTCCTCAGCTCCTGGGCCCATGCGCGTCCCACACGTTCCAGCAATTCCCGGTTTTCCCAGAATATTCGGTACCGTTCTCGGGGTTCTTCGTGTTCTGAGTTCGCCTGGCGCTGGTTCATGGCTCGAAACTCCTTGGAAAGCCCTTCGAAAACACGAAGTCCTTCGTGGCCTTCGCCGGCGAAACGGGTCCTCCAGAGTTCAAGAAAAGCTTCAACTTTGACGCTTTGGTAGCCTTCGGGCTGAAGGTAGGCCTGCCAAAGGAAGGCGCGTCCAGACAGAACGGCCTGAACCCAGGATTCCTCTCCTCTGACCACATGGAAATCACCCGCGTTCAAGATCGCCGTGTAGGTTTCCTGGTCGACAAACGGTTGATCCACGACTGTAATGGCCGGCAGAGCCCCTCGGGTCGCCTTCACCTTTTCCCAGGAATTCAAAGCACCTGTCCGTGAGCGGCCGGCGAACACCACGACGCGGGCGGTCTGCCTCCGTTCGGTCAAGAATTCGGCCAGATCTTCCCAGAAGTTCTTGAAATCATGTTCGTAGCTGAACAGCGTCATCAGCCAGTCTTCAGGGCCACGTTCGATGACGCCTGATTTGGCGTCGGTGAAGATCAACCCTCCGGCACGCGGGCGAAAGCCTGGTACGAAGAAGAACCGCCGCACTCCCGGCCGTCCGACGGGCGAGGGAAGCAGGTGGTATTCCTCCGACCAGGCCTCAGCGGTCAGGTATTCCAGGTGAAGGATGGTTCGACCTTGGGCGCTGTTGGCGGCAGCTTCCAAGAAGGCCTCAAGCCAAATCACCGGGGTGGGCGCTCCGAAGGCTTCGACCAAGACATCGGCGGGTTGCCGCCGCTCTTCGTCGAACCGCTCGAGCGCCTTAGTTCGAAAAGCCGTCACGGTGTGTCCGAGGCAGCGGAGCTCTTGTCTGTCGGCACCAGGGTCAACAGCGGGATTCAACGCTCGGAACGACTCCCAGTCATCCACTAAAAGGCGAAGCCGAAGGTCAGGCGCTTCCTCGAGAAGCGCCTGGGCCAGACGCCAAACCACGGCGATGTCACCGTAGTTGTCCACGACCTGACAAACGATGTCGAGAGTCAATCGCGGGCCCAGACCTGTTCGGTTCTTTCAAGCATCAAGTCAAAGGTAAATTCGGCCTCAAAGCGGGCGCGGCCGTTCTGTCCCCACCGTTGCCTGAGGTCGCGGTCGGCGATGAGGCGTGCCAGGGCCCCAGCAAGGGCCGCCGCGTCTTCAGGCGCGACAAGCGTTCCCGTTTGCCCTTCGACGACGATTTCGTTCACGCCGCCCACGTTCGAAGCAATCACGGGCAGGCTGGCCCGCATGGCCTCGAGGATGGACATGGGCAGACCCTCCCAGCGAGAGGCCAAGATAAAGATCTCCGCCGCCTCCAAGTGCGCTGAAACATCGAACGAAAGCCCGTGAAAAACGACCCGCCCGGACCACCCCCTTTTCTCGACCCATTGCTGCCAGCGAGTCAGATCTGGACCGTCACCGACAAGGTGAAGTTTCCAGGGCAGGTCTTCTAACAGCTCCAGCGCCGCCAGCAACGTACCGTGGTCTTTTTGGGGCTGAAATCGGGCGACCATAACCAACTGAACCAAGGAACCGCCGCCCTTCGAGGGACTCGCCGGCAGAAAGGGCATGCCGTTGTGGACGGTCACGATTCGGTTGGGCGGCGCCACTCGGTGGACAAGCGCAAGCCGACGGTCGTATTCGCTGACGGTAATGATGGTGCGGGTAACAGCAGCCATCAGCTTCTCGACAGCCAGGACCATCCACCGCTGAAAAAAAGAAATGCCCTCGGCAAACTGCCAGCCATGAACCGTGTACTGCGAGGGAACACGAGCCCACCAGGCAGCCGCGCGGCCAACCAGCCCGGCTTTGGCCGTGTGACAGGCGACCAGCGTCGGGCTCCATCGCCGAATGAGGAATCTCAATTTAAAGATCGCCTGCAGGTCCGACAGAGGGTTGACCGCTCGGGCCAAACCTGGCACGACACAGGTCTCGACGTCAGCGTCCTCCAGCAACTTGGTGAAAGGTCCTTCAGAACCAACGGCAACCGCAACCCGATACCCCTTGGCCTGGGCTCCGACAGCCAAATCTCGAACGTGAATTTGAGCGCCGCCTATCGAGTCGCCCCTTGTGATGACGAAGAGAACTGAACGCCGTTCAGTAGGCATTTTTGTGGATCATGCCTTTAAAAGGAGTCAGCAGGACAATTTTGAGGTCGAGGAAAAAGGTCCAGTTTTCGATGTAGTAGAGGTCGGCGTCGATCCTGTCCTGAATTGACGTGTCGCCACGGAGACCGTTGATTTGCGCCCAACCCGTCAATCCGGCCTTCACCGCGTGCCGTCGTTTGAAGTACTGATACGTATCCTTAAACTGCTCCACGTAGAAAGGCCGTTCTGGACGTGGCCCTACTACGGACATTTGTCCAAGGAAGATGTTGAAGAACTGGGGAATTTCATCGAGGGAACTCTGTCGGAGGAATCGCCCGATCGAGGTGATTCTTGGATCGTTCTTGGTCGTCCAGACGGTGTTCGAAGCCTGCTGGGGCTGAACCTTCATGGTGCGGAACTTGAAAATCTTAAAGACCTTGTTGTCCAGACCAACGCGCTCCTGAGAAAAGAACACGGGTCCCGGACTCGTCAGTTTGACTGCCAACGCGATCAGAAGGTAGATAGGTGAAAAAATGACGAGGAAGGCTCCCGAAAAGGCCAGGTCGAACGAGCGTTTCACGACACGATTGAGGCCCGACCGCGCCGGAATGTCACGGATCGAAATCAGCGGCAACCCATTCAGGTTTTCAAGGACGCCGTTGGCAGTGACCAAGTTCCCAAATCCGGGAACCACGTGCATCTGAATTCCCTGCCGGTCGCAGATCTCAAGAATCTTTTCCAAGGTTTCTTGATTGCCGTGGTCACCGGCGTAGATGATGTCGCCGGGCGGGGCGGCGTCGACCAGCTCCTCCAGATCGCTCAAGGTGCCCACGATTTTATCTTTGGGAACCGCAACCTTCACGCGGCCGTCCTCAAGAACAAAGCCTACGACCCGATAGCCGTGGAGAGTGTTGCCTTCCAACGCCGTAGCGGTCCGAAGAGCCGTGGCCGTTCCCCCGATAATGAGAAGGTCGTGGAAACCCAGGCCTCGTTTGCGCCTTCTCAAAAGGAAGCGTCGGAAAATGCTATGGCCGGAAATCACCAGAACCAAAAGCGAGATACCGTAAAAAACCGGTAGCAGGCGGGACACCTCGTAGATCTTGAAGTAGTACAGGATCGCGAACGAGAAAGCAAAGTTAAGGATGGTCCCGCCGACCAGAATACCGATCTCGTCGAGAAAGGACAGGAACTTCTGGCGACGGTAGAGTCCCAACATGGAAAACGAAACAACCTGCGAGACCGAGAGAAGCGCGCCGAAAAAGATGTAGCTCACAAGATCGATCGTCGAGCGATCGCCGGTCAGAGGCCCGACGATCTCAAATCGGAGGGCAAATCCGGCCAGGAAGGCCAGAAAGCTTAGCACCAAGTCAATGGCAGCGAGCGTGTACCTTAGTTCGTCCGAACGCTCCCGGAACATGACTCAGCCGGCAGCCTTCTGAAGGGCGTTGATCTTGTCAGTCGCTTCCCACGGAAACCCGTCGCGACCAAAATGGCCATATGCAGCCGTGGCAGCGAAAATTGGCCGCCGCAAACCCAGAGTCTCGATGATGCCCGAGGGGCTAAAGTCAAAGACTTTCGTCACGGCTTCGGCAATCTTGTCGTCGGGAACCTTCCCTGTACCGAAGGTATCCACCAGCAGCGAAACGGGAAAGGGAACCCCAATCGCGTAGCTGACTTGAATCTCCACCCGCTCCGCCAACCCCGCGGCAACGATGTTCTTGGCGGCATACCGGGCCATATAGGCAGCCGACCTGTCGACTTTGGTGGCATCTTTGCCGCTAAAGGCTCCGCCGCCATGGCGGCCCATGCCCCCGTAGGTGTCGACGATGATCTTGCGCCCCGTCAAACCGGCGTCTCCGTGGGGCCCACCGATGACGAAACGCCCCGTGGGGTTGATGAAGTACTTGGTCTCGGGCCTCAACA
>CAYYUZ010000156.1:0-7834 GCA_964475005.1 uncultured Spirochaetales bacterium
GTTCGAGAAGCCTCGGCAAACTGGAGCAACTCCCTGTGCTCGATGAGCGTTGACTGGTAGCGGCGGGCCCGGAACCAGAGCACACCGACAAACCCCAAAAAGCCCGCCCACGCGATCCCTCCCAAGGCTTCACCGAGGCGCCAAGCCCAAAGTCGGGCTTCCAAAGGAGCATCGTTGACCTTCAAGAAGAGATAACCCTGCAACCGTTGGTCACCGAATCCCTGCATCTGGCGAGGGTGCATCGGCGGACCCATGAACATTCTCGGATCGACGCGGTCATCGGGGTCATCGGGACCAAGCAGCACCCGAGATCGCAACGGCTGCAAAACCCTGATGAATTCGATCCACCCCCCTTTCTTGGAGACGATCAAACTGCTGGGCATAGGGTCGGAAGAATTCCTCTCAATTGTGTTGGGAGCGTCGAGCCCCCACGAGGCCACTTGTTTTCCCTGAGCATCGTAGATGGCAAAGGTCCTCACCGCTTCGGGCAACGATTCTGGTCCAAGGCGACCCTCAAGCCGACTTCGCAAAAGGTCGTCACCCAAGCGTTCTACCTGACTTTGGAATCCTGCCACGAGATGGCGCTGCTGTTCGTTGGAAAACAGGACCCAGAGAGTCGTCCCTCCAACCCACAAGAGAACGAGAATCAGCCAAGGAAGGTGCTTGAGGACGTTCACTTGTCGCATTCTACTTCTACGGCAAGGACCGTGCCAGCCCGAACGACAAAAAGACCCGATTCGGCTGGGCTGAACCGTTCGAAACTGGGCAAACCTTGCAATACAAGCGGCCCTTGGGAAAAAACTGCCCAACAGCTACAGTGACTCGATGAAGATCCTTTCCGCGCCCGCCCAAGTCGAGCTGACTTTTCAGAAGTCCAAGTTCTTGGGGCTGTTGCAGCCCGTGCGCAGCGCCGAAGAGGCCAGGGCGCTCCTGAGGGAGACGAAAGTCCGATTCGCCGACGCCACCCACGTCGTTCACGCGTTCCGGACCGGCCCCGAAGGTTCAGAGACCTGTGGCTGCAGCGATGATGGCGAACCCTCGGGAACGGCGGGACGACCGGTTCTCGATGTGCTGAAGGGAGCCGGTGGCGGCAATTCGCTTCTTCTGGTGATTCGTTGGTTCGGAGGAACCAAACTAGGCACAGGCGGTTTGGTGAAGGCGTACGGTGAAACAGCCAAATCTGTGGTAGCCACAGCGACCTGGGAAGAGGCCCGTGTCTGGGTTGCGGCCCGCATCATGGTCGAGTGGGGTGAGCATCGGCAACTCGTCGCAGAACTCTCGGCCGTTGGGGCGCGAGTGATGGGAGAAGTTTTTTCTTCGGGAGTCACCGTCGAAGCCCAAATTCCTTTAGGAGCTTTCGCCGATCTTCAGGAACATACAGGGAATCTGACAAGAGGTCGAACCCAGTGGCTTGTCCTAGGTTGAGGCTCCGTCTAGCGGCCACCCGAACTCGGGGGCTTCGGTGGCTCGTCCCTTTTTGACAATCACATAGTATAGGTAGAGTTCCAAAAGGAGCGCGTGGTGTTCCGTGCGGAATTGCCTCAAACGCTGGTCGAAATCTGCGGTCAAGATGAGCATGGTCTGAAGATCGCCAAGGCTGTACCGACGCGCGCCAATCTGAAAATTCGCTTGAGCCTTCTTGCTGGAAACCCGTAAGGCGGCGAAGGCGTCCTCGGGAGAAAGTCTCTCCAGAAGTTTGCCCTGAAACGCCAGCAGGTTCTTGAACTGCCAGGTCAGTCCTCCAAGAAGGCCGATTCCCTCCGTTTCCTTGGAACCCAGAATCTTCTTCAAGACTTCGAGGGCCTTGGCAAACTCGCCCGACGTGATCTTCTCGAACAGCGTGAAGACGTTCTCTTCCTTGGTGTGGACCAAGTACTGCTCCAAATCCGCTAGCGAGAGGCTGGCGCCCTTTTCGAAGAAGGCCAGGAGCTTTTGCGCCTCAAGGCGAATCTGGTCCGTGCTGTTGTCGACCATCTCAAGGAAGAAATCAGCGGCATCGGGCGCCATGGTGAGACCCAGTTCCTTGAAGTGGTGGAGGACCCATCCCTTCTTCTGGCTTTCGAACATCTCCCAAAAGACCTTGGTTTGTTCCTTGGGAACTGTGCGACTCAGGGAGTCGAGCTTGGTTTCATCGCTGAACAGAACCAGGGTGGATTCGGTTGCCGGGTGTTTGAGGTAGCCCTTGATGAGCTCGTTGTCGGCCTTCTTGTAGTCGTCGACGTTGTAGAGAAGGATGAGCTTGTGGGCGGCAAAAAGATCGCCGTTCTGAAGAATGGACAACACCTGGCCGAAGGGCGTTTCGAAGGCGTAAAATTTGTGAACTTCCGGGGCTTCGCGAAATTCCTTCGTCAATTTTGAACGCAAATCAGCCAGGAAGTCCTGCTTCTGCCCATGTTCGGGGCCCAGCAACAGCCAAACCCTTTCAGAAGTCTGAGCCATCAGTACCGCCGAACGACACTGACCAGTTTGCCGAGCACCCTCACCCCTTGGGCGTAAATGGGGTTGTAGGCGGGATTCTCGGCCTGGAGTTTGATTCGGCTGCGTTCCTTGAAGTAGCGCTTGAGCGTCACGGCGTCTTCGTCGGTCATGGCCACGACGATCTCGCCGTTTTCGGCGGTCGGCTGGCTGCGGATGACAGCCAAGTCGCCGTCCATAATGCCGGCTCCTGTCATCGAGTCGCCCTTGACGCGCAGGGCAAAGTGGCTACCTTTGCCCAAGAAGTTCTGCGGAAGGAGCACGGTGCCGTCGAGATTCTCTTCGGCCAAGATGGGAATTCCCGCAGCGACACGCCCCAAGATCGGGACACTGACAACCAAAGACTCCTCATCCGACTCCGACAGGACCTCGATGGCTCTTGAACGATTCTGGTTGCAGTGAATGAAACCCTTCTTTTCGAGGGCTTTGATGTGGTCGTAGGCCCCTTTGACCGAAATTTCGAAATTGTTGGCAATCTCGCGAATGGTCGGAGGGAATTTGTTCCTCAGCAGGAATTCCTTGATAAAGTCGAGGACTTCTTCCTGACGCTTGGTCGCGCCCTTCATTTTTCCACCTCGATAGCGAATTTTTTCAATTTGGTGTGCAGGTTGCTGGCATACAGTCCCAAAGCCTGCGCCGTCCGGCTGATATTATAGTTGTTTTCTTTGAGTTTTTCTGTGATGAAAGCCTTTTCGAACGCATCTTTTGCTTCATTTAGGCCCAGATGCGTCCAGGGGGCCAGCGGACTGGCCAAAAGAACTTCCGATCCACCCGCATGACCGAGAAAAGAGAGTGCTTCTTCGGGGCCAATTACAGACTCGTCGACCATGAGGCTGAGCCGTTCCAGGTAGTTCTTGAGTTCGCGGATGTTCCCAGGCCAAGAGTGATCGACGAGGATTTGGAAGGCCTCGGGCGAGAAGACTGGAGCAGGGCCCTGCGCGGGGTTTCGGAATTTTCTGAAGAAGTAGTCGACAAGAAGAGGCAAGTCCTCGCGGCGGTCTCGCAACGGAGGGACTGTGATGGGAACAACGTTCAGCCGGTAGAAGAGGTCTTCTCGAAAACGGCCGGCAGCGACCTCGGTAGGGACGTCTTTGTTTGTGGCGCTGATGATCCGTACATCGACGGTGATCGAACCCTCGCCGCCGATACGTTCGAACCGGCTTTCCTGAACCGCCCTGAGGACTTTTGCCTGAGCCGACAGACTCATGTCGGCGACCTCGTCGAGAAACAGAGTGCCCGTGTCGGCCTGTTCGAACTTGCCTTTGTGCCTTGCCATGGCGCTTGTGAACGAACCCTTCTCGTGGCCGAACAATTCGCTTTCCAAAAGAGCATCGGGGATGGCGGCGCAATTCACCTCGACAAAGGGACGCCGCGAGCGTGAACTTTGCCGGTGGATTTCCCGGGCTACCAGTTCCTTGCCCGTGCCGTTTTCTCCGAGGATCATGACACGGGAATTGACGACGGCGCTTTGCCGCACGAGTTCCTTGACCCGGCGCATCGCCGGGCATTCCCCGATCATGCTGTCCTCAAGGAGGAGGTGGGCCTTGAGCTCGCGGTTCTCCCGCTTGAGTTCTTGCACCTTAAGCGCGTTCGTCACCACACCAAGAATTTTGTCGATGGAAAGGGGCTTCTCCACGAAATCCCACGCGCCGTTCTTGACGGCACGCACGGCGACATCGACCGTGGCGTGCCCCGAGATCATGACGACGGGAACTTCTGGAAACTCTTCCTTGATGCTTCTCAGCACATCCAGACCGCCCGTTCCCGGCATCCAGACGTCGAGAAATACCAAGTCGATCATCTCGGTTTTGAGAAACTTGATCCCGCTGTGACCGTCGGCTGCCCGCAGAACCGCAAAGCCTTCGTCCTTGAGCACGTCTCCGAGAACGTTTCGGATACCGTCCTCATCATCGATGATCAGGATCGAGCGTTGATGGCTCAAAGTTGGTCCTCCGTCGGAAGGTCGAGAAAAAAGGTAGTGCCGAATCCCGGCTGCGATTCGAACCATACTCGGCCTTGGTGATCAAACAAGATCCTCTCCACAATGGCCAGCCCCAAACCCGTTCCTTCGGCCTTGGTGGTCACGTAAGGCTGAAACAACCGGTCACGCAGTTCCATCGGGACCCCGGGCCCTGTGTCGTGGATCTGAACCCTACAATAGGAAGCCGAGCCTTTTTTGACAAGGTTGCTAAGGACCGTCAGGCGTCCAGAGCCCCCCATGGCCTCGACACTGTTCTTAAAGAGATTGGTGAATACCTGTTCGATCTGCGCCGAGTCGGCCAGAATCCTCGCCGACGACGAAAGCCCTTCCGAAGAGATCGCCAATTCAGGATGCGCGGCGCTGTAGGTTGCGAGAAGCTCGTCGACAAGAGGGCGAAGCAGGAACGTTGTTTTCTGCGGGGCCGGCAGCCTGGCAAAGCCGGCGAACTCTTTGAGCATGACGTCGAGACGAACCACCTCGGTGAGAATTGCCGCCACCGCGGGTTCGACGATTTCGGCCAAATGTTCGGGGTCGGCACGGCTGCGCTTGAGGATCCTCTCGGCCGACAGTCGGATCGGGGTCAAAGGGTTGCGCAATTCGTGCGCCAAGCGGCGGGCAATTTCCTGCCACGCGGTGATCTTTTCGGTTTGGAGCAATTTCGCGCGGCTTGACGCTAGCTCAGCCGTCATCGCGTTGAAAGACTCAGCAAGGAAGGCGAGCTCGCTTCGGTCGGGTCCCAGAAGCTTTGTGCTGTAGTCACCAGCGGCGATTCGGCGGGTCGCCGACTCCAAATTGATGAGCGGACGAATGAGGTCGTCGCTTTGCGTGAAACTCATGAGGAGGGCAATCAACAGAATGGGAAGCGAGAGCAGCAGATAGAAGACGAAGAACAGCGTCCGGTACGAGTCCGTGGACCGCTTGAGCTGGTTGTAGTTGTCGAGCGCCTGTGTGAGTTGCCCTGATTTTTCGTCGAAACCTGGCGGCAAGACCAGCGAGACCACGACAGAGTACGGGGTTTTGGCAACTTCAAGGTGTCTGACCTGGCGCAAAATGGTGGACGCGTCGTGAGTTTGCCTAGCCAGCGTGCCGTCTTGATCGGGAAGCTCCACCCCTGAACCCAAGAAGGTCTCGGGCAGACCGTACTCCCTAACCACGATACTTCGACGGTCAAAAACTTGCAAACCGTCGGCACGAAGGTTGGAATCGGCGAGAAGCTTTCCCAACACCAGGGGATCCTTGCTCCCCAGGGCCTTGCGCACAACGTCGGGCAAGTAGGGAGATTCCGCAGTTTCCCTCAGGTTCTGTATGCGTTCAAAGTGGTAGTCCAGGGCGGTTTGCAGTCCACCTTGGAGGGCCTCACCCCAGCCTTGGTTGCTCCAGGTTTTCATCGCTGTGTCGATGAAACTCAGCGAAAGAGCCGCTTGCGGCAGCGACGCCAACAGAGTTGTCAACAAAAAAAACAGGCTGATGCGGATTCTCAGCGTTGTTCCAGGACGTCCTTTCCGACGGTCTCGGAACAGCTGAATGGCCTGGTAGCCCACGGCGCCAGCGAGGGTCACGGGCAACACGAGAACCAGGGCGAAAATGACACCATCGGTAACGCGTGGGCTTTTTGTGGCATCTGCCAGGATTTGCCGGGAGACAAAAAGCGTGAGCCCTGTGAGGACGACCAGAAGGCCTAGCAGGCTTAGGAAGGGAGCGAAACGTTTGGAAGCGGAGAGATCACTCTTCAAAACGATTGTCGATGAGCTTTGCCAGAGCTTCGACGGCGGCGGTTTCGTCGGGTCCGGTTGCCGACAGTCTGATCGTGGTGTTGCAAAGAACGCCGAGGGTGATCAGCCCCATGATCGATTTGGCATTGATCTTGTCATCGTCTTTCTCGATGAAGATTTGGGAGGTGAACTTATTGGCAAGGGTGACAATCATTCCCGCCGGTCTGGCATGGATGCCCGCTCTGTTCTTTACCGTCACATCCTTCTCAACCATGCCGTCGGATCCTTTTTACAAAAACTGATTTTCTTGGGTTTTGCGTAAATATACGGTACGTGCGTTCTCGCTTTCAAGCCACTGGATCACGTTTTGGTTGAATTCCTGGGCGGAGTGGAAGCCCATTTTCTTCAAGCGGTGGTTCATCACAGCCGTCTCGATCAGAATAGCGATGTTTCTTCCTGGTTTCACGGGGATCTTCATCGAAGGCAAACTGACGCCAAGAATCGCGCTGGTCTGATCCTTGGTTCCCAGTCGTTCGTACTCTTTGTTCTGGTCCCAGATCTCCAACTCGATGATCATTTCGATCTCTTTTTGAAACTGAATCGCCGCGACTCCGAACAGCTGGGCGACGTTGATGATGCCGATTCCACGCACTTCAAGGTGATGTCCCAAGGTCGGGTTGACGGGTTTTCCCATCAGGGTGTTGCCGCTGACACATCGAATGTCGACGGCGTCGTCGCAAACCAGGCGATGCCCGCGTTCGATGAGTTCCAGCGCCGCTTCACTCTTACCGACGCCGCTGTCGCCAAGAAGGAGGACACCGACTCCCGAAACCTCGACAAAAACGCCGTGGATGGTCCTTTGGGGAGCGAAAACGTCGGCTAGGGTTCGAATGATGCGCACGGTGAAGTCAGACGAGTTGAGGTCAGACAAGAGAACAGGAACCTGATGCGACTCGGCCAATTGCAGAAATCGTTCTTCAGGAAGGTAGTTGTTCGTGAAAACACAGCACGGAATTCCACGGCCGAAGATCTGCTCGATGGAATCCCAGCTTGAGTGTTCGCTGAGTTTGCGAAGGTAAGCGGTTTCCCCATTGCCAAAAAGCTGAGGCCGGTTGGGGTTGAAATCGTCGAAGAAGCCGCTCAAAGCCAACCCAGGTCGGTTGATATCCGGCTGGGTTATGGCCTTGGACAAACCCTTCCGTCCAGCCTTGCACGTCAGATTCAAGGCATTGTGGTCCTTGAGATCGAGATCGAGCAAGTCGAGGACGGTGAAATTCTTGGGCATTCGTCACTCCGGGATCTTCTCTTTTTCTTTGGGGTGGTGGTCTTTGACCTTGTCCTTCTCCTTGGAGATTTTCGAATCCAACTTGTGAATAAGATTCTCAATTGCAGGGTAGAGTTCCTGTGCCCGCTCTTCCAGATGGGCGCTGGCTCCCCACTTGAAATGCACGTTCGACTCGACAATGAATTCCGCCTTTTCCTTGGTGATGGTGGCATCCACGCTGACCAAGTGGTCCTTGAAGGGGTCGATGTGGCCTAACTTCTCAATGAGGAACTCACGGGTACGGTCGCTGATGTCGTAGTGGACACCCTTGATGGTGACGGTCATGGTCTTGCTCCTTGCTCAGGCGTATTCTTTGGCCAGTTCCAAACGGTACTTGGTCAC
>CAYYUZ010000157.1:0-7762 GCA_964475005.1 uncultured Spirochaetales bacterium
GGCCCAGGTGTTGTTTGCATTCGTCGATTGCATCGAGGTCACAGTGATCGTCGGCACTAGATTGTCAATGGTCACGTTTCCGGTGCTCCCTGGAGTCGCTGTCGAGCTCGTTCCGGACTGGGTCGTTGCGGTGATAAGGAAGTTTGCCACTCCAGATGTGTCCGCTGATTGAACAGCATAGCTGGCCAGGTACGAACCATTCGACCCGGTAACCGTGGCGACTCCATGGTTGGTTACGTTGGCAGAACCATTGGAGAACGTCACAGTCGGAAGGAGTAGGTTTGTGCTCCCACCGACGGTGAAAGCTAGCGTGATAGTGTCCCCACTCTTGGCCCAAGCGGCCCCAGAGCTGGATGTCGCAACGATATTGGAAATTGAGGGAGCCGCATTGTCAACAGTCACAGTGCCGATCGCCCCTGAGTTTAGGGTAGTGCTATTGGTAGCAAGGTCTGTCGCGGCAACTGAATATGTAACCAAACCCGAATCACCCGACTGTAACGTGTAGGTAGCCGTGTAGGGATAGGTCGTGTCGACAGGATTCGAGGCGGCCACTGAGACCAACGGGGAACTGCCGGTCGAGGCGTGGCCATTGATCGAGACGACAATCTGATTCGGGTTTGTGGTTGTGGTTCCTAGATAGGCGTCGGTCGCGTTAAACTTCAACTTGATTGTGTCGGGCGTACCTGAGGATTTTGCAAATGCTGAATTTGTTGTGTTGCTTGAGGCTATGGTCCCGAGCGTCACTGTCGGAGCTGTAGCATCGTAGATCGCCGTGACGCCAGTCGAATTTGTCGTCGAGTTCCCCACGGCGTCCACGGCCTTCACGGCAATGGTGTAGCTGCCCTCGCCCCAGGCCGTGTTCAAATTGTATCCAGAATACCCTGAACCTGCGTTGGAAACGGTGGTCGTTCGAGAGTTGGAGCCCATCGTTTCCGTCAAAACAAAGGAAACAACCTGGCTCGTGGGGTCCGTTGCGTCGATAGCCAGATAGACTTGATTGGTCTTCACATACGTTGTCAGAGGAGTCGTCGAAGCACTTGCGGTGCGAGAGATTGCAAATGAGTTGAAGACCGGGGTCCCTGTAGCGACGGTGGTACCGGTTTGGAAGGTGTTGATCTTGTCGGCGACCATGGCGTTGCCACTGGCATCAGCGACGTTTTTGGAAACGGTGATCTTGTATTGGTAGCTTCCTTTCAGGATCGTCGAAGTGGAAATGTAGACAAGGGAATAGTCGCTCCCCGTGCTGTCGGCAGGCGTGATTCCAGAAAAATACGTCTTGGTCACATCAGTCCAAGCGTCCGTTGGTCCTGGGAAAATCGGAAGCTCGGCGATCGTGATGTTGGTCAAGTTGATGGTGCTGGCAGTCATCTTGCTCGTGAATTGAATCTGAATTGGTTGATTTCGAAACTGGCCCGTTGCCGACTGTCCGGGTAGGAAACTCGAGACGTCGGGGCGCGCCAGAAAGTTGGCTTGAATCACCAGCGGGGTGCTCGTGGCCGCTTTCGTCACTGTTGCCGTTGTCGATGCGGCAGCGGGGTCGACAATCGTGATCGTTCCATCTCCAGTCCACGTCCAGCTCTTAAAGACGTAGGAATTGATGGGTATGGAGGCAATAGGAAAGGAAATACCAACCTTGGCTGAAGACAAGGTGGGGAGCGATCCGCCGCCGGATCCATCGGTTTGAAACGAAATGGGCACCACCTGGGCGTTGGCTTCGGTGACTTGGGCCTGCACTTGCTTTTTCACATCGTTGCCCGTCAGCACGTTTTGACAAGCGATGAGCGACAATCCGAAAACGGCGTAGGCCACAAGCCGAAAGTTATTCATTGTTCCGCCTCAACGAGAAAATCTTTAAACTCGGCCCTATCAATCGACCGGAGAGCGACAAGCGTTCCTTTTCCCAATTCCTGTTGTGATTCCGTCTTCAGGACATCGGTTCCATTGAGCGCAACGGAAATGGTGTTGGCTTCGGAATCGAGTTCCACGGCAAGCCGGTTTGTCTGAAAGATCGACTCGGCCACCGGAGTCTGCGCCACTAGGTCCATTCGGCTGTCGGAGATCGAATGGTAAATTTGAACGCGGGTCACGTTGTCCTTGAAATGAACGGGGTCGCGAGTCAGCCAGATCAACCAGGACTGACCTTCACCGAAACCATTGTGAAGACTGCCTCGTCCCACCAAGACGTGAAGTCCAACACCGACCCAGCCCCTCCCCCGCGACCGCGTTGTAAAGGAATAACGCAGTTTGGAGGCCGTTTGAACAACGGGAGACAGGATCTTGGCGTAGAACTGATTGGGGTCGACCTGCTGAACCACGTCTTCGTCAAAGAGCCATTGTCCTGGACCTTGGATTGGACTGAGAAAGCCTCTCTCCACCGCCACCCAGACCGGAAGATTCACCTCAGGCACCGCGAATTCCGCAGGGAACGGACCTGCGTCCACAGCCGTGTGTGGTACCGCTGGTGAAACGCGAATCTCTTCGGCAGGGGCCTCTGGCGGCGTGTTGACAGGGGGCGCCAACGCCACAAGTCCTTGGGCCGCAACCAGTTGCTCTGGCTCAAACACCTCTTGCTCGGGCGCAGGTTGTAGCTCGACGGTCGGAACCACCAACGCAACCTCAGAAGGCTCGGGCTCCGACGGCACAGGCGGAGACGCCGCAGTCACCCGGATCGGTCGAGGCGGACGAACAGGAAGCTTGTCGAACTGTGTGGGCAAGGTTTCCAAAATCGCCGGAGGTTCGGGTGCAGAGGTCGCGACGGAGACGGGGGCCACCTGAACCCAACGGGTCCCGGCAAACCTTTCCGAAAACGACCAAGCCCTCCCCTCTCCCCCAAAGACCGATCCAAGGTACCCGAACTGCGACGCCAATTGAGGATTGCGCTGCCTGAGCGACGCGTAGGTCTTGTCCGAAGCGCTGAAGTTCTCGAGCTCGTATTGGCACCGGGCCAGGCCGAGCAAGGCGACGTCGTTGGAGGAGTCCAAAGCAAGGGCATACTGGAAATAGGCGATCCCAAGCTGAAAGTTCTTCTGAAGGAACGCGAGGTTTCCAAGGTTGGCCCACGCTCCTGGGAACCCCGACTTTGCCGCCTCCGAAAGGTACTTCCACGAAGGTCCAAGCAGACCGTACGAGGCGTAAAGGATTCCAAGCGCGTTTGCCTGCACGGGAGGATCTTCGTGGGCAATTTTGGCTTGGAGCGTTTGCACCTGGGGAACAATCTCCCGCGCGACATAGCGGTCGAGCGTTACATCAAACGCGGTCGCCGTGGACGATTCGGCGGGAAGGATGAACCGGGGATTCACGTCGGGTACCGACGTGGATGGGTAGGTCTTCCAGCAGTCCGGCAGGGAATAGAAGGCCGCGGTACCTGTTTCGATGTTGTCTATCCACTCCTTGGCACCGACCCGCCAGGCCTTCAGGAAACCGTCTTTGATCATGGTGATTTCCACTGGAATCCAGCTTCTGCCGTTGCGGAAGATCACTAAACCCGAGTCCGAGAAGGTCTCTCGCGCCTGCTGTTGGTCGAGCCCGGTGTCGAAAGCGGCGTAGATATGCCCAGGAATTGTGATGAAAGCCGCATCGACACCGATGGACTGCATCAAAGACGCAAACAGGATGGCCAAATCGGAGCAGTCACCCCCGCGATTGGTCAGCGTCTGATGGGGAAACTGGACGCTGTCGATGTAGTCCTTGATGCCGTGTTTGACCGAGTAGTCGTTGGAAGGAACCAAGACATAGTTCAATCCGTACAGCCGTTCGGCCTCAAAAAGACCAATGGCGTACTGGAGCGGCTTATTGATAGCGGCCCTCTGGCGGTCGTTCACAATTCCCGCGGCAAAACGTGAAAACCAGAGGGCGGCGGGGTTGGTCGGCGAGACAAAGGCGGCGGCCCGCCTGTCGTCCGACCAAGCAATCGCATTGCGGTGGTGCATTTGAAAATCAACGGGTTGACGGACAACTCGCGAGGCGCCTAGATAGGTGTACTCCACGATGATTTCACCCTTCGCCTGGAGTCCCTGCGTGATGTTGAGAACCGCATCTGTGAACAGCGCCTTAACGGGAACCGCCTGCTCCTGGCCCTTCTTCAAATTGGCGAATTGTCCGCAGACCTTGGGCTGGTCCATATAGTGGCCCACGTTGAACGAGACAATAACGTTGGTGATCGAAGCGTCTTCCCGGTTGATGATCTTGATGGTGCCGAAAGGATTTTCATCGTAGTAGGCGTAAAGAGACGGAAACACCGCCCCCAGTTTGACGTCTTCAATCGTCAGTTTGGGTTTTTCTCCTCCAAGAGTCGACAAGTCGTAGGTCAACGACAAGTCGGTCGCCAAAGCCGACAGGATGGACGTCGCCGAACCGAAATACGTCGAATAACCGCCTCCGACCGAAAGACTGAAGGCTGGTGTCAGGCGGTAGTCAAGACTCAGACGGGTTCCCGCGGAGTAGCCGCTACCCGTCAGGCCCGGAAGGATAATCTGGGAAAGCCCAAGAAGTCCGTCCAGCCGAAGCGCGAACCTGTCTGTGAGCTCGTACACGTAGCCGGCGCCAAGGTCGGCCTCAGCCAACTGAAGCGAGTTTCCGCCCGAGTAGGAGACTTGGCTGTACTGGGCGCGAACAAACGGAACGAACCAGGGGTAGAGTTTGAAATCGACGATGGACCCGCCGCCCAGTCCTATGATCGAATACAACGGCTTGGTCTGCCCGCTCGTAGAATCCGTGTAGGTGTCGAGGGGGAACAAGACTTCTCCGATTGGCCGAACAAACAACTGGCCGTCGAATTGGGCCTGCAAGGGGGCGGCGCAGAGCCAAAGAAAAGAAGCGATTCCTAAAGCGAGTCGAACCTTCCGGGCGCCCATGCGATTTCCCGTCATCCACCACTGCGAACGGGCGTCGTAGTGGCGTTGGCATCCTCTTTCACTTTCAGAGAGAGGTAGGAGAACCGTTCAGCCAGCACAGGATCGATGGCCCTGACCCTCAGAAACAGCTCGTTGGTACCGTCGTAGTCTCCGAGTTCATAGCGCGCTCTTGCCAGACCGAGCAAGACATTTTTGTTGTTGGGGCTTGCCGACAGAGCTTTTTCAAAACCCTCCGCCGCGGTGATGAAGTCCTTTTGCAGGAAGGCGATGTTGGCCAAGTTGATGACCGCGGGTCCGTACTCCTTGGCAACGGCCTTCTCAAAATTGTCTTTGGCCTTCTCGTAGAAACCAAACTGCGCGTAAACAATGCCGAGGCTGTTCCACTGGCTTCCCGTGGGTTCATCGGTGACACCGGCGAGAATCTTGTCGATCTTCGGTGCCGCCTCAGCCTGAGCAAAGCGTTCTAGCGTAGTCCCGAAGGCTTGGCTGATCTCCTCTTCGGTTGGTTTGACGGGCTTGAAGTCAACGCCGGCCAAGGCCACTGGGGAGTACTCTTTCCACGAGGCATCAACCCTGATCAACGGGGAAACCGCACTGGCCGGCTGGGCTCGCCAAAGGTCCGCTCCCCCTTGCCACGCCCGAAGAAAGCCGTCTCGGATCAAGGAGGCGCGCAGAGGCACCCAAACGGTGCCCGAATCAAAAATGAACAGTTCCGGGTGAGAGAACGTCGCCCTGGCCTGAGCCTCGTTCATCTCCAGCGCGAACGCCACGATCACGTCCTGTGGCAGCGCGGCGATGGCCGTTGGAACGGCGATCGATTCCAAGGCTTCGGCCACAGTGAGTGCGAGTGCATCCGAATCGCCTGATTTGTACGAAAGCGTCTGAGCAGGGTACTGAATGTACGCTTGCCGGGCCAAATCCTTGCGAACGGAGGCGTAGGGGGCCGAGGGGTCTGCACTCCAGACCAAGCCATAGACCCTCAACCCTTCAAAAATCCCCATGCCGAACTGCAGCGATTTGTCGATTTCGGGAATCGCCCTCACCCGAATGAGTCCCGCCACGTATTTGGAGAATTCAAGCATCGCCGGATCCTGGGGCGATACAAAAGCACCGACAACTTTGGGATTGACCCACGTCGCGGCGTTGCGGTTTGAAAAGTCGACAGTGACAACTTTTGTGGTGCTTCGTTTGTCGTCGAGGATTTTATAGTCGATTTTGACTTCACCCTGGATCTTGGTGTTTTCTGTGAACCCCAGCACCTTGTCATTGAACGCGGCGTAGATGGGAACATCGACGCTTCCGTTGTGGAGGATCATCGGATACTCACCGCAAGCCGCGGGCCGAGAGGTGTACGACCCCGCCGAAAAACTCACCTTAACGTCGCGGACCTCCGCGGCGTCGGCGTTGAAAATTCTGATGGTGGCTATGGGGTTGGTGTCGCTCTTGTAATAAACGATGGGTAGGATCTTGTCCTGGTGGAGGATATCGACACCCAGGCCCGAGTTTCCACCGAGAAACTGGTCCAAACCGAGATTGAAGCGCAACCCGAGGGCGAAGCTCTTCAGGATGGGGACCTGCGATCCAAGAATTTCCGTATACCCGACAAGACCGCTGACGCTGAATCCTGGAGTAAACCGATAGCCCACTTCACTGTTCATTTTCCAGAAGGGGGAAACCCCGCCAACCGAGGTTGCCGCGGAACTGGAAAGCGAAGTGAACGAGATCCCCCCGCCCAAGCCGAGGGTTGTGATCATTCTCGGGATGGGGTAAGTGAACACGGAAAGCCCGGCCCCAAGTTGTTCGGAGGTCAAAGCACTGCCGGAGACACCGTTGAGCGGAACAGAATTCAGATCGAGGGAAACAAAAGGAGCGAGGTACCCGAAATAAGACAACGCGCCCGAGAGGTCAAGGCCGTAACCCGGAGCGTAGAGATCGAGGTCTTGTCCCCCTTTCACTACGCCCGAGGGGTTGCCATAGGGAATCATCCAGACAGGGTCCAGCTGCACGTTGATCGGTGGCAACTCGCCGTAGGCTGGTAGAGCCGCCAGAAAAAGGAGCATCAAAGAAATGCGGCCCCTTAGTGTTTGCCAATCCATTCCCTTTTCCCAAATTCGTATCCTAGTTAGCGAGCAGGCGAGAAGCTTCTTGGCCCGGACCCGATTGGGGTTCGATCTGGACGACATCGTTCAGCAGACTCTTCGATTTCTCGGAATCACCCTTACCTTTCCAGGCCAGAGCTTGCGCGAGTTTCAGGTTCTGCGACACTCCTTTTTCGGGAGCCAGTTGCAGGGCCTCGTCCGTTTTGGTCAGCACCAAGTCGTAGTCTTCGGTCTCCACTCCCAGGCTTCCGACGAGCAAAGCCGCCTCCAGGTACTGAGCGTCGTTAGGCTGTAAGTCGGCGTCAGCCAGGGCCTTCAACGAGCCAGAAGCAAGCCCGAGGTTCGAAAGAATCAGAGCCTTATCAAACAGAAGCGCCTTGCGGTCGGCAGACTGCGCCGACAACGCGGCATTGGTGGATTTGAGGGCCCCGGTCCAGTCCTTCTGGTCCATCTGCGCCTTGATGGTCACGAGCGGATCGGCTGGAGCATTCGCATCGAGGGATTCGTCTCCGGCCCAGGCCATGCCTTCCTCGTCGCTCTTGGCGGCTCCACGAGCGCCCATGTTGGCGACGGCAACGCCAGAATGGGACTTCGTTCCGAGCAACATCGAAACCTGGCTTCCAGTCAAGCCCATAATATTGCTGTTGGGCTTTTGCTTGGCTTGCGCCAGCGATTTCGACATCTGGTAGGTGCCGTCCTTGCCAAGGTGGAGTTTCAAGGCACCCTGGCTCAACTCGGCGAGCCCCGAGTCGCTGATGCGCAACACCGCGTCGGGTTCAACGGACTCTCCCACGGCGAGCGCCTTCCATG
>CAYYUZ010000158.1:0-1503 GCA_964475005.1 uncultured Spirochaetales bacterium
ACAGCATCGCGGCGCTTCGGGGCTACCTCAAGAGCGACGCTGACGCTGGTAAGGGTGTCGAAGTCGCCACCGCCTACCTTCCCCGCCCCAAGGGAGCCAAAGGCGGGGTCATCATCGGCGGCGCCAGTCTGTGGATCACAAGTTCGGGTTCCACGGAGCAGCAGGCGGGCGCTTGGGACTTCGTTAAGCTCACCTCTGAGCCCGAGATTCAGGCATTCTTCTCGTCGAACAAAGGTTACTACCCGACCCGCAATGCAGCCTACGCTCAGCCCTTGATGAAGGAGGCTTTGGCGAAGTTTGCCCAGTTCCAAGTGGCCGTCGACGAATTGAGGGCCACCTTGGCCGCTGGGGCGACCCAAGGAACCGTGTTCGGGACCTTTGTGAAGGCGCGGGGCAACGTTTAGGCATCGATGGAGCAGTTCCGGCCGCCCTGGACGATGCCGCTCGCAAATCGAGCGCCGAACTGGCCGAGTACAACGCTTTGGCAAACTGAGCTTGCATTCCGTAGGGTTCAGGGCTACTGTTTCCCCAGGAAAACCGTATGCCCCAAACCCCGTCCTTTGCCGTCAATCCAGATGATCTGAACGTCATCCTTTCCAAGCTTGACCGGCTGCACCACGTTCGAGACCTGCACTCCCTTCTTGACACTCTGCTGACCGAAACCCGTCATCTGGTCAGGGCCGACGCCGGTTCTATCTTTTTGGCCGAAGACGGGGTTCTCAAGTTCAGCTATGTGCAGAACGACACCTTGTTCAAGGCCGATTTTCTGTCAAACAAGTACATCTATTCGAACAGCACTGTGGCCATTGACGAGAGTTCACTGGCGGGTTTCGTTGCCGTGCACGGCCGCTCGCTCGTGATCGACGACGTGTACAAACTCCCCGAAGACGCGACCTACAGCTTCAACGCCAAGTTCGACGAGATCAGCCAGTATCGAACCACCTCGGTGTTGATCGTGCCCCTTATGACCAGTAAACGCGAGCTTCAGGGAGTCTTGGAGCTCATCAACGCCCAAGATGAGCACGGTAAGGTCATTCCTTTCACCGACTATCAGAAGAACTTCATCGGGCTGTTCGCGTTCTACGCAGGTGTGGCCATCGAGAGGGCACTCCTGCTCCGCGACGTGGTCAAGAAGATGCTGACCATGACTCAGATTCGCGACCCTGAGGAGACCCAACCCCACGTCGAGCGGGTCGGCGCGTATTCGGTCGAACTCTACCAGCGGTGGGCCGAACGGCGAAACGTTCCGCGTGAGGAAATTGCCTCGTACAAAGATGTGCTTCGCACCGCCGCCATGCTGCACGACATCGGCAAAGTGGGCATTCCCGACGCCCTTCTTCAGAAGAAAGGTCCGCTGAACGAAGAGGAATTCGAGTTGATGAAAGGGCACGTGGGCTTTGGTGCCGAGTTCTTCAAAAATCCCCATTCGGAGTGGGATACTCTGGCCCTCGAAATCACCCTCAATCACCACCAGCAGTGGGACGGCACCGGGTACCCGCTTCC
>CAYYUZ010000158.1:1603-7677 GCA_964475005.1 uncultured Spirochaetales bacterium
AAGGGGCTCGACCAGCAGAAGCTCGACGGTCAGGACACCCTTCGTCTGATCGAATCGGCCTCGCCCGCCTTTGAAGACCCCTCGCTGGGAAAAAACGTCAACGTTTTAGCCTAGGACCTCGACGACTTCGGTCCTCAGAGTAGTCTTGTCAAACTCCAATATCCTATACCCGATCGACCGGCTTTCCGGCGTCGGCGCGTCTCCCTTGGTTTTCATCTGCAGAAGCGTCGCCGGGGTCAGGTACTGCGTCAGCGTGCCTTGCGTCTGCTCGTGTCGGTTGTGATAGTGGCCGCAGAAGATCGAGACCGGACGATCAGCCTTCTTCAGAACGGCGGCGACCTCGTCACGGTTCAGCAGCGGGTAGAGCCTGTCCATGGTGGTTTGGCCGCAATCGAGCACCGGGTGATGGATGAAGACGATGATTTGGTCTGTCTTGTCGGCAAGCCGCTCGCCCAGCCATTTCAGCTGTCTCGGACCTACGGTTCCTGAGCTCGAGTCTAGAAAAAGGCAAAGAACGTCTTCGAGAACCGACGAATAGTAGAACCCCTCCTCTGCTACCGGCGGCTCCGGAAAGGCTCGGGTCGCGAAGTCCTGGCGTTCATCGTGGTTGCCAAGAAGAATGCGGTACCGAAGGCCGCTCGATTGCAGGGTCTCAAAGAGCCAGTCAAGCGAAGTTCGATTCCCCAAGTCGCCGGTCAGAACCACCTCGCCGATACCGCGCTGCCGCACGTTGTCGAGCACGGCCAGAACGTTCTTTCGCGTGTCAACTTGATAGTGGTCGGCCAGAAAATCGTCAAGGTGGAGGTCGGTAATTTGAGCTAGTGTTTTCACGGCGCTGAGAATAGCCTGTTTGGCTTCGAAAAACCATGAGAAAGGTTATAATTCTGGATGAAAAACCCGGTTAAGAAGATCTTCCAGGTCGCCCTTCAGGAACGGTTTCACGATGCGGTCGCTGAATCCGTGTGCCAAGGGGTCGGACATGACCGGGTCGTCCGGGTAGCCGCTGGCCGCGATAAGCACCGCATCGCGATGGTCCCTGCGGATCGCCTGTGCTGTCTCGCTCCCTCCCATGCCGTGGGGGATGGTGAGGTCCAAAATCGCGGCGACATACGGATTCGGCCCTCGACGGGCCTCTCGGTAGCGCTTGAGCGCCTCCACCCCGTTGCGCGTCGCCGTCACCGAGTACCCCAGTCCCTCCAGCATCGCCTGCATGGCTTCGCGCAGAAGGTCTTCATCGTCCATCAAGAGAATGCGGCCGCTTCCCGAATGGGGACCCTTGACCGGGGAAGGGGCGAACGGCTCGATGACCGGAGAGGCCGGGATGAACACATGGAAGACTGTCCCCAGGTTGGGTTCGGATTCGACTTCGACCCACCCCCCGTGTTTGAGGACAATGGAATGCACAGTGGCCAAACCGAGCCCTTGACCGTTAGGTTTCGTTGAAAAGAAGGGGTCGAAGATGCGCGGCAGACTCTCGGGCGGGATGCCGATTCCTTGATCGCGAATGGTCAGCTTCACGAAGGGACCGTGGGCAGTTTCAACATTGCCGGCCTCGATGAAGATCGTTCCGCCGTCGGGCATGGCTTGAAGAGCATTGGTCACGAGGTTGTCGATGACCTGGGCGATTTGGTTCTCATCGCACTCGCAAGGCCACAAATCATCGGGGATGGCGTAGTGGGACTTCGCCGTGGAACCTGTCAGCAAAGCGTCCGTTCGCGTCTTGATCAGCCGTTCCAGGTTGCGGTTCTGCCTCAGGGGAGAGCCACCTTTGGAGAACGTCAGAAGTTGCTGGGTCAACGCCTTGGCCCTGTCAAAAACAGACAGCGTCTTGGAAAGGTAGTGAAGCGCCTTCTCGGACTGGCCGTTAGAAACGCTCCCTTTGGCCAGTTCCAGGTAGGCAAACAGGCTGGCAAGAAGGTTGTTGAAGTCGTGGGCGATGCCGCCGGCCAGGGCACCCAAGGATTCCATCTTCTGGGACCGTAGCTGCAACTCCTCGGCCTTCAGCCGTTCGGTGATGTCCTGGCACACGCCGACAAGGAATTTTCTTCCCTGTTCGTCGACGTACAGGGTTTTTTTGGTCACGATGGTGTGAACAACCCCGCGTTTGTCGGTGAGCGGCTCCTGGACAATGTTCTCCAGCCCTGTGACAAAGACCTGCTCGTCGATCTGATCGAAAAATAGGCGCTCGCTCTCTGGGAAAGCAATCATCCGGTCCGCCGCTTCGAGTTCCAGGCGGGTGATCCCGAGAAGATCGCAGAACGCTTGGTTGACCAAAAGGAAGGGCCCGCCCGGCCTCTCCTTGACGAAGATCGGGTCGGCAACGGAGTTGATGATGTTTTCCAAGAAGCGTTGTGATTCTTCGAGGGCAAAATGACCCTCTCTCTCGTCGGTGATGTCGGCAATCACCCCGTGCCACAACAGAGTGCCATCTTCGCGCTGCTCCGGTACCGAGTCGGCTCGCAGCCAGCGTAGGCCCCGTTGGGCGAGTACCACACGGAACTCGGCGTGGAAGGGTTCGTGCTTGAGCGCCGCGCCGTGGACTCTTCGAAAGAAGGTCTTCACGTCTTGAGGATGGATCCTTCGAAAGATCCATCCGGGATTCTTCATCAGGTCTGTCGGGGCGATTTCAAAGACCGAAACGGCGCCCGAACTGACGTAGGGGAAGGAGTAGCGGCCCTTGGGAGACCGGCTTAACTGGAACACCATGCCGGGGACCTGCCGGTTCGACGCGGTCGGTGTCGCTCCTTCGGTCGAAACCTCTTCGTTGGCCACGGCGATTTCGTCGACGACAAGAATGAATCGGTCGGTCCCCGCGGGAAACAGCGACACCGATAAGCACCGACGCGGATTGTTCAACCAAATGTCTAGGTTCTGAGGACGTGAGGTTCGCACCACTGTCCTTAGCAAGCCCAGGTTTTCCGTAACCTGGTCCTTGAGCTGGGGCACCGCCGAGGAGATCCACTTTCCGGCCAGAGGAATCTCGCCGGCGAGTTTTTGGAGCGTGGGATTCACCGCCAGGAAGAGAAAATCCTCGGGAGCTTCGACCGAGGGAAAGAGTTGGCAATAGGCGGTGCCGTAGCGAAGGTTCTCGAAGAGAGTTCGGTAGGGCAAGTCGCTCTTGTCGACTGGACCCAAGTTGTGCATGGCGGTAATCAAAAGCCTCCAACTGCAATTCTAGGGGATGGACGACCCAATTTCCAGGACTGGACGCAGGAATTCCTGGTACCAACGGGAACTCTTCTTCCAGAACCGCTGCTGCGTGGCATAGTCGACCCGGAACAGCCCGAAGCGTTTGTCGTACCCGTGGGCCCATTCGTAGTTGTCAAGAAGAGACCACACGAAGTAGCTGTCGAGCGCGACCCCGGCGTCGATGGCGCGTCGGGCCGCCGCAAAGTGACCCTCCAAAAAGCTCCGCCTATCCTCGTCCTGCACCACGCCGTCGGCCAGCGACGCGTCGTCGAAGGCGGCACCGTTTTCGGTGATGCTGAGCGGAATGTTCCCATAATCGGCCTTCAAGCGGGTGAGCAGATCGAACAGGCCGTCGGGCCAAACCTCCCAGTTCATCGCCGTGTAGGGCGCACCCACGGGTTTCACCTCTTCAAAGGCCAGAAGCGCATGGACAGGAGCGTGTTTCACGACTTTCCGGAAGTAGTAGTTGACCCCGAGAAAATCGGACTTCGCCGCCGCAAGCCTTTCCATGTCGCCTTTCTTGATCTGGGGAGCGGCGCCTTGTTCGGCAAATTTCTTGCGTACGTCTTCGGGGTAGGTCCCCTTGAGGATGGGATCGAGCCACCACCGGTTGTGGTAGCCGTCGACGAACTTGGCCGCCGCCACGTCTTCGGGGCTGTCGGTCGCGGCCACAATGGGGTAGAGGTTCAACACGGCGCCGATCTTGCCGTCTCCGCGGCGGCTTCCCCTGTAGGCTTCGATGGCTCCCGCGTGGGCCAGAAGCAGGTGGTGGCAGACCTGCACAGCGAGTTTGAGGTCGGTCGCCCCCGGCGCGTGACGGCCGATGTAGTGGCCGGCCCACGCGACAACCCAGGGTTCGTTATGGGTGAACCACGTCTTGACTCGGTCTCCTAGGGCGCCATACATCGCCTCGGCGTAGTCCTCAAACCAGCCCACGACGTCGCGGTTGCCCCAGCCTCCGCGGTCTTGAAGCGCCTGGGGAAGGTCCCAGTGGTAAAGAGTGGCGCAGGGATCGATGCCCCGCTCCAGCAAGCCGTCGACAAGGCGGTCGTAGAAGGCCACGCCCCGAGGATTGCTGGCGCCAGTTCCTTCGGGAAAGACCCGAGACCAGCTGATCGAGAAACGGTAGGCGTCGACTTTCAACTGAGTGAGAAGGTCGAGGTCGCTTTTCCACAAGTGGTAGTGGTCACAGGCGACAGCGCCCGACTCCTGCCGGACGGTCTTGCCGGGAAGGGCGGCAAAGGTATCCCAGATGCAAGGTCCCCGGCCGTCTTCGGCGGCGGCCCCTTCGATTTGATAGGCAGCCGTGGCGGCACCCCAGCGAAAGGTCTTCGGAAAATCATGACGCGTCATTCAAACTCCTTCTAGTTGCCCACTGCCAATTTACTAGGGCTCGGATCTCGGCGTTTTGGCGTCGCCTCAAGGTCGCTCCGATCTCCTTCGCCCAGTTCTACACGGGCATCGCGGGGATTCGCCGAAGGCGAACCCCACTCGCCATTTTCCATTGCCGTTACATCGTTACTTGTTGCGGAAGCGGAAGGGTTCCAGGCCTGGGACCTCGACGTTCAGACTGAAAATCGATCCAGAGAGGACTTCGGTACGGCGTTCGGCCGGGCTGAGGTCCTCCTTGGCAGTAGTGATTAGAAGCGTCTTCAGGTCGGCTCCCCCAAAGGCACAGCTCGAAATTCGTGAGACGGGAAATGCGACGCGGGTCAGCACTTCTCCTTGGGGTGACAGGCGGACCAACTGCGACCCGCCCCAACGGGCGCTCCACACGCAGCCTTCGGCGTCGACGGCCAGGCCGTCGGGAACCCCTGGCCCCTCACTTCCGTCGGCGAACACTTCCCTGTCGGAAATCGAACCCGAAGCGGCGTCGTAGCGGTAGCGCCATATGACCCGGGGAATGCTATCGGTCAGGTAGAACCACCGGTGGTCGGGACTCCAATCCAGGCCGTTGGAAATTGTCAAACCCGTTTCCACGACACTACGCTGCCCGCTGCGAACGCGTTCCAGAGAAGCAATGGGATCGCGATGGGCGCGGTCCTTTCCGCCTATCCAGAAGGCGCCATCGGGTCCGACTTTTCCATCGTTGTAGCAGATGCGCTCCGTATCGAAGCTGGGCTGCGCGAGGAATGTGGGTGCCCGTCCCCAAGAAAAGGTCGCGATTCCCTCTTCCAGCGCCCCAAGCAACGTTCCTTGATCGGTCAGACCGAGCGCGGCAACGCGGACCGAAGGTGACCACGACTCGGGCACTGGCGCAGCCGTGTCCCAACGGGCCCTCCAAATGGTCCCCGAAACGATGTCGAGCCAATAGAACGTTTGAGACCGGTTGTCCCAAAGCGGACCTTCGCTGAGTTCGTTGGGTTGCTGGAAAACCAAGCGGGGTGATTCCATAGCGACAGACTACCCTCTCAGCGCGGGGCGTGACCATCCTCGGGACTTAAGAATAGGAGCTTTGCCACAAGTGACTGCCGGCTCGAAACGCCAAGCTTCTGAAAGATGTTGCTGACGTGGCGGTAGGTGGTCGCCGGGCTGATGAACAGGCGGGTGCTGGTTTCTTGGGTGCTGTGGCCCAGGCACAACGAAAGGGCAATCTCCTTCTCGCGTTTTGTGAGGCAGGGAAAATCCCTCACCTTGGCCTCGATGTCGGCGCGGGGCGCCTGGGCACGACACTGCAGCGAGTACAGATTCTTCAGAAGGGGCTGCAACAGCCCCAGAATCTGCAACTCCAGCGGCGTGAAGCCGATCCGAGAGCGCGTGCGGTACGTAATCAACTGCAGAGGACGGCCTTCAGCGGGATCGTCGATTGAGATCCCGGCAGAAAATTCGAACCTCAGCGGGCGAACCCAGCTTTGTCCGAATTCCGTCGCCACGAAGGGGCGGCT
>CAYYUZ010000159.1:0-7637 GCA_964475005.1 uncultured Spirochaetales bacterium
CCAAGGAAATTAACGCGGCTTTTGCTCAGGCGACGGTCACCTGGGCCTTGTTTGACCAGGGCCGCCCAGATGGCCTTCGTTCTCTGAACGGGTTCGAGCAGTCGCAGAGGATCGTTTGGGTGCCCCGGCCTCAGGCCGTAAGGGCGACTGATTTGTCTGAGGCCCCGGGCCGCAAGGGTGCCGTTGCCGTGTCTCGTCTTGGCCTCCTGTTGCTCGACGATTCTACAGGGGCTTTGGTCGCAGAAAGACCCGGAGCCCAGCTTCCCTTGACGGCCTACCAGACAGGCAATCTCTTCTTGTGGCAGGGCAAGCTTTTCCTTTCACTGTACCAAGAACCCCCCGCGGTGATGCCTCCGGCGACACTCGCCTGGTGGTCGGCAGGTCAAACTCGCTTGGCGTTTTACCCCATTCCTTCGCAGATTAGAGAGGCCTCGAGACAGATCTATGCGATGCGCCCTCCGGCGCAGGATTCTTCTACAGTTGTCTTCGACTGGAAGCATCCCGGCGACAAAGGGTGGGTGCTCGACCGTACTGAATTCGTCCTCGACAGTGGCCTGGAAGAGCCAGCAACCGGCCTACTTGTCGCAGATCAGAAGCCGCTGACTGCGGATCTTTTGGCCCTGAAAGCAAAACTAGCCGAACGCCTGGGTTCTGGGGTGGTTTCGAAAACGGCAGTTGGTACCGGACCGCTCCTACTGTTTACCGATGCCGGCTGGGTCGCCGTCGGACTCCCTGGGGAAGCGCGGGTACGCCTGTACCGACTTCCTGACTTAGGGGTAGCAGGGCACTACGTGGGAGCCCTATCGCTGGCGAAAGGTTTTATCTTCACCTGGGAAACAACGTTGCGGGGCTACGTGGGGGCAGCGGGACTCGTCCACGTTCCTTTTGGAGTCCTGGCGCCCTGAGTCGCGCCGTGGTAGAATGAAGGCTATGAAATGGGTCTCGTTTTGTCTTCTCTCAACAGTCTTGATCCCAGCGTCCTGGGGTCTCACAATCTGGGGAGTGGACATCAATGGCATTGAAGTTCAGACTTCCTACTACTCGATCCTCAACGCCGTTGGAGACGGGGCCCCCGATCCGTTTGTCAATACTTTGGGGGCATCCATCCCTTTCCGCTTCATGGGACACTGGCTCTTCCGACCCGAAGTCCAGATGTTCTGGTTGGGCTACAAGTATCAAGATGGACGGGCCGTCCCCGAAAGTTCCATCTGGGATAATGTTACGATTCTCAGCATCATGCTGAATCCCACAGTAGGCTATGAATTTCCGTTGACGCCCACCCTGTCCGTTGCAGCCGAAGGTGGCTTGGGGTTTCTTTTGCGCGCGCCCGTCTTTTTGAATGGGACGACCGCCGGCAGCATGGCGCTGCCTGTCACCGGGTGGCTTCTCGCGGGTCGATTCCTTTACCCAGACGTCGGATCCGGTATTACCTGGCAATTCTCTCCTTTGCTGGCTGCCACGTTGAGGTTTCAAGCGTTCTATCCAATCTTCAACCTTTGGGGCGGCTTGCCTTGGTATGATGAATTTACCTACGGCGCAGGCCTGGGCATCCGATTCACCTTCTGACCCTGACCTCCCCACGAAGGGAAAGGCCAGGGTCATTTTCAAAGCGTCATTCCTAAGGGTTCAACTAGTTCACCGACGATCTTCACCTCCTTTTTCAGATGTCCTTGGGGATCGAGCCAGCGGCGCTGATGAAGGCGTCCGATGATCCGCACTCCGAGACCGGTCCCCAGCCTTGGTCGGCAACCATCGAGGGCTTGGTCGGTGGCCTCAACCAAAAAGACCGACGCGGGCTCCCAGTTCTGATGCGCCTCGATTCGGAAACTGCAGGTTGGCGGACCGTTTCCGTCAAGAAGGTCAACGGGATCGGAAACCAGCGTTCCTTCCATCCAAACCGAGTTCAGGTGAGTGCCGAGCAGCGAATCAGAAGGCCGGATCATCGGCTTCCTCAACCGCGACTTCGCCAGGCTTCTTGTCGAACTTCGGCTTGAACTCGACGCTTTCTCCGACCACTTTGATCCTCGAATGGTTCTTGCCTTCCTTGTCGGCCCAGCGGTCCTGTTTGAGCCGGCCGACGACTCGAACGCCGCGTCCCTTGGCGAGCATTTTGAGGCACAAGTCTGCAGTTTTGTTCCAAACTTCGACATCAAAAAAACTCACCTCGGACTTCTTCTCGTTGTCCTGGTTGAAGTAGCGGTTTGTGGCCACTGAGAACATGCAGAGTTTGCTACCGCTCTCCAGCTCCTTCTTTTCGGGATCTCGAACGAGGTTGCCCTCGATCAATACTGAGTTGAGACTGTTCACCCCTTGACCTCCTTGGTGGTGTCATTTCAACCGTACTAACAGGGGTGGGCGGCTCCTTGCTTCAATGTTGGGGGCGGTTGCATGGTTTTTTTTTCAGATATCCCTATACTATGCGCATGGATCTCCTTGAAAAGCGGATCACCAGCGATTGGATCGAGGTCCGCGAAAAGCTCAATACGCCTGTTCGGATGAAGGCCTACTTGAAACTGGAAGACGAGAAGGTGTTGTCGCTTCCCGACGACCTTCGTGCCTGCACGCTCGCCGGCATCGTCGAATACAAGAAGCGGGTCGCAGGAAGTGTATTCAATTTTCTGACGAGACTAACCTACACCACGCCCAACCAAACCGAAATCCTTGGGTCCGAGGTCGATATTCGAGTCCTGCTGTACATCTTGTGCATTCAGACACAATTTGCGACGGGACAAAAGAAACCTCCCAAGGAGGTCGAAGGGCCACTGGCAGGCGCCAACTCTAAAAACAGAGCGCCCGTCGAAGAAATTGTTGCAGAAGTCAAGGCAAGAGTCGCCGGAAACCCGGAACTCGTGAAGAACCCGCATGTGAAAAACATCTTCATGGAGATTCAGCTCTACCAGAAAGAGTTCGCGCAGTTTGCAGCCATGTCGCCCGAAATCCCCGATGATCGGGCGCCTACGTTTTTCGCAAACTACAAAAAAAGGCTCGACGGCATTCTTGACAACGTCCACACCCACTTCCGTGACATCCGGATGGCGGAAGACGCCGAAATGCGAAAGGAATTCCAAGTTCAGGAAGAGGACCAGTTTGTGACTCCCGAGCTGGTGAAGCTGATTTCCAACCAAGCCCAGGAACTGACCAAGGTGAGGTCAAGTATTTTTCACGCGCTTCAGGAAGGCTACCAAATTCGGAACCTATTGTTGAAGCTGACCGAGCGAAGGGACCCACTGATCGCTCTCCTCGACGAGGAACTCAACCTTCTGGACCTCCGTCAGGAACAAGGCGTCAACGGCCATCCTGCCGCAGTCAAGTTCGCCCGAAGCGTGGCGTCTGTCATCGACGGGAACAAGAAGGGCTGAACCAAGGCTTTCGGTTTTGCATTTTATTCTGACTTATTCTATTATCAATCAAACAAGGAGCGGGTAATGGAGAAGAAAGCCGACATCGGCCTGATTGGTCTGGCCGTCATGGGTCAGAACCTCGTCTTGAACATGTGCGATCACGGGTACACTGTCGCGGTCTTTAATCGGACCGTCAGCAAGGTCGATGAATTTCTGAACGATGCCGGGAAGGGGCGTGATAACCTGCTTCCCGCTCGGTCAGTAGAAGAATTCATCAGACTACTGAAGCGCCCCCGGAAGGTCATGTTAATGGTCAAGGCTGGCGAAGTCGTCGATCAATTCATCGATCTTGTGATTCCCCATCTGGAAAAGGGCGACATCATCGTCGATGGCGGCAACAGTCACTTCCCTGATTCTAACCGGCGAACCAAGGCCTTGGCCGAGAAAGGAATTCTCTTCGTCGGTTCCGGTGTTTCCGGGGGCGAAGAGGGCGCTCGATTCGGTCCGAGCATCATGCCGGGTGGAAACACAGAGGCCTGGCCCTCACTGAAACCCATATTCCAGGCCATTGCCGCCAAAACGGATTCCGGCGAAGCCTGCTGCGACTGGGTCGGAGGCACGGGTTCGGGACACTACGTAAAGATGGTTCACAACGGAATCGAATACGGCGACATGCAACTGATTGCTGAAGCCTATCATGTCATGAAAAGTTATCTGGGAATGAACCATGTCGAGATGAAGAGTGCTCTCGAAACCTGGAACAAGGGCGAGCTCAACAGTTACCTGATCGAAATCGCTGCCGGCGTCATAGCATACAAAGACACTGATGGTTCTCCGCTGCTTGAGAAGATTCTTGATACCGCTGGTCAAAAGGGAACGGGCAAGTGGACCGCCGTCGACGCGCTTGATATGGGAATTCCTGTCACCCTGATTGGTGAGGCCGTTTTTGCCCGCTGCCTCTCTGCTCTCAAGGATGAACGTGTGAAAGCCTCCGGGGTTCTCGGCGGTGGAAACCGACAGAAGTTCACTGGGGACAGAGCTGAGTTTCTCAAGGATCTAGGGGAAGCCCTGTTGGCCTCAAAGCTTGTCAGCTACGCCCAGGGTTACATGCTGATGCGGGAAGCCGCAAAAGAATACGGCTGGGAACTGAACTATGGCGGCATCGCCTTGATGTGGCGAGGCGGGTGCATCATCCGGTCGGTGTTCTTGGACAAAATCAAAGCGGCCTATGACAAGAACCCCAAACTTGACAACCTTCTCATGGATGACTGGTTCAAGAATGTCATGCTAAGGGCACAAGACTCCTGGCGCCGCGTCATGGCCGCAGGGATTCTGGCTGGAATACCTCTTCCCGCGATGAGTACCGCGCTGGCGTTCTTCGACGGGTATCGATCTGCCCAATTGCCGGCGAACATGCTTCAGGGCCTCCGTGACTACTTTGGTGCTCACACGTATGAGAGGAACGACAAGCCTCGAGGACAGTTCTTCCACACGAATTGGACCGGAACCGGCGGCAATGTAAGTTCCAGCACGTACAATGTCTGATTGAACTTGAGCTCTGTCCCCAACCGGGAGGAAAAGCGCCGAAAGGCGCTTTTTTTGGCTCAAATACAACGTTGGTAGTCAGAAGATTGTTTCAAAAAGAAACACTGGGCCAAGATGGTACAGTCTTGTTTGGATCAAGTTGAACCAGGAGCCTGGAATACCAATAGAATATTCGCCGAGGAGACAAACGGGTATCTATTCTGTAAGTCATTATTCTAGAAAGAATAAATATTAGCTGTCATTGTGATCGGCCACAGGGGGGGCTGACTTGGCACGCTCCTTGCTGAATGGCAGATAGATCAAACAGGAGGTGCCTTATGGCCATTCTAAGATGGAAACGGGCTTCCTACCCGGAAGCTCCCGACGAACTTGATTCGCTGAGTCTTTTGGATCGGTTCCAAGACGACTGGAACCGATTATTCGCTTGGAGGGGATTCCCGGAAACCTCTGGTCTCTTCGACCGAAGTGAGTCCCCGGCGATCGACGTGGTTGAAACCCAGGACAGTTGCGTTCTCTGGGCGGAGATTCCCGGTCTTGATAGGAAAGACATTGAGCTTTCAGTAGCAGCCAATGTCCTGACCATGAAAGGTGAGAAGAAAAACCCGACAAAGTCCGAAAAAGACAAGGACCGGCTCTACCGGGATGAAACCTGGACCGGGACCTTTCAGCGTTCGCTGTCTCTCCCGGACTCGATCGATCCCGACAAGGTGACCGCGGAATTCCGGGACGGGGTTCTGAAAGTGACGATGGCAAAGAAGGCCGAGCTGAGGTCGCGGCAGGTCGCCGTGGCGGCTAGGTAAAAAGGAGGGAAGCCATGAACGAGATTGTCAAATCAGAAGAAAGGCGGAGAGTTCTTGTCCCCCCGACTCGGGTTCTTGAGTCTGATGGACACGTAGTAGTTCGACTGGAGATGCCCGGGGTGGCGAAGAACGATCTTGAGATTCGTGTTGAAGGCAAGGAACTCACCGTGGTCGGCAAGAGACAGGAAGAGGCAACCCACGGAACTTGGTTGCTTCGTGAGCGCCGACGCGGAGACTTGCAGAAGACCTTCTCGGTAGACGGGTCAATCGACCTCGATAAAGTCGACGCCGAACTGTCGAACGGGGTCCTGACCCTCACATTGCCCATGCGGGAAGCCGCAAAGCCACGACGAATCGAGATCCGGTCAGCTTAAGGATCGTCATACTCGGCTCCGCAACCGCAAAGCGCCCTTAGGGGCGCTTTCTATTTGGTTTTCCAATAGATCAACTTTTCGCCGTGGGTTTGGAATCCGGCTCGTAGGAGGGACAAAGCCTGCGGACTGTCAGACGCCGGGGCTCCATCGATGCTCTCAAGGGTCCAGTGGGTTCTTCCTTCTTGAAGGAGCAGAGTTGCCGTTCTTTTCACAAGGAAAGCCAGTCCGCTTTCATCGAGCTCTGTCCCCACTTCCAACCTTTTTCCTGCTGCGGTTAGGGTGGCCACGAGAGTGTTGCCTCGCCACCAGATCCAAGTGGTTGTTGTCCTGCGGGGAAGATCCGGGAAGGTCTCGAGTCCGAGACCACAGAGACTGGAAGGATCGCAGCCGTGCTGGACCCAGTGTGCGGTTTCTTCAACATCTTCCGCTAGAGAACGGAGCGCCTCGGGGGTGGCAAACTGAATCCCAGGAATTCCTTCCCAAAAGAGACCCCCAACGACCTCTCCTGACAGCTCCATCAAGCGCAGCGCCGGAAATAGGATCTTCCATTGGAAAGAAGGTCCTTCGTGAACCAGAAGTGATCGGAACACCACACCATAGCGATCAAGGACAAGTCTTGCCCGTCGTTTGAGGTCTTCGAGCCCTTCCAGCGAAGAGCTGTTCGGTGCGGCTCTGTCCCCAAGGTCTGCCCACCGAATCCATGTGCCTGAAGAGTTTCTGGCTGCTGACCATCGCTGGAATCCGTGAGTTGGCACTCTCCCCGACTCAGGCGCATTCTGAAAGCGAAAGCCGGATTTCAACCCCTGCCGCAACGGACCAAAGGAGGAGGCAGACGCGAGGCCCTTCCAGGCCAGTTTCCACAGCTGTTCGGTCAACGGACCCGTGGCCAACTTGGATCTTGAAACAAGATCGCCGAACGAACTTTCGCGGCCTTGAGACTCTGGCCCGAAGATCTGGTCCAACGAAGCCTTGTCGTCGGAGGTACTCGGTTCGGCGGCAAAGAGCCTGCGGTCTTCGGGGAAGCCCAGCACGATTCGCTCCTCTCCGATTCCGAACCATCGGAGCCCTCCCTCCAAAAACAGTCGATCAAAGTCTGGACCACGATACGGTACGATTCGGCTCGGCAAAACCACGCTCTCCCAGAGACCGGCGTCAAGGGGAAGGCCGATCAGCAAGCCGACGCGGTCCTCCAAGGTTCTCAGATTGCGCTGGGAGGCAACAAGTCCCTGCCACCCAGCGAGAAAGAGCGGCAGACGGGAAGCAGAGCGAACCGGTACGAGTGTCCGTCGTTCGGTTCGAAGTCGGCGAACCAATTGATCCCAAGTTCGGGCCAAACAGATTTCTTGGGTTTCAGCATCTTTGGTGAGCATTCCCAGAACAACGGTACCCTTGTTGCTTTCCTGTTGAGCCCAGGTTTCCAGTTCGATCAAGCTCTGTCCCCAGAACGCGGCCATGCTCACCAACGTTGTTGGACCGCGACCCTCAAGCCAGCGCAGCCACAGCGGCTGTGGGCTCCGCCATAGGCTGGCCACCGATGGGACTCCAACGCGCCCATCGACAAGGACTGTATCGAGCGA
>CAYYUZ010000160.1:0-7512 GCA_964475005.1 uncultured Spirochaetales bacterium
CGCCGAGACCGGCAAGACCCCCAGCCGGTCTGTTTTTCTCCATAGACGCATCTACGAACTTCACCCGGGCATCCAGGCGGTCATCATCGCCCATCCGCCCTCGGCGATGGTGTTCGCCGTCACCGATCTTGTGTTCGATACCCGGACCATCCCCGAGAGCTACATTTTGCTTCGGACGATTCCGTGGCTGCCCTACGGAACCAACTTCACCGACCTTGAGCGAACCGCGTCGTCGTTTTCGGCGAAGGTTCCCATTGTCATTCTTGAAAATGATTGTCTGATGGTAACCGGGAGCAGTCTGCTCAACGCCTTCGACAGGCTTGAGGTGGCCGAGTACAGCGCCAAAGCCATCATCGCCGCGCAGGAACTGGGTCAGATCGTCGCGATCAACGACCAACAGGTCGACGAGCTGATCAGCGCCTTCAAATTGGAGAAATGAACAGAATCGACAACGGCTTTTTGGTGGTATGATTCTTCCGTGATCGAAAAAAGTGTTCTCCCGCCGCTTTCCTTTTCTGCGGCGACGACCGATCTCCCTCCGTCTCAAAGGCGGTCGGAGAATCGGAATGCCGCCGTGTTCCTCGTCGGTTTCCTTGTCTTCTGCGCCGTGGTCGCCGTCGTTGATTTTCCCTTCTACACCTGGACCATCGAGCTGGCGTGCGCCGTCGTCTACGTCGCGATCTTCATGTTCGCCTTCAGCATCAAGGACTACTCCTCCGACTCCCCCTCGTTGTTCTGGGGCACAAGTTTCTTGTTCACGTTCGTGTTCGAGGCCGTGTATTTCTACTTGATCGCCCACGGCGGGGGCGCCGACTTCCGGCTTGCGCCGAGGGGAACCTATTTTTGGGTTTGCACCCAGTGGTTTCAGGCCTTCTCCTTCTTGATCGTCCTGATCCGGCATTTGCCTCACCGGCGGCTGTGGCCGGTGATCCTCACCTGCGGGGTTGGTTCGGTGGTCCTGATCTCGGTGTACCTCTTGTTTCCCGATTGGGTGTTCTCTATGGTCACCGAGCACCGTCTCGTGTATCTGGGCGGAAACGCTGTCTGTTTTGTCGCCTTCTACACCGGGCTGCTGGTTCGCCTTGTCCGTCATTGGAAGGACCATCCTCCCTATTTTGCCCTCCGCTCTCTGGTCTCGCTGGGGTTCTCGGTGGTCGCTTGCGTTGGCATTCTGCTGACCAGCGACGCCGGACCTGTGGCCGTTTTCGTGTTCACTTACCTTCGCTTCGTCGCCCTGGCGGTTTGCTACAACGCCAACGTCACCTTTACGCTGCATTCTCCTTACCGCACCCTGTACGAACGCCTGGTTACCCACGCCGACCAGTTGGCGCAAGCCAACGAGCTCCTTCAAGACAAGATTCAGAACAATACCGAACTCAAGGAAACCCTCGACCTGCTTCACAGCGCCCAGGACAGGCTCGTGGAATCGGCGAAACTGACGGCCTCGGGACAGCTGATTGCCGGCATCTCGCACGACCTGAACACACCGCTTGGGGCGATTCAGTCGTCTTCCGGAATGCTCAGATCGCTGTTGGCCGATAGTCAGACGGCGCTTTTCCACGCTTGGGAGGCTCTCGACTCCCGGCAGAGAGGTCTGTTTCAAGCCGGGGTGGCCGCTGTGGTCGCCAGCGACGGCTTTCTCGATTCCCGTTCCGAGCACAAGGCCAGGCACCGATGGAAGATAGCCGCACTCAAGTCGGGAAAACCCGGAGCCGAAGACCTGGCCCAAAGGCTGGTTCACTTGGGGCTCGGGCATCAGGACGAGCTCTTGCAGGCCATTTTGGCTCTTGAGAATCCCACGCCTCTTGTCGACGCCCTGGAACCGCTGGCGACGATCTACCAGCTTTCAACCGTGATCGATCAGGCCTCCTCCCGGGCCTCGAAAGTGGTTGGCGCCCTCCAGAACTTCCTGAGAACGGGTTCGGAAGGCGAGAAGCAACTGACTGAAGTGAAATCCAACATCAGCAGCATCCTTGGGCTGTTTCAGCCTCAGTTAAGGCGCGGTCTGCGGATGACCGTGCGTCTGGAAGAGGCATGGGTCTTGGCCTGGCCCGACAAGTTGACCCAGGTTTGGGTAAACCTGATCACCAACGCCGTCCAGGCGGCCGGCCCCTTGGGAAGGGTTGCGGTCACCATGAAGCTTGAGGGATCCGAGGTCTGGGTGTCGGTGGGGAACGACGGGCCCAACGTGCCCGACGAAATCCGCGAGAAGATCTTCGATCTGTTTTTCACGACCAAGGCCGCGGGGGAGGGCACGGGGCTGGGCCTCTACGTTTGCCGCCGCATTGTTGGCGAGTTGGGCGGGGAGTTGTTGCTGGGCTCGGAGGCGGGGCAGACGGTGTTTACCGTGCGCCTTAGGCGTGAGCTCGAGTGATTGACGCGTGGGAGCAATCCAAGGATTCTTACTCGAAACATAAGAGGCAGCTCGCACCCATGGAAGCAGCAACCGACACCTTTCGGAATCGTTTTCACCTCTCTCCGCGCCGAGGCTGGATGAACGACCCCAATGGGTTTTCTCACTTCGGCGGCACCTACCATTTGTTTTACCAGCACCATCCCGACGACACCGTCTGGGGGCCCATGCACTGGGGGCATGCCACCTCGGCGGATCTTCTGAACTGGACCCATCAGCCTGTCGCTCTTTCGCCGGGTGATGCCTTCGATACCGAAGGTTGCTTTTCGGGCTCAGCCGTTTCTGCCCAGGGGCGCCACGCCCTCATCTACACGGGACACGTCGATCCTCAGCCAGGGACGGCGGGTTCAAAACACGAGACCCAGTGCCTGGCGTGGGGTGACGGCGTCGTTTATACAAAAGACTCGGCTAATCCGGTTTTGGGTGCCGATCAGCTCCCCGCTGGCGCCTCGCGTGAGGATTTTCGAGACCCCAAGGTGTGGCGCGAAGGCGACAGGTGGCTGTGTTTGGTGGCCAACGGCCAGACCGACGGCAAGGGGCAGCTCCTGCTCTTTGAAAGTACAAACCTGAGAAATTGGCAATTTGTCACCGTGTGTCTGGCCAACGACGGCGCCCTGGGGGCTCTCGGTACGATGTGGGAGTGTCCCGATTTCTTCAGGGTGGGTGACCAAGAAGTTCTTTTGTGGTCGCTGACCGCTGCCGCCGAGACCAATCCGGCGTTTCAGAATCTGTGCGGGGCGGTCTGGGCGCCGGGGTCGCTCAAGCCGACAGGTCAATTTGTCGCAGACGCCTGGCAAGAAGTCGACAGGGGCCCCGACTTCTACGCACCCCAGGTCGTCAAGGCCCCCGATGGCCGGCTGATCCTGATAGCCTGGATGCAGATGTGGCACCGTTCGTTTCCCACGCGCGAGCTGGGTCTTGACTGGGCCGGGTGTATGACGCTTCCCCGGGAAGTCACGATCAAGAAAGGAGCGTTGTGTCAGTATCCTCTGAAAGAGCTCGATAACTACCACGGCAAAGAAATTCGGCTGGATTCGTGCGTTGAAGGCAGGGTTTCCTTCCCTCGTCTGGAAGGCCAGCATATCGACCTGAAACTGACCTTTGCCGGTGGGACGGCTACCCGTTGCGGGCTGCTCCTTTACGTTGGCGAGGGGGAAGAAACCAAGCTTGAATGGGACCGCGCCGCCGGGATGGTTACCCTCGATCGAAGAGGCTCGGGGTACCCCATCCGCGACCTTTCGCCTCACGCGTTGCCATGCCAGGTGTTCACCGCCGCTGTCGGCCTCTGTGACTCGCTGAAGATCCGCCTTGTGCTCGACCGTTCGGCGCTCGAGGTTTTTCTTCAGGACGGCCAATGGACCATGGCGGCTACCCTTTTCCCGAAGCCTGACAGCCGCGGCATCCACCTGTACGCCGAGGAAGGCTGTGTGAAAGTCGGCGGCCGCGCGTGGCCGCTCGTATAGTCGCCCAAAAGCGGTTGAAGCTCCTAAAGCCAAGAGGACTCACCGCCCGCTTCGCTCAAGGACGCAGGGGGCGCGGAGGGGGGAGAAGTCGGAGGCCTGGGTAAGGTTTGGAGACTAGTGAGTTGTCCGTGGATATCTATAAAGGGATAACTATTGGAGGTAAGAGTCGGGCACAGCGATTGCCTAGAGAGAGTGGTGGGTCTAGAATTTTGACGGGGTTAAAGGTGCCGCGATGCAGAGCCTTAGGCCCGTGGGTACAAGAGATGTTAGGAAGACCCTGCGGGCGCGGAAATTGACAATTTCGCGGAATGCGCATATACCATGCGCATGGAGGCAATGAATGAATGCCCTTGTCTATGATACTTCAGCTCCAAGGAAGCCGACCAATCTCACGGTCAATAGTGACTTAATGCGAAAAGCCAAAGAGAGAAAGATAAATGTTTCATCGGTTCTCGAGATTGCTTTGGCAGAGGAACTTCGGCAGCGAGAACAGTCCGATTGGAAGGAAGAGAACAAGGAATCCATAGAAAACTACAATAAGATGGTTCAGAAGTTTGGCCTTTTCAGCGACGGAATGAGAACCTTTTGATGTCGAATTTTAGGATCTATGAGAACAAGTCACAGACGGTAGAAAATTACCCGTTTCTGGTAGATGTCCAAACGGAGTTACTTTCGGCGCTTGAGACTAGGCTAGTTGTTCCGTTAATGAGGTCCGAAGAAATCGGGCGAAGACCAATAAAGAACCTGAATCCTTCAATGAGAATCAACGGAATTGAATATCTTGCCATGACCCAGCAAATGGCCGCCATTCCCAAGGGCATTCTTGGGAATGAAATCAGAGTGGATGAGTATTCTCGAACCGAAATTCTGAGTTCAATTGATTTTCTGGTGACTGGAATCTAAGAGTTATTTGCCTAAGAGTGGCTTCAAGCTGATAACTTATTTTGTCACAAAGCTTGCAACAATTGTTGCAAACTTTGTGACAATCGGGCTTCGCCCGAACATAAGTTACAGGTTATCGCAGCGTTGTATCGTACTGAAGTTGCGAGCTGACCCACGATTTACAGTCCCTCCCTCCCAACTCCGCCCCGCAGTCTCGGAAATCGGCTCCAAACCCGAGATTCCACCGAACCTTTCTTCTCCTTCGCGGTTCGAATTCCTAAAGCCAAGAAAATTCACCACCCGCTGGCGCTCAAGGGCGCAGAGGAACGCGGAGGGGAGATGAAGACCGAAAAAAGGGTAGGAAGGTTTCTTGAGTTCGAGGCTGACTCGGACTTGAAGCTGTCGAATTCCTTTCCTTTCCTCGGCGGCCTCTCTGCGTCCCCGAGCGTAGCGGGCGGTTCAAATTCCGAAAGACAAGAGGCTCACCGCCGAGGCGCAGAGGAACGCCCGTGCTTTTCACTCGGTGCTTTCTTTGCGCTCTTGGCGTCTTGAGTGAGCAAAGCGAACGGGCGGTAAAATCCTAGGAGAGGAAGCCGACCTAATCCATGTGAAACACAGGCACCAACTCGACGCTCACCGGTGAATTGTCGGGGTTGGTTTGCATGATATCGCCCATGAACGTCCACCATTTCTTGACGATGGCCGTTTGAGGCAGGCCAGCGCTTGTATCGTGGTCCTTGAGCTTCTGGACAGCGAACAAAACAAGCGTCTTGGGGTCTAGGAAGATCGAGTAGTCGCTCACCCCGGCGTCTTCGAGTTGTCTGACCAGTTCAGGCCAAATCTCGTCGTGGCGCTTTTTATACTCGGCCTCAAACCCCGGCTTAAGCTTCATCGTAAAAGCGACAGTTCTCATGGAGCACCTCCTCAAATCTCGTCGTTCAAAAAGAGAAGAGACAGGATGACAGGATTGGCAGGATAAACAGGATTGGGAAAGGATGGAAGGGGCAGGGACTAGGACTAGCCCGACCTTCTCTTGTTTTCAAATCCGGTTAATCTGTCTTACCCTCCTGTAATCCTGTCCCATTCCTATTTTTTGTCTTCAGTTCTTCCAACCTTCTGCGGGCTTTGACCCACGCTTCACGGTCGCCGTGGGGGCGGTATTCCACAAGCGGGAACGAGCGTTCGATAAGGCGGCGGGCTTCGGTTTGGTCGGCCACCCAACCCAGGGCGCGGGCCTGCACCCCAAGGTTTCCCAAGGCGCTTCCTTCGACAGGGCCGGCAAGGACCCGCAGCCCGGTGGCGTCGGCGGTCATTTGACAAAGCAGAGCGTTTTGGCAGCCCCCACCGACCATGTGAATCTTCTCTAGACGGATTGTGCGCAGGCGTTCAATCTCTTCAAGGTTTTTTTGAAAGACGAGAACCAAACTTTCCAAACAGGAGCGGGCGTAGCCGCCGGGGCCTTCGGGGGTTGGCTGGCCGGTCTTGGTCCACCACGCCTCAAGCGCCTCCTTCATCGAAGGCGGCTGAAAGAAGCCCGCATCGTCGGCGTCGACCAGGGCTCGGAACGGCGCGGCGGCCGCGGCCAGAGCGGTCAAGGCGCCAAAATCGGGGCAAGCGCTCCACGAGGCGCGAAGCTGCTGAAGCAGCCACAAGCCCATGCAGTTCTTCAGAAACCTGTAGGTTCCGTCGACGCCGGCTTCGTTGGTGAAGTTGGCTTTTCGCGCGGCCTCGCCGGTCTCGGCGGTTCGCGACTCGATGCCAATCAGACACCAAGTTCCCGTGGCAATGTAGGCCGAACGATCGTCGGCTAGAGGAATGGCGGCGACGGCGGAACCTGTGTCGTGGGTGGCGGGCGCCACCAGCGCCAGCCTGTGCCTTCCCAGAAGGACCGTGGGGTCGAGGATCGTTCCCGGCGCCACGGGTTTCGAGAACAGTTCGCGGGAAATTCCCAAGGCGTCGAGGCTGGCGGAATCCCAATCTCGGGTCCGAGCATCGACAAGCTGGGTGGTGCTTGCATTGCTGATTTCGTTGGCTATAGGGGCCCCCAGCCGGTGAGCCAGCCAGTCGGGCATCATGGCGAACCGGCGCGCCCTGGCCAGTGTTTCAGGAGAGGTCTGCTTCAAGGCGGCCAGCTGGAAGAGCGTGTTGAAGTGCATGGCCTGAATCCCCGTCCTGTCGTAGACGGCGGCCTCTCCCAAGGCAGCGAAAGTGGAATCGACGAAGGCCCTTGTGTGTTCGTTTCTGTAGCAGCGGGGAGCTTCGAGAGGGTTGCCGTCGGCTCCTACAAGCACAAAGTCGACGCCCCAGGTGTCAATGCCGAGCGCCACGGCGGACTCGTCGTCGCCGAGGTTGGCTATTCCCTGGCGGATCGAAGCCTCGAGAAAATCGACATCCCACCTCAAAAGTCCGCCCGCCTTCGTTGGGGCCTTGCTGAACCTGTGGACTTCCCTCAGTTCGAGTTTGTTGTCCGCGAGCGTCCCGGCCATCACCCGGCCGCTGCCGGCCCCCAGGTCCACCGCCACCAAGACTTCGTGCTGCTTCGCCATCGCACTCTCCACCGCTCATTTCACCACGGCTGGCGCCCGCCGTCCATGGACATTTGTTTTCGGAGAGATGGACATTAGTCGTTTCTAGCTGCGTCTTGCTATTTTTCTTGCAGGTTTTTCCACGCGATCATGGAGACTGCCAGGGCATCTGTAAAGGGGTAGTAGCCGTTCTTGGGGTCTTGGTAGTACTTATCCATTTCGTCAACGG
>CAYYUZ010000161.1:0-7477 GCA_964475005.1 uncultured Spirochaetales bacterium
GAAGCGCTACCCTACGAACTTGGTACCGGGCTCGTTGAGTCGCAGTGTTACGAAAACCTCGGCCGCTACGACGAAAGCGTTTTAGCAGCTTATATCGATGTCAGCTATCAGCAGTCGAGAGGAATGATTCTCGGGTCGAAAGTGATCGATAACATGAAAGCCCTTGAGGCCAAGATTAACGAGAGAGGCGTTTCCCCGGAAAGGTCCGGATTGACGACTCTCAAGTCGGTTGAATCTTGGGAACTGGCCGACTGGAAACATGTCGATTTTGACGACCCGCTTTTGGCATCGTCACCCGATGCTCGGTTTCTGAAGCTAGGGGCACTACTAAACGGCGGCCGGGTCGGAGACGCCGACCTTAAGGCCTACTCGGACCTCGAACGTCGCTTCCGTGACTTCCCTTCCTATTACCTCCCTCTGTTGCACTACTTGAAAGACATCAGAAAAGATGTGCGGAACACCGGGTTTTCAATGATCGCGGAAAATGTCATCAATCTCGCGCCCCAAGGGCCTTGGGCCGAAGAAGGGCGCAAGGGTTTGGCCGCCGCGTTTGGTCTGAGCCCGGAAGTTGCCCCCAACCTGCTAACGCATGCTGAGATTGACCAGTCAATTGGACACGGCGACATCAGGAAGATCTTGAAACTCTGGGGAACCCCGGACAACCCGTCGGCACAATACGCCCTGGTCCGTTTGCAGGCCTTGGCCAAAGACCCTCAACTGAGGTCGCTCCTTTTCGGCCTTGAGCCGGCAACGAGCGGTCGAGCTAAAGAGAGGCTGAACCTTGTTCTTCAGAGCCGTTAGTTTTCTTGTCGCCATCTGCTTCTTGATCTGTTGCGGTTCCCCTGACCCCAAGGTTTGGGAGGACTATGCCAAGGCCAAAGTTTGCTACAGTCAGGGCCGAATCGACGAGTCGGTGAGTGATCTCGGTGCTTTGACGGCTCGGGATGCTGCGTTCGCCCCAGGCCGGTTGCTTTACGGAAGAGCTCTCTTCTTTCACCGCGACTACGACAAGGCTCGAGAAGTTTTGTCATCACTGCAAAACGATCACCCTGAATCGGTTGAGGCCTCGCTGTGGCTGGTGCGCACACTGGTTCAACTGAACAAACCAGGTGAAGCAGAAGCGATCTTGGTTCGTTTGCTGGCCTTCAATCCCGATGACCCCCGGTTGGCCTACCAAATGGCGCTGATCCGGGAGAACCGAAGCGACTTGGGAGGGGCAAAGGATTTCCTAGTTTCGGCTGAGGGGGCTGATGAGGATCTCGCTCTCATCCACTTTGAATCGGCAAGACTGTCTTTTCAACTTCACAACGCGGACCTGGCGAGAGCGGAACTAACGCGGGCGCTCGGCTTCCTTTCCCCGACGAGCCTATTGCGCAAGCCGATCGAGAAGCTTCGAAGCAACTTAAGTCCGCCTGCCCGAACCGCGGCAGAGGAGGCGAGATGAACCTCCTAAAGCTCGAGATTTTGGCCGTCGTTCTTGCCTGGACGCTGACTTCCTGCGCCACGACCTTCTTTCCCAGACAAGACATTCAGTTTTGGGAACCCTTTGACCACACGGCAACCTTTCATCTCAAAGACGTGACCATCCTCACCAAGCCGACAACCGGAAACCTCAAACAAACCGCCTCCGCTTTGTCGCAGATGGCAGCACGACAAGCGGGGCTGGTTCTCGATTCGGATGAAGCTGGCGGACAAAGACTTGACCTGATCATTTGCCTTGAAGAGCGCGAGTTTGGAGTGGATCTCGAGACCTACAACTCGATTTCTGTGGTCTTGAAAGTTTGGACGACCGGTGCGGATGCGAAACAGATCGGCCAGGCCGTCTTTGCCGAAGAAAGCAAGAACACTCTGCGCGCCACCAGCTGTCTAGCCCGTGTGCTCGAGGCAACCTTCCAACTCCTTGGTCAGAAGATGCAAGAAAAAAAATGAAGTGCTCCCTCTTGGCTGGATTTTTTGGCGGAATGGTGGCTCTTGGTCCTGCGCTCAAGGCTGAGGAGACCCTGGTTTTGACCCTTGATCAGGCCATTGCGCACGCCATTGGCGTTTCGCCCGAACTACGGGCCGCAGCCATTCAAGAGAACTCCTCTCTGGATTCCTACCATTGGGGACTTCGAGAATACCTGCCCAAGTTGGGTGTCAGCTACAGTCAAAACGATAGCGTTCTCATCGACTCTCCTGACACCCGTTCGGTTCAGGCTGGGTTGACTCTGACCCAGCTTCTTTTTGATGCCGGTCGCAACGGTCGCAAGCGGGACCTTTCGCGGATTGCCTTGCAGTCGAACCGGAACGACTACCAAATCCAGTTGGAGCAAGTGACCGATACCGTGACAGGTCTGTTCAATCAGATCTTGGTCCTCAAGAAAAAAATGGAAATCCAGGATCAAGTCATTGATTTGGCCGAAAAACAGCTGATCATCAGCCGAAAAGAACTCGATCTGGGGTCGGCGCTGGAGATCGATGTTTTGGACACCGCGGCGCAGGTCTCGTCGCTCAAAGTCGCCAAGAAGCAATTCCAGAGGAGTTTGGCCGATACGTTGTTTCAATTGGTCAACCTTCTCTGTCTTGACCTCACGGCTCCCGTGGATGTCGAAGGTCAATTTGAATCCGAATATCCTGGTTTGACTTTGCCCGAGTCGAGCGAGCATTGGTTGGCGCTGACTTTGGACTCCAGCAAGGATTTGGCTCAGAAGAACCTTGATCTTCGGAAACAGTACTTTGCGATGTTGGACTCGGACTACTGGTATCTTCCCGACATCAGCCTGGAAACGACTGCCTCGTTGGCAGGGTCGACTTTTCCTCTACAAACCCCGGCTTTCAATGCCACCGTGACGTTTTCTTTTCCCAATCAAGCTTTTCCTATGACTCAAACGGCCGCATTGGGTGCGACGCCGGGCCAGAGCCGGACCTCTTCGTTCGCTTCCAAGGTAGGGATCCTCGACAGCGTCCAGGGATTCGTCGATTCCTCAGGTGCCAGGGCGCAGTATCAGGTTTCCGAACTCAAGGAAAGTGCCCTCCGAGCTAGCACCCGCTACAGCCTGGAAAAGACCATGGGTGACTATAGTCTTTTGGTAGAAAAGCTTTCTCTGCAAAGAAATACGGTGGCGCTCGAAGTAAGGAAGAATGCCATTTTGTCAAAACAAGTGGATTTGGGAGAAGCTAAACGTTTGGACTACCTGCAAAGCGAAACTCAGTTGGCGAATGACCAAATTTCCCTTGTTGAGTCGGTTCTCCAGATCAAGGAATCGGAACGGAGACTGGAACAATTGCTACACCTACGGCCCGGATCACTGGCTCAAGCCGTCGAGGAGGAAAAGTGAGGAGGTTCTGTTTTCTTCTTGGAGGCGCGCTTCTTCTCACGGCCTGCGCTCCCTCAAATCCCCCTGTTGTCCAGAAATACAAGCCAAGGGTCAAGCTTGTAGTCTTGGCCAAAGAGGCCGTGGGCCGCAAACTTGAAAGCTTTGGATGTATCAGCTTTCTGAAGAAGGCCGACCTGTCCAACTTGGTTGAAGGGACAGTTGACAAATTGCTGGTTGCCGAGGGAGAGACCGTCCATCGAGAACAGACGCTTCTGCTTCTGAAGAACCCCCAGCTCGATATGCGCAAAATTCAGGCGGACTCGGCATTTGAGGCGGCCAAGTCCTCCCAGACTCTCGCCGATGCGCAGCTCTGGCAGGGAGAACTGCAGGTTCAGGCCCAGCTCATCGCGCTCGACAAGGCCAAAATTGAACTTGATCAGAAGCAACTGGAGTGGGAAGAATCGGCGAGGACTTACAAACTCAAGCAGGAACTCTTCAGCGCCGGAGGAACGACCCAGGAAACTCTCGATGGCTTGAAGCTGAACCTAGCCAGCCAGGAATCCTCCTATCAGTCGCTACGCAAGGATTGGGAATCCAAACGAATCGGCTTGCGCGACGAAGATCTTGCCTCCTACGGTATGGCTGTTCCGTCCACGAGCGCCGAAAGAATCAAAAGTCTGGTCATTTTGAATACGCTGACCCTTCAAGCCGAACTTCAGGCGGCCAAAACCAAAGTCGACGCCGCGAAGACCGATGTCGACTCCGCGCGGACCCTGGTGGATGAACTGAAAGTTTCGGCCCCAATGGACGGCATCGTTGGCGCCAAGTACGTCGAGACCGGAGAACACCTCCAGCCAGGAACCAAACTCGTCACCCTCATTGAAACTCAAACCGTCTACGCGGTCTTTCCGCTTCAAGAGGACGACGCCGTAGGTGTGTCGGTGGGAATGCCGACTGAAATAACTCTTGATGCCTTTCCGGGACAAACCTTCGAAGGAAGGGTTGAGCTCGTTTCGCCTCTCATAGACGCCCAAAGTGGGTCGGTGTCGGTCAAGGCGCTTCTAAACAATCCCGGATGCAAGCTCAAACCCGGAATGTTTGCCAGAGTTCGCGTTCGGCTTGGTTTACCCGTGGAAACAGTCCTGCTTCCTGAGTCGGCAGTGGTTCAGAAGAAAGACACCCGGGCACGCATCTATACAGTGGTTAACGGGAGGGTTTTCGCAAAGGACATCGATCTTGGCAAGGACCAAGGTGGTCGCTACACGGTGCTTTCGGGGGCCCAGGAGAAGGATCTTGTGATCGATTCTCCTTCACCGCTCCTGAAGGACGGAGAGGAAGTCGATGTCGAATAGCCTCCTCCGCAGCGGGCTCAGCGTGCTTTTCGTCAACCTCGTCACCTCGTGCAACGGACCTCTGGTTAACCTGTCACCCTTGGCCGTGGACACCTGGCCGAAGACCGACAACCAAGTTCTGGCCTCCGCTGACGCGATTCGAGTGACCTTTTCGGATTCTGTAGTCCATGCTTCGGCTCAGGGGTTGTTGAGCGTTTCGTCCGTCGATGGAACGGCGTCGGGAGATTCGACCTGGTCTGCCAACACTTTGATCTTCATGCCAGTACCGGGTTTGTCATCCGGAAAACGGTACAGACTTGAGTTCAACGGACAGGTCACCCTGACGGATGGAAGGCAATTTACAGTGTCGAAAGAGGTTCCTTTTTTTGTGGGAACCTCCTCGAACCCGATGCGGCTAATCACCTTCGCTCCCCAGGACGGCGCGTCAACCACAGGGTCAGTTCCTCTCGTTCTGACATTTGATTCTCCTGTTGACCCAACCACCTTTCAAACGGGGTTCTCACTTTCGCCCTCGACGACGACTTCGAGGGTTTGGTCAGCCGACCAAAAGACTGTAACGATTACCCCCACCTGTAGCTGGACGACGGCAACCTTGTACTCGTGGCAGTTGGCAACAAGTCTAGAGTCTGCTCAAGGAGTGAATCTGGCGGCACCGGTCAATCACTGCTTCTTGACCAACGCCGATCAGCTCCCTCCTCAGATTGTCAGTGTTGTTCCCGGGGTCTGGGCGTCCTCAACATGGTCCGCAGCAGGAACCGATTTGAACACCCTGATCAAGGGAGACGCGTTCCTTGTCACGACAAGCAAAGCCGTGGATCTAGCCACCTTGGGCACGGCTTTTCATCTCACTCCGGCAATCAAAGGCCACCTTCTTGCGCAGAACACGACGCAGTACGTGTACGTTCCTGACGAAGACTTGGCCTTGGGGACGGCCTATACACTACAGGTTTCCACGGATCTTCAGGACACGATGGGGAATGCCATGACTTCGGCATGGCTGATGCCGTTTACCCCTCAGATCCCGTACCTCCACGTCAGTGAAATCGACCTGATCGGGATGAGCAGCACTCCCTACACAACACTCAGTCAGCCCAACACTTTTCCCTTGTGTCTTCCTTCGGGCGTAAGCAGCGATCAGGTGGTCATCAAAGTCGTGTTCAGCACTCCTTTTTCAGCTTCTGATAAAGCCCAATTCGGCGTCTTGTCGTTTTGTCAGACGCTGTTTCCCACAACCGGAACCTCCGTTCCAGGGTCTCCCACCCTTGTCACGGTGGCTTTTGAAAACAGTGACAAAACGGCAGTTCTGACCTACCGGGGCATATCCGTAAGCGGGACGGGGGGAGTCCCTGACTATTACCAGGTCAAGATCCCAGGGGGAACCTCGGGAATCACAGCCTCGGGCCAAACCCTCAAGCAGGATGTATGGATCGACTTCACCACAAGCTCCTGACTATGGCGGTCCTGCTCCTCTTGGGTACGGCAGCCTCTTGCCAGTTCCTGTTTCCGCCACCACTGGCGGTGGTGGGTTCGGGGCCGGGGTCAGGGCGGTATTCGGACGTTAGCGGGCTGAACACCTGGGTGAGGTTTTCTCAAAGTGTTCCCCACGGCAAGGCGGAAAAAGGGATCCTCCTCAAAGAAAACGGATCAACCATGGGGGGGCGTTTCAACTGGAGTGGGAATCAGGTCACTTTTGTTCCGGATAATGGACTGTCTCTCGGCAATCGGTACGATTTCACGGTATCGGGGACCGTGGAAGATGACCAGGGTGTTGACCTGGGCAGTGACTTTGTCCTGACCTTCTACACCCGCCTGGACGACACTCGGCCGCTGGCAACGATTCGGTCACCAGCGCCTGGGGCGACGACGACAGATCTGTTTCAACCGGTCACGTTCAACTTCACAAAAGCCATGAACCGCGCCTCGTTTTACAACAATGTGACGTTTTCACCTTCTTTCAGGGCCGCCTACGTTTGGGGGGAGGGAGATCTCTCGTGTGTCGTTACCCCTCTGGAAGCTTTGAAGACACCGTCGGTCTACACCGCGAAGCTCAGTGCCTCCGCCGGGGATACTCAGGGCAACACCTTGGGAAGCGATGTTTCTTCCTGGTTTTCTGAAGGCAAGGTCGGGTCGCCCCCAAGCGTAACGCAGGTCGCCAAAACCGTGTTGAACACGGGAACCGAGGCGTACATAGCAGATTCCTCGTACGTTTTGACCCCGGCGTCTCTCCCGTCGGGGGTCGTCGTCTACGACTCAGGGTTCGAGCGGACTTGGGGAATGGCGGTCACCTTTAGCACGGCGGTTCAGCGCAGCGGACTGGACTCGCTGATCTCCGTTGACCCGGCGTGGAACTTCACTATCCCCTACACAGCTTCGGGAGTGACGCAAATTCAGCTTGTCCCCGGTGCCCCGCTGGCCTACGGAACTCTCTACACGCTTACGATTCATCGCGGCATTGTCGACTTGCAAGGCAACCCTTCGACAACCGACCAGATTTACCGGTTCAAGGCCGACGGCGGCGCCTCGCAGCCGCCCTCGCTCCAGTCCATCGTCTTCAACACCAACGGGGCAGCGCCCGCCACCAACACAGTTTTGGGAGACCACTCCACCGACTACCAGACTCTCCAGTTGGTCAACTTCCCGGTGGCCATAGCCACAGCCACCTCTGTCGACCTCACGTTCAAGTTGGCCCGGGACGCCAACATCGACATCGCATCGATCATGAGCCACTTCTCGGTTTCGGCCACTGACCCAAGTACCGTAGTCGCGATCACCGGTTTCGGGATTCCCAGTCCGATGGGATTCAGTCCTCAAAGAATTCGCGTATCGATC
>CAYYUZ010000162.1:0-7255 GCA_964475005.1 uncultured Spirochaetales bacterium
TGTGTACTCTAATTCTAGAGTACCGAGTGTCTCACTGTCCCCTGGCACATACCGAGGGGAAACTCGGGTATATCTTTTGGCCGGACCAAGGTTTCTTGCCCGAATCTTGGAGGGGAGGCTAGAGTAGAAAGTATGAATATCGACATTAGCGGAAAACTATTCATCGTTGGCGGTGCTACCAGCGGTTTGGGCGGTGCGGTTGCCCAAGCCCTGTTGGCCGAAGGGGCAAACATCGTTGCGGTTGCTCGAAGTCTCGAAAACCTTGAAGAACTGAAGAGGTCGGCGCCCCTTCAAGTGGAAATCCTACCGGGAGACCTCAGCGACTTGAAGGTCGTTGAGTCGGTCTTCGCGTTGGTGGGCAGCCGTCAGCTTCATGGCATGCTCGTCAACGCTGGCGGGCCGCCGGCAAAGACCTTCCTAGAAACCACTCTCGATGACTGGGACAGCGCCTACAAAAACCTTTTGCGCTGGAAGGTAGCGATGACAAAAAGTGCCGTTTCCAAGATGTCCAGTTTGGAGTACGGCCGAATTGTCTTTATTGAAAGTTCTTCGGTGAAGCAGCCCTTGGAGAACTTGGTCTTGAGCAATTCCCTAAGGCTGGCCGTTGTCGGATTCGTCAAGACGCTTAGCCAAGAAATCGCGCGCTCAGGAATCACCCTCAACGTCCTGGCTCCTGGTTCTCACGACACTGGGGCCATTGAACGGGTCTACAAGAAGAAGGCGGAACAAACGGGGGTATCTCTGGAGGAGGCCCGTCGTCAGGGACTCCTTCAGATTCCCGTTGGAGCGCTTGGACAAGCCGAGGATTTTGCAGCTTTGGCCACGTGGCTCTTGAGTCCAGCCTCTCGCTACGTGACCGGCCAGACGATCTCCATCGATGGCGGCGCCGTCAAGGGAATTTTCGGATAGATCTCTTCCTGACTTCTTCCTTCGCTGTCCTGTGCCCCCTTGAGCGGAGCGCACTTTTTTTTGTGAAACAAATCGTTTCATCCGTGGTTCTTGCTTCTAATGGGAGTAAACAAGATGAAAAGGTCTTTCCTGAGAACGCTGGTGCTTGCGGCATTGTCCTGGTTCTGCCTGTTGCTGCTTGTCGATTGTTCCCCTCGGGAAAAGCCCACTCTGAAATATGACGCCTCAGGACAAATGGTTCTCGTCCCCGGAGGAATCGTCCAAACTGGTTCCCGTACGGATGGCGTGGCTGAAACGAACGTTTATGAACAGGAGCTAAGCCCCTATTGGATCGGAGTCAAGGAAGTCAGCGAGAAGGACTACGCCGCCTTTAGAAAAGTTCCCTTGGGTACTGGGGATCTGCCTGTGTCCGACGTCAGTTGGTACGATGCCGTCGAGTACTGCAACTGGCTCAGTTCCCAACAAGGTTTGACCAAGGTCTATGAGCTTCGGCAAAAGACGGTGACCTGCGATTGGTCGGCCGACGGGTACCGCCTGCCCACCGAAGCCGAGTGGGAAAATGCCGCGCGCGGCGGCCCTTACTCCCTCCACACGGATTTTCCGGGTTCCAACAGCGTGGCAGAGGTTGCCCATTTTGCGGCCAATCCGAAAGGCAAGTTTCCTCGTGCCACGCTTGGGGCCAACGAATTGGGTCTCTATGATATGGCGGGGAACGTCGCCGAATGGGTTTGGGATTTCTACGGAATGTACCCCGTGCAGCCACAGAAGAACTACCACGGCGCCGAAAATGGCGAGTACCGAGCCACGCGCGGCAGTTCCTGGGACGATGTCGAGACCCAAATGCGGGTCAGCGACCGCTCCTTCCAGGCACCCGAGGCTCGTCTGCCGACCATGGGTTTCCGGCTCGCCCGAACCGCCATAGGAGCCGATGCCAAAGCGATTTCGGTTGCCAAGGCCGCGCCCCTCGCGTCGCCTCCCTCCGACGCACGGTACAAGAACGCATTGCAGGCTGTGCCCGACCGGGTCGACGACCTTCTGGGGCGAATGAGCCTAGACGAGAAGTTGGGTCAGATGACGCAGATAGCGTTCGGTTTCCTTTCTGGTACCGCCGCCGTCGGCGAATTGGGACTGGGATCGATTCTCTCGGGGGGCGATATGCAGCCAGGAAACGGAAGTCCCGAGGATTGGGCCTCGCTCGTCGATGGCTACCAGAGGGCGGCTTTGGGGACTCGCCTCGGCATTCCCATTCTTTTTGGCATCGACTCGGTCCATGGGGCCGCCAAAGTGCGAGGCGCGACGATCTTTCCCCACAACATCGGGCTGGGGGCGGCTAACGATCCCGTCCTCATGGAAAGGATGGGAGCCGTTGTGGCGCAGGAGATGCGGGCTAGCGGACTCACCTGGAACTTCGCGCCCTGTGTCGCCGTGGCTCGCGACGAACGCTGGGGCCGAACCTACGAAAGTTTCGGAGCCCAACCCGAGCTTTCTTCCCGCCTCGGCAGTGCTTTGATAAGAGGGCTTCAAGGGAGTGTCCTGGGACCAAACTCGGTGGCCGCGACGGCAAAACACTTTCTGGCCGACGGCGGCACCTCGGGAGGCGTCGACCGAGGAAATGCCGTCATGCCGGAAAAGGAACTGCGGCGACTTCACCTTCCTCCGTACGTGGCGGCCATCCAAGCGGATACGGCGTGCATCATGGTGAGTTATTCCAGTTGGAACGATGTTCCAATGCACGGAAACAAGAAGCTGCTGACCGATGTGCTGAGGAACGAGTTGGGCTTTCACGGAGTCTTGATTTCGGATTGGGGAGGTCAGACCAGGCTTCCCGGAAATGCAAAGCAGCAGGTGAAGGCGATGGTTCTTGCCGGCGTTGACGTTTGCATGGTGCCTGACGATATAGGACCCAACGGCTTCACGGCTACGTTGAAGGGCTTGGTCCTTGCGGGAGAAGTTCCCCAAACCCGAATCGACCAGGCCGTCAGACGTATCCTCACCCTCAAATTCAACCTCGGATTGTTTGAACATCCCTTCGCTCCCAAACAACCTGGCTCGCTGGTCGGAGATGCCGTCCATCGTCAGATTGCCCGCCAACTTGTCGCCAAGTCTGTGGTCCTGCTGAAAAACGAAAAGGTTCTGCCGCTGACAGCAAAAAAGATTCTGGTCACGGGAACCTTGGCCGACAATCTCGACGCCCAGTGCGGAGGCTGGACCATGGGGTGGCAGCAGCCCGAAGGTGAGATCGCCGGGGCCACCACCATCAAGTCGGCGATCCTGGCCGAGGCGAAAGCCAAAGGGATCATCGTGGTCACAGCGCCCGAAGCAGAAGCTGATTCAAGAAACCCCACCCTGGCGATTGTGATCGCCGGAGAACGGCCTTACGCCGAGTTTGAAGGCGACAATCAGAATCCGAGCCTTTCACCCGCCGACAGAAAAACGATTCAGTCGCTGAAGAAGCAAGGGCTGCGGGTGCTCCTTGTGCTCCTTTCGGGTCGACCTTTGCTGATCACGGATCTGTTGCCCGACCTTGACGGATTAGTCGCCGCTTGGCTGCCGGGTAGCGAAGGCGAAGGAGTGGCCGACGTGCTCTTTGGCGACACCAGCCCAACAGGGCGGCTCCCCATGAGCTGGCCGCAATCTCAAGAGCAACTCCCTCTCAACCCTGGTGACGGCAAGGCTCCCCTTTTCGATTTCGGTTTCGGGATGTCACTCTGACCGATCCTTTGCGTTCATCTCTCAGGTTTTCCCGCCATTCGCCGACATACGAAAGGAAGGAGTCGGATGATGGAGACAATCGATCGCCCGCTACGCGACCTCGTAACGATGATGGAACTGCAGATTCAGGGAATGGCCACCTTTCAGAAGACGCAGTTGGAGGCCAAAGAGGCGCTCAAGGCCAAAGACTGGCTCGGGCTCGAAAAGGCGCTCCAGTCGCTGGATTTTCAGGCCGAGGGACTCCGCTGTCTTGAAGAACGCCGCCACGACCTGTGGACCGGTGTGCAATGGCGGCTCCTGGGGCGCGAAGGGCGGTTCCTCGAGACCGTCCCGCTGCTCCCCCAAGCCTTCCGCGAAACGATTCTGACCCTTCATCGAGGGCTCAAGGTGCAGGCGCTGGGTCTCAAGGGTTTGACCCAAGGGTTGTCGACCTACCTGCAAACCGCCGGAGCTCTGATCCAGGCGGTGATCCAAGAAATCCAACCGGCTCTCAAAGGCCGGCTCTACTCCCGCAACGGGTTCCTCAGGAAGGGCGACGCTCAACCTCTGGTTCTCAACACCCACTCCTAAAGGAGCTTGATTATGGGTTCCAGTTTTTCAGGCATTGAGATGGGCAAGCGCGCCATCGCTTCCCAGACCGAGGCGCTCCAGACCGTCGGCCACAACCTTTCGAACGCAAACACCGAAGGCTATTCCCGCCAGCGAATCGAGATGAAAGAGTTTGACCCTCTCTACGATCCGGCGCTCAATCGGGCTGAACGCCCGGGGCAGATCGGCCAGGGTGTCGATACCCAGTCGATCACCCGCGTCCGCGACGATCTTCTGGAAGGCCGCATCGACGCCCAATCGTCGGGGGAGTCGTACTGGGGAGCCCGCGACAAGTACGTGCTCCAGCTTGAAAAAGCCAGCAACGAACCCGCCGAGCTCTCGATCCGCAGCCGCATGGACAAGTTCTGGGAGGGCTGGCAGGACCTGAGCCTGCACCCCGGCGAGATGCCTAGCCGACTGGCCGTGCTCGAACGCGGCGAAGCCCTGATGGACGCCATCCATTCCAAGAACAAGGCCTTGACCGACGTGGCCGTCGCCATCAATGACGATGTGAGCGTCACCGTTGGCGAAGTCAACCAGTACATCAAAAACATCGCCTCGCTCAACGTTCAAATTCAAAAGGTCAAGGCCATGGGAGATAGTCCCAACGACCTGCTCGACCAGCGCGACCTTTTGGCCAATAAACTGGCCGCCTTAGTGCCCGTCACCATCGAAAACAAGCGTGACCCCAACGAATACCAGATTCATATGGGCGGAATTCATCTGGTTCAAGGGAAAGTCGCCAGTCCCCTGCAGACCGTCGGCGACCCCAACAACGAAGGGTATCTGAAAGTCATCAGGCCCGACACCAAAGAAGATGTGCGCATTTCCGGCGGTAAGCTGGGCAGCCTGCTGGAGCTGAGAGACGTCGACACCCGCAAAGAAATCCAAGACCTCGACCTGATGACCGTTCACTTCGCCGACCTGGTCAACGACGTCCACAAGAACGGTTTCGGTGTGAACGGCGAGACCGGCAAGAACTTCTTCAACGAGATTCCTTTCGTCTTGAACGCCGACGGTAGCTACGACCGCAAGGGTACGGGCGTGCTCGACTCGACCTACGTCTTCCGCATTTCCGGGAAGAACACCCTTGACGACGAGCAGCAGGTGGGGCTTGCCGGAACGCTGACCCTGCCCGGCAAGAACGGGAACATCACCGTCGACTACCGCCCGTCCGACACTGTCCACGACCTGATCAACCGGATCAACAACGCCGGCGCCGAGGTGTCGGCGCGGCTGGATATGAACGGCAAGCTTCAGGTCAAAGCCGTTCCCAGCGAGGATCCTGCCAACCCGTCGTTTGTGCTCCGCCACGTGGAAGACTCTGGGAAGTTTCTGGTTGGCTACGCTGGTCTTCTTAGCCAGTCGGGTCCGGCCGGGGCCTTCGACTGGCAGAATCCGCAGGCCGTTTCGACCCTCGCCGGCGGCGGCACCGGGTTTCAAGTGGCGCCCTTGACCCACCCCTCGGCGTGGATCGGCATCAACGCCGAACTGAAGGCCGATCCAGGCAAACTGGCGGCGGGACTGGGCAAGAACGGCAACCCCGCCGAAACAGGCGATGGCAGTGCGGCCTTGGCCATCGCCGGCCTTCGCGGATCGCAAGTCATGATCGGCAGCGCGAAAACCTTCGACGACTACTTCGCCAACAGCGTGGCCGAAGTCGGCCTCAAAGGCGAAACCGCCCAGATCACCTTTCAGACCCAGCAGAAGGTCATGAAGGATCTGACGGACCTGCGCGACAGCGTGTCGGGGGTCAACATCGACGAGGAAATGTCCAACCTCTTGAAGTTCCAGCATGGCTACCAGGCGGCCGCCCGGTTTGTCTCCAATTGGAACGACATGCTCGATACCATTATCAATCGAATGGGGGTCTGATTATGCAACGCATCAGCAGCAACGCGGCCAGCAATGACCTGAACTACCAAATGCGAACTCAGGAGTTCTGGCAGAATCAGGCACAGAACCAAATGGCCTCGCAGCAGAAAATCCAGAATCTTCGCGACGACCCCGTGGCGGCGGCCCAGGCCACCCGCTACCAGTCGTGGTCGGAACGTCTGGCCCGGTACGACCAAAACTCGCTCGAGGTTCAGGCCAACCTGCGGATTCAAGAAAGCCACATGACCCAGGCTCACGACATCCTTCAAAGGGTGAACGAACTGACGATTCAAGGGGCCAACGGCACTTATTCCAAAGATGACTTGAGGAACATGGGAGCCGAGGTCAACGAGTACCTCAACGAACTTGTGGCCATCGGCAACGCCAAGGGACCCGACGGCCAGTCGCTGTTCGCTGGAACCAAGATAGACGCGAACGCGTTCAGGGCCGTTCGAGGGCACGTGCAAGGCGGAGACGGCCAAGTCGTCACCCAGGTGGAATACACGGGCTCGATCGGTGAAAACCAGGCAGAAATCACCGAGGGTTCCAAAATGGCCACAGGATTTGCCGGGAATCAGGTCTTCTGGGCCGACCAGCAGAAAATCTACTCCGCTGTCGATTCGCAGAACTACACGGTTCCCTCCGATACAAGCATGGTCATCGACGGCAAAACCATCGATCTCCGCGCCGGCGACAACGTTCACGCTGTCGTGGCCAAGATCAATTCCTCGGCCGTCGCCGTCAAAGCGTCGCTCGACCCCGTCACCAACGGCTTGGTTCTGGAAACCACCCAGCCACATCAGATCTTTGCCGAAGACAAGGTCGGAGGCAACGTCCTTCGGGATCTTGGGGTCGTCAGCCCCCGCCCGGGTACCCAGCCGCCGCACAACATCCAGCAGGACGCCCGGGTCTTTGGCGGTTCTATGTTCGACGCGGTGATCCGTCTGAGGGACAACCTTTTGCAAGGCAACAAGGAATTCATCGGCGGTCAGGGGCTTGCCGGAATCCAGGCCTCGCTGAGCAACCTGCAAACCCATATTGCGGCTCTGGGCAGCCGGGACACGCGCCTGGATTTCGTCTCGAAGGCCCTTGAGGACGAACGTCCCAAGATCGTCGAGAAACTCGCTAACACCGTCGACCTTGATCTGACCGAGGGCATTACCCGGCTCAA
>CAYYUZ010000163.1:0-1325 GCA_964475005.1 uncultured Spirochaetales bacterium
GTGTTGACGGCGATCCCGCGGTTGCCGAGTTCTTTGGCCAGGTAGCGGGTCAACACTTCCACGGCGCCCTTCATCGAGGCGTAGGCACCGCTACCGGGCATGGCGAAGCGCGTCAAGCCTGTCGAAATGTTGATGATCCTTCCGCCGTCGTTGATCAACGGAAGCAGCTTTTGCGTCAGAAAAAACACCCCTTTGAAGTGGACACGGTAAAGCGCGTCGAGTTCGTCTTCAGTGGTCGTCTCGATCGGGTTGTGGTGCGAGGTTCCCGCGTTGTTGACCAGGTAGTCGAAGCGTTCGGCTCCCCAACCCTTCAAGGCGTGGCGTACGTTCACGCCAAATTTGTCAAAAGTTCCGGCGTCGCCCGTGTCGAGCGGCAAGGCGACGGCGCGGCGGCCGGCCGCCGCGGCCAAGGCCACGACTTTTTCGGCCTCGGCCCGGTTGGAGTGATAGGTGAAGATCGAGTCGACGCCTCGCTCGGCGAGGTTCAACACGGTGTTGCGGCCCAGCCCGCGGCTTCCTCCGGTCACAATCGCGATCTTGATGGTGTTCGTGTTCGGCATACGATGCCCTCCTGTTTGATTCTTTCTGAAAGGTAGGTCGGCACGACGGCGAAGCGAATAGCGGAACTTTCCCATTTCTTGCCTATTCCTGCAGGCTTTTCTATCTTGTGCCAAGATTGCTCAAAGGAGGTGGCCTTTCATGCTCGAAGAATTGGTCCAGGCCCTGACGAGACTGACCGACGCCGCGGGGCCAGACACCTCCTCTTACCCGACGGCGATCGAGGGACTGGTTCTTTTGCGCTCGTCGCAGCCGCGCCGTCCGACTCCTGTTTTTTTTCGTCCGGCGCTCTGCCTTGTCGTGCAGGGGGCCAAGTGGGCTCTGCTGGGCAACCAGAGGCTCGACTACCAGGCAGGGCAGGCCCTGGTCATCAACGTGGCCATGCCGATGACAGGGCGAGTCGCCCAAGCGAGCGCCGAGAAGCCTTTTTTGGGTCTGATTCTTGAGTTTGACTTGGGGGTGCTCGGTGAGATTTGGGAGAGCCTCAACCACTCGGACGAGCCCAAGGAGGGATGCAGCGCCCTTGTCGTCGATATAGACGGCCCGCTTGTCGACTGCCTCCTTCGAATGCTGCGCCTGCTCCACAAGCCCGAAGCCATTTCGACGCTCTACCCGCTCCTGTTGCGAGAGATCAGTTATTGGCTGCTTGCGGGTCCCCACGGCGCCGCGATTGCCAAGGTGGCCTTGGCAAACCAAACCCTCAACCTCGTTCGCGTGCTCCACCTGCTGCGCGACCGCTTCGCCGAAACTCTTCGGATGGAGGACCT
>CAYYUZ010000163.1:1425-7086 GCA_964475005.1 uncultured Spirochaetales bacterium
AAGTCAGCCTCGAACTCAAGAAACCTTCCTACCTATTTCCGTTTTTCCTTGGCGTTCCCCTGCGCCCTCTGCGGTGGGCCTTCTTTCTTGAGGAATTTGAACCGCCAGGCGTCGAGAAGCCTCCGCGTCCTTGAGCGGGTCGGCGGTTCAAATTCTTCAGCTTTTCTCGCTAAACAGATTCATCTTGTACTGAACCGGGGTGGTCACGCCAACGCCAACTCCTTGAGGGCCGCGATGAGCCGGCTGTGGGCGGCTGGTGGAAGGCGGCTTTGGCGAGGCAGGTCGTCGGGAGCGAGTTTCTTGGCCGCAAGCTGGAACACGACCGCCTTGGCGATCACTTGGTCCGGCGGGCAGTTGAGCTCGCGGGCAAATTTGTCGCGGACGGCAAGAACCTGCTCGAAACGTTCTTTTGCCTCCTTTCCCAGGGCTTTGAATTCCTCGGTCTTGTAGATCCCCGCGACCCCTTTCGAGAAGGGCGAGGGGGTCTTGAGCACCAAGGCCCTGACCATTTCCTCGACCTTTCCTTGTTCCAAAATGCGCCGGCTCAGTTCACGGTGCATCTGGTACAGCGACTCGACATCCGATAGGGCGTAGTCGACGGCCTCGGGGTCGATGGGCCGCCTGGTCCAGTCGTGCATCTGGAAGTGCTTCTTCTTGGCGGTCACGGTTCCGAACAGTTCCTCGTTGAGTCCGGAAAGGCCCTTGTTCGCGCACCCGGCCACTTCGGCCAAGATTTGTAGGTCGAGCACCGAATTGAGGACGATCTTACTTTCCTTATAGACCAGTTGAACGTCGGACCCGGCGCCGAAGAACAGCTTGAGGATTTTGCGGTCTTCCAGAAAGAACTTGAGCGCCTCGGTCGAAACCTTGAACGGGTCGATGATAGAAAAGTCTTCACCGTCGAAAATCTGCACAAGGCAGAGTTTTTCTCCGTAGACGTGGAGGTTGAACTCCCCCTCGAAATCCACGGCGAGAGTAGCGATGCCGCGTTCTCTGAGGTGATGCCCGAAGGCCGAGAGTTTTTGGTCGGAGTCGAGGGTCTTGTAGGTTCTCATGGGTTCCTTTTATTAGTCCGGCGGCGAGTTCTTGGCGCGAGGAGTGTGACCCCGAACCCGTTTGGGCGCTTTCGTCAGAGCCGGAGACACCAGCGGCATCGAGAACTCATACGTCACGCCGGAAGCGCCAGAAACCTCCATCAAGGCTTCCAGCTGTTTGGACAACGAGGCGATGATCTTGAGTCCGCTTCCGGGTGGTTCCTCCCCCGACGCCATGCCCCGGCCATTGTCGCTTATCTTCAGTTTCAAGGTCGACGTTTCGGCCTGGAATTGAGCGTCGAGCCGAATTTCCCCGGTCTGAGTCTCGTCGGGAAATCCGTGCTTGACCGAGTTGATCACGATCTCGTTGATCAGAATGCCCAGACTGACGGCCCGGTCCATATCGATCTCGACCGGGGCGCCTACCCACTCGAAATGGAAGGCAAAGCGCCGGTGAAGGACGCGGAAATGGTCGAACAGGAGTTCCAGCAGTTCCGACACCCGCACGAGATACAGGCTGTCCTGTCTGTAGAGGAGCTGGTGGACCGCGGAAATCGCCGAAAGGCTCTCCTTGAGGTCAACAAGGGTGCTCGCGGCGTTCTTGGAGGAGCGGATGCGGACGTTGATCAGGCTTGAGATCACCTGCAGGTTGTTCTTCACTCTGTGCTCGATCTCTCCCAGCATGACTTCGAGAACTTCTCGGAGCTCGCGTTCGCTGACGGCGATCTTCATGTAGCCCTGAATCAAATAGTTGGCGCTGACCGAGAGGATGAGGCTGATCAGAACGAAGTTCACCGAGATGACCAACACGGAATCGAAGTCCTGCTGCCAGGTGAGCAGGTGCAGGGCGGTGGCGACGGTGAAACCCACATGGGTCAAAACGCCAACCGCATTGGCGGCAATCATCGATTTGATATCGCCGAAAAGCGCCATAAGGAAGACGAAGGCGAAAATGAACAGGTGCCCCGCGCCCGAAGGTCCTGTCATCAGGATCAAAAAGAGGCCAAGGAAGTAGAAACCGGCCAGCAGGGAGACGATCTTCACCTGGTAGGGAATCTTGGGCACCAAGGCCAGAACAATGGTGTACCCGAAGGCCACGGTGTCGGCGACAAGAACCGACCACAGCCCTGTCTTCACCGACAAGTAGATGCTGGGGCCCCAGGCCAGCACTCCGGCCACGGCGATCACGCGCAGGAGCTGGTCTAGAAGCCGCTCTTGAAGGTCCCTTTTTCTGGTTTTGATTTGCGGCATGGCTGATGACTCGCTCGGTTCTACCACCATCGATGCCGATTTTCAAGGCCATTGCCGCCCAGAGCTAACCCGAAGCTCACCAAAAACAAACGAGGCGTCTTCCAAATCTCACAAGGGGTTAACCCGGATCAGGTGAAATGCATAACACGGCTTTCCGTAAAGGGAGAGTCAAAAAACGCTTGAAGGAAGGTGCGTCATGAAGAAGATGACCGTTGCGATTCTTTTCTCGCTTCTGGCCCTTGGTGCCTGGGCCAGCGGGTCCCAAGAAGCCGCCAAGAAGCCCATTGTGGCCGTTTGGTACCCCAACAATTCCGGTGAAGACTGGAAAGCCGCTCGCCAGTCGATCGACGACCTGATCACCAAGGCGACGGGCCGCCCGGTTTCCGACAAGCTGACCACCGACTACGTGATCGCCATCGAGGCCATCGCGACGGGTAACGCCGCCATCATCTATCCCGGCGCCGTCGGTTTCCTTCAGGCCCAGCAAAAGAATCCCCACGTGAAGCCCCTTGTGGTGGCCTCGGGTGATTCGGGAACCCTCGACGACGCCTTCTACTACAGCCGCATCGTCGTCAAAAGTGAAAACGCCGACCAGTACAAGAAAGACGGCAAGTACTCTCTCGACAACATCAAGGGCAAGACGTTCTCGTTCGTGTCGACAAGCTCCACCTCGGGCTTCGTCTTCCCGTCCAACCTGATCAAATCGACCTTCACCAAGAAGGAAGGTTTTGGAGACAAGAAGGTCGAGGACCTCTTCCTGGAAGGCGGCGCCGGCAAGTTCTTCGGCAACGTTGTCTTCGGCCAGAGCCACCAAGGTTCGCTCATCAACGTGCTGACCGGCAAGGCCGATGTTGGTGCGGTTGACGACATCGACGTCGATACTTACCTCGACCTGGTCTCGGGTACGGCCAACACTTCGGGAGCGGTCTACGCGGTCAAGCAGGGCGCCGCAGCTCCCTTCGACACGGTTCCCGCCGGAACGAAGTTCACAGTCTTGACCGCTATTCAGGTCAAGAACGCCCCCATTGCCGTCAACACAGATCTGTTCACCGCCGCTCAGTTGAAGGCCCTCCAAGACGCGTTCCTTTCCGATGCGACGACCAACAACCCCGCGATCTTCCTCCCCGCCGGGACCAAGGGCGCCGCGATCAACAAGCAGAACGGAAAGAACCACTACCTTGCCGCCGACGACAAGTGGTGGGACCCTATCCGCGCCATGCTGAAATAGACTCGCGAGGCCACCCAAAAACTACTGCGGAGGATTCCTGCGGCGCGAAAAACTCCCGAGAATCCTCACGTATCAAAGATACGCTCCGGTTCTCGGGTAGTTTTTTGCTTGCAGGAACCCTTCCTCGCTACGTTTTTGGTCGGCCTCGAACTGCTTGGTCAGAACGTGTTCTTCTGGGACACTAGGAGGTTTTCGATGTCGGCTGTTCTTGAAATCCACAATCTTTCAAAGGACTATCGGGGCGTTCCGGCCTTGATTGATGTCAGCCTCACGGTCAAGAAGGGCGAGTTTGTCGCCGTCATTGGCCGCTCGGGAGCCGGCAAGTCGACGCTGCTGCGCTGCATCAACCGGCTCGTGGAACCTTCCTCGGGCCGGATCAGCGTCGATGGCACCAATGTTCCCGCGTTGGGGCGCCGTGGACTCCGCTCGCTGAGGACTCGAGTGGGGATGATCTTTCAGCACTACAACTTGGTTCCGCGGCTCACTGTGATCGAAAATGTGCTTCACGGACGGCTGGGGTTCAAGACCACCTGGGAAGGCATGCTGGGCCACTACAGCGCCACAGAAAAGCGGCGAGCGTTTGACCTGCTGATTCAACTGGGGTTGGAGGCTCAGGCCCACCAGCGCTGCGACCGTCTGAGCGGCGGCCAAAAACAGCGGGTGGGAATCGCGCGCGCCTTGATTCAGGACCCTCAGCTCATCCTTTGCGATGAGCCCATCGCCAGCCTCGACCCCGGCTCGGCCAAGATCATCATGGACCAGTTGCGCCGGATCGCCGACGAGCAGGGCATCACCATCATCATCAACCTCCATCAGGTCGAGGTGGCGGTCAAGTACGCCGACCGCATCATCGGCATCCGGGCCGGCAGGGTCGAGTACGATGGTTCGCCTAAGAAGCTGAACAAGAAGACCGTGGCGCACATCTACGGTTCGGAGTCCCAAGACCTCCTGGTCGGCGGCGTCGAGTGACAACCTCCCCGGCCATCCGCAAGGTGTTCCGCGAGCGCAACCTGTTTCTGTTGGGGTTGCTGGGTGCCGCGATGCTGTTGACCTGGGGGTCGGCGGCGTTGACGGCCTTCGATCCGCTTGAGGGTCTGGCCTCGTTTCCCAAGGCGCTGAGCTGGATGGTGAACAACTTCGTGCCCGACACCCGGGCGTGGACCAACTTTCCTCGCATTTTGGCCAAGCTCGGCGAAACTGTGGTCGTGTCGGTCATGGCCACGGTGCTGGCCGCGGTTTTGTCGTTTGTGTTGGCTCTTCTCGGTTCCCAGACCACCCGATTTCACCGGTGGTTTTCTCCCCCTGTTCGGCTTGTGGCATCGCTATCGCGAAATATCCCTGTGGTCGCTTGGGCCATGATCTTTCTGCTGGCGTTTGGTCAGACGTTTTTGACGGGGTTGCTAGCTCTGCTCATCGAGACGCTGGGCTTCCTGACGCGCTCTTTCCTCGAGATCATCGATGAAACCGCTGCCGGGCCCGTTGAGGGTCTTCGTTCTGGCGGGGCCAACTGGGGGCAAGTGGTGTCCCAGGCCGTGATTCCGTCTCTCCTCCCGGCACTGACCAGCTGGGTGCTGTTCATGCTGGAGTCCAATATCCGCAGCGCCACGCTGGTGGGTCTGCTGACGGGCACCGGAATCGGGTTCCTCTTCGACCTTTACTACAAGAGTCTCAACTACCCTTCCGCAGGCCTGGTGACCCTCGCCGTTGTCGTCGTCGTGCTCCTTCTCGAAGGCACTTCCAATGCCCTCAGGAAGGTGATTCTGTGACCCGCGACTTGCTCAGAATTCGACGTTGGACCGCCGATTCGGTGGCCTTGACCGTAACGCTGACCGTGCTTGTCGGCGTCACTTTGGCGGGTTTCCTCCTTCTCGACTTCAAGGGAATCGACCTGGGCAAGGCGTTTGGGCGAACCTTCACCGATTTGGGGACGATGTTCTTTCGGCCCGCGGGCCAGCATTTCACCTTGACTGAAGCTCTCTACGATCTGGCGGTCACCCTGGCTCTAGGACTCTTGACCACGGTCATCGGCGCGGTTCCGGCCCTGCTTCTCGGGCTGGTCGCCGCACGCAACCTCGGGCCTGCGTGGCTGTCTTGGGGACTTCGCGCCTTTGTCGCCGTGATCCGGGCGGTTCCCACCGTGCTCTGGGT
>CAYYUZ010000164.1:0-7035 GCA_964475005.1 uncultured Spirochaetales bacterium
CGTTGACGGCATTCACCGTCCCGACCACCAAGTTCGTCGCAGTGTCATTGAAGCTGAACGCTCCGCCCTGTGTTGACCCCGCCAGGGTCCCTACACTGTTCGCGTTCGGGAAACTGTAGCCGGCAGCCCCCCCCACCGATACAACCTGCAACCCGTTGCCGTTGATAATCCCGGCCCCAGCACTCTGGCTCACACCGCCAGTCGTCACCGATAAGTTCACATTGGCCAGCGGCGCACTCAAAGTATCCGCCGCTCCTATGGTGATCCCGGTCCCGCCCAGCGTCAGGTCATTCCCGCTCCCCGTCGTAACATCCCCAGAAACACTCAGCGCTCCTGTGGTGTTCAGCGCAAAGGCCCCGCCAGCACCAGAGTTCGTCGTAAACACGCTCAACGTAGGCACCACATTCAAAAGGCCCAGCGTCACGTTCGAGGCCGTGCTCCCGGTAAGTATGCTCGCGCTCACCACCGTCGCCGCCGTCTGCGTTACCGCCCCGGTAATGTCTCCGCTCACTCCCAGCGTCACCGTCCCAGAACTCGCCGTTATGTTTCCCAGCGCCGCCGTCGTCGCATTGCGAATCGTCACAGCACCCGCCGTCGCATTGGTCGTCGTCAGCGTCCCGGTATGTAAATTGATGGGCCCAGCCCCGGCATTCACCAAAATTGTCGAAGCACCCACATTGATCGTCTTGCCACTTGAAAGGCTGAAACCGCCAGCACCAGTGATCATCGATACTATACCTGTGGTTGTAACGTTTGCAGTAACCGAAGTCGCCCCAGCGAGATAACCAGTCGACGTGACAGAAGCACTCCAAACGTCACCATTGAAACTAAGGTTGCTGGATGATGTGACTAACAGGGCGCCCAAGGAGTTGCCCGAAGATCCTAAACCCTGAAAACTAACAGTTCCCGGTGCGACTAGTGTCCCAGTTGAGACGGTGAGATTCTGGCCAACCCCGCTCACCTGTCCGCCGAAGGTGACGTTACCTCCGTTGTTCCCTGAGAACGTCGTAACGCTGGTAGTTCCCTGAAGCGTCACACCGTTCGTGGCCGCGAACGCGGGAGAAGAATTGGCTAGGGAATTCGTGATGATTCCCACAAGGTTTCCCGCAGTCGTGTTGGCCATCGTCACGCCCAACCCGTTCATGTCGAGGGTTCCAGGGGAAGAAATTTGCAGATCACCCCCCAAGGTCAAGGCTGAGTTCACCAACTGTGTAGTCGCGCCGCCAGTGACGGACAGGTTTTGCAGAGTCGAGCCCGTCGAGTCCAAGGTCTGAAGCGAAGCGCCCGCCATAATCAAAGTACCGGTCGAAAAGGTCACAACTCCACCGGTCGCCGTGAGGTTCCCGTCAAGCGTCAAAGTTCGGGTCGTTGCCGAAAACGTTCCTGAGGTCAACGCCAAGGCGTTAGCGGTCAGGGCCGAGGAAAGCGCGACCGACGACCCGGCGCCAGGATCGATCCCCAAGTTGCCGAGGGCACCCCCCGTCGACGTAACGGTGGCCAAGTTCTTCTTCATGACGATCGTTGAAGTCGTCGGCAGACTGGTTGCACCGATGGAAAGATTGCCTCCAACGTTGATGGTCCCCGAACCGGTCGCAAAGACAGCACTCGTGACGGTCAGATCGTTGACACTGAAAGTGCCCGCAGCCAAGTCAAGGGGCGTCGTACCACCGCCGATCGAAGCGTTGTCTGTAGAATTAGGGACATAGCCCAAATCCCAATTTGTTCCGACACCCCAAGCACTAGAAGTGTTTCCGTTCCAAGTCAGGGTCCCAGGAGTAAAGATCCAGTTGGAGTTCGAACCACCATCGAAGGAGGAGGTCGTCGCAATGGAATTGGTAGTAGCGCTGTTACCAGTCACCGAGAGGAATTGCGCCGTCATGGTCACCGAGCCCTGTCTATCGATAGTCGCGGTACCATTCAGCGACAGGAGCTTTGAAGCCGCACCCTTAAGAACAACAGTTCCGCTAGACAGAAGAGTTGTTGTCGGTGAGCCTACAAACGTCACTGATGCCCCGGAACCCGTGCCCGAGGCGTCGATGGTCAAATTGAGAAAACTCGTGTTCCCGGTAATGCTGTGGGTTTGATAGGTCGTATTGTCAAAGGTAACCAGTCCACTGCCGGCGGTGAATCCTGCCAACAAATGCGCGTTGGACCAATTTCTCCCAACTGTGACAGTGCTGGCCCCATTGGACAGTCCCCCAGATCCACCGATCGAAAGATCGTGAGTCACCACCAAATTCGCCGCAAGCGTTGTCACTGTCCCGTTGATCGTTAGGTCGTAGAACGAGCCTGCAGGGGTCAGCGTTACCCCGGTCCCCGTCAAAGTGACCAGCGAAGCCCCGGTCGAGGTGAATGTCGTGGGCGAGAATGTGCCGGAGTCGTTGATCGATCCAGCGCTCACCGTCACTATCCCGTTCAAATTTGGAACGGACAGCGTAGTAGCCCCGACTATTACCGTCCCCGTGTTGCTCACCGCCCCTGTGATTGTCAGATTGTCCGACAGCGTCAGCGTTCCACCCACACTCACAATCCCCAGGTCATTGGCGGCACTGGTCAGCGAAGTCGCCGATGGGAAGGAAACCGTCCCAGCTCCTTTAGTGAAACCGCTCGCCACAAAGGTCGCGCTCGCGCCGTTGATCGTCAGACTGTTGCCACCCGCCTGAGAAGAGGCGTTGATTGTTCCCGTTCCAGTTTCCGTCAAGGTTCCGACAGTCAGGTTGTTGGCCCCGGTGACAATACTGGCGCCAGTAGAAATACCCGTAGCCCCAGCCGTAACACTGCCGCCCAGGCTCAGAGTCCCCGAACTCACCGTCAAAGCTCCAATGTTGCTCCCGCTGGTTCCATTGACCGCCACCGAACCAGTGGTCGTCATCGCTCCCCCGCCAGAGGCTCCAGTCACCGTGATTCCACCGGCTCCCGCATTGACTGTCGCCAGCGCCGTTCCCGTCACAGAAGTAATGGTCACCAGCCCAGCGCCGCCGTTGATCGTTACCGGCCCTGCCGTATTGTTCAGCACCGCCACCGTCGAGCCACCAGCACCGGTCAAAGTGAGAGTACCGCCATTCGAGGTCACTGTCCCACCCGATATCGAGTCCGACGACAGAGTACTGCCACCCAACGCAACCGTCCCCGTGTTGCTCACCGCCCCTGTGATTGTCAGATTGTCCGACAGCGTCAGCGTTCCACCCACACTCACAATCCCCAGGTCATTGGCGGCACTGGTCAGCGAAGTCGCCGATGGGAAGGAAACCGTCCCAGCTCCTTTAGTGAAACCGCTCGCCACAAAGGTCGCGCTCGCGCCGTTGATCGTCAGACTGTTGCCACCCGCCTGAGAAGAGGCGTTGATTGTTCCCGTTCCAGTTTCCGTCAAGGTTCCGACAGTCAGGTTGTTGGCCCCGGTGACAATACTGGCGCCAGTAGAAATACCCGTAGCCCCAGCCGTAACACTGCCGCCCAGGCTCAGAGTCCCCGAACTCACCGTCAAAGCTCCCAACACTCCCGCAGGCAGGCTCACCGTCCCGGTCGTCGTGATCGCAGGCGAGGTCGTGTACGTCGCAGAAGTCACCGTGATCCCTGTCCCGGTGGCATTGATCGTGGTCGAACCCCCGGCCGTCAGAGATCCAATGGTCGTCAACCCGGCTCCCGTCGAAGCAATCACACCGCTCGCCGAAGTCGTCACCGAGTCCCCGGTCCCCGAGTAGGTCGCAAACGTCAGGGTGTTCCCGCCCACCGCAACGATTCCGTTGTTGCTCAGCAGACCAACCGTGGTCAGCGCTCCCCCTAGGTTCAGAGTCCCCGCCGTCACCGTCACGCTCGGAGCTGTCGTGGTCCCTGTTCCCAAGGTCAATGCCCCGCTGGTCACCGTCAACGCGCCCAACGCCCCAGCTGGCACCGACACCGTCCCAGTCGTCGTCAGATAGGGCGCCGCCGTGTAGGTCGCCGCTGTCACCGCCAAGGACCCGTTGAGTTCCACCCCGGTCGTCACCGTAAGGCTCGCTATCGTCCCGCCACCACCAGTAGCCGTGACAATCCCTCCAGAGGCTGTCACCGCTCCCGCTCCAGAATAGGTTAAGAAACTCAGAGTGTTAGTCCCGACAGCTATTGTCCCGCTGGTGTTGGTCAAAGCCCCGCTACTGGCAAAGGGCGAGGCGAGAATATGGACTTGTCCTCCTGTTACAGTCAGCGAAGTCGCCTGTGTCAGGCCTCCAGTACCGGTATAGGGCCCGGTACCGCCATTGAGCGTGACCGGCCCCAGACCAAACGGGGCCTGAAATGGCCCGGCGATTACCTCGTCGCCATGGAGAGTCAACGATCCCGCGTGGGTCACCGAGCCCGAACCATCGCCCAATCCGAAGCCCGCAAGCGACAACACTGCCTGGGCGCCGGTCGTCAAAGTCGTAATATTGGCAGCGTCAGCGAGGGTCACGGTAGTTGCGCCGGCGCCATTGAGTATCAGGTTCGTCCAGGTGTGCCCCCCTGAGGTGAGCGTCCCCGTCCCGGTCATTGTGATACTGGAGGACTGAGTCCAGGTCCCAGCCCCCGTCCACAACAAGTTTCCGCCGACGGAAATGGTCGTGTTCTGGGTTATGGTGCTTGTAGCTCCGTTCATCGACAGATTGCCATTGACCGTGGTGGCGCCATTGACCGTAAAAGTGCCCGCACCGGCGATGGTGAGGTTTCCATCGACCTGTACCGTTCCGCTACCCCCCGTTAGGGTGCCGTTGACTAACATGTCGCCAGTGGTATGGAGGTTGACTCCAGGGGAAGCCGTGAGTGCCGCGGTAGCCACCGGGCCAATCGTAAGGGTAGCCAGGGAATTTGGCGGAGTCGCGGTGAGGCTGACGGTTACAGCTTGGTTGATAGTAACAGTGTCTCCGCTACCGCTTGATCCTGGATAGTCAGTACCGACGCCGTTTCCTAGAAGGTCTTCATTCCAGTTGTTCGGATCGTTCCAACTCACTCCATCACCGGGTGTGCCCGTCCAGTCGAACGAATGCCCCCACGCCCCCCCTCCGAGACCCAACAAAATGAGAATCAACAAGCTGAAACGAATAGTTGGCCGACTCACAGGGGATAACACCTCAACTTGACAGTATATATCGCAACCCCATTATTGTCGGCAGGAGGCTCACTCCTTCAAAACCCTTCCGCCGGCATTCTTCATGACAAACTTCAGCAAAACAAGTCCGAGATTACGATCCAATTCTAGTCGCTGGCAAGGCAAACTGCTAACTCCATCAACCGATAGCCTTCTTAAGGCGTCCAGCCTACCTATCCCAAGACTCCTGTGAAACTTGATCTCGACCCCTACATTTCCTATCCCAGGGTTCACCGATAGCTATCCCAGTAGTCCTAGTCTAGCTATCAAAAGATCCACTCGCAAAAAAGCAAAGATTCTTCTCAACTTTCACAATTTCTCGTTGAAGTTTAAAAGACTCTAATCCGATTAGGTGTATCATGGAGGTACTTAATGAGTATCAAATACTTTATATTCCAAACTCGTTTGCAGGACGAGTCCAAGTTTTTTGGCAGAGTCATCCTCAAAGGAACCCTGGACCAAGCGGCCCTCATCGAGCGCATGCTTGACAAGGGAACATCTCTGACCAAGCCAGACATCACCGCCGTCCTTCAGCTGTTGTCGATGAGCATCGAGACCGCGTGTTGCGAGGGCTACAAGGTGAATCTCGACGGCTTGATCCAAGTGACGCCTGTGATGGGCGGGCAATTCGAAGGCAAGGCCGACACGTTCCTTTCGCCGCGAAACACCGTTTACCTGATGTCTCAGGTGTCAAAATCCTTGAACGAACGAATGGCTGCCAATTCCTCCATCGAGAAAGTCATTGTCGACGAAATCCGGCCCATCCTGCTCAATGTGGTCGACTCCGAAGCCGACGAGGGAATCAGCACCTTGGCGGTGGGGCACATCACTTCGGTCAACGGAAAACGGTTGAAATTCGACGCCGCTCAACCTAAGGAATACCTGAGACTGGTCAACGCCCAGAACCCCACCGAGTTCTTGCCCGTGACCAAGTTCCACAAGGTCAGCGACCAGGAGCTCGTCTTTCGGCTTCCTCAGGCCACCTTTCAAGAAGGGTATTTTGAGCTGGCCAGCTCGCTCAATACAACTTCGATCCGCATTGGCCGGAGCACGAACTTTTTGATGGCGGCATAGGCCGCCAGTCACGGTCGCCTGCGGCGAGGTGACCGTGGCTCTCCTTTAGAAAAGAAAGGACCGGAGCGGTGGCTCCATGCAGGACTCGCCCTCGGTCCTGGAAGGCATTTCCAAGGGCACACCCTTGGAGCTATCCTCCAACAGCAAAATGCTAGACCCAAGTACCCAGGCGGTCAATCTTGCCGATTGTAAATTCCGTCCGATGAATCAGGCCAAGAAGCGACTTGGGCGCTGGTATTCTGGTCGTGGAGGGCCTGGGGCCGATCCCTCAGAAACCAGGAAACTCAAACGGCCAGCCCTGCTTAGTTCCGGCGAAGGGAAAGCGTCGCGGAGCCAGCCAAGGTTTGGTAGACGACGCAGAATCGTTCTGTAAGTTTCAGAAGAGTAGCGATTTGGTCTTCAGTCGCATTCGTTTCCAACTTCACAAGCAATCGAATATTCTTGAAGCCAACGGGGATTTCCCTGGAGATACCCAAGGTACCCCGAAAATCGAGGTCGCCCTCCGCCTCTAGCGTTGCCTGAGTGAGAGGAATCTCAAGGGACGTGGCGACTGCATTCATTGTGACCCCCGCGAACGCTACGAGTGCTTCCAAGAGCATGTCGCCAGAACACAGACTCAGGCCGTCTCCCCCTGTGGCAGGATGCAGTCCGGCCTTGGCCAACGCCTTCCCAGTCTCGATGCTGCACGTCACCCCTTCGCCAAGACGACCCTGAGCCCTAAGGGTCACTAACGCCGCTTCTGGATCTTCCCTGTAGCGATCCTTGAGTGGCGCTTGTAGTGATCTGAGTTCTCCTGGTTTCATCTTTGATACTCCCTTATATGTATGGGGGCCGGGCTGGCCCTCGAGAATTTGAACTGGGCT
>CAYYUZ010000165.1:0-6898 GCA_964475005.1 uncultured Spirochaetales bacterium
TGACCCGTGCGTCGAGATCGGTGACGGTGAACGACGGATTCACCATCATGGCACCTACTTTGACCGGCACGTCGGCACCTGGGAATTCGTACACGCCGACCTCCCCAGCGTCTTTGTGCAGCATGGCGTAGAGTTTCGGTGTTGCCGTGTACGTGTCAATCTTCACAACGACGTTTGTATTTTCTCCGGCCCTCAACGCGGCGTATCCAACCACAGCCCCCGGCCCGTGATTGTCGAGATGGATCACAATCCAGCCCGGACCGTCGCTGATCACCTTGCTGATAGTGACCGAATCGTCTTTGACCGCTTGGTCCGAAACAGTAACCGAGGGCATCATTTGCGCCCCCACCGTCGAAACCAAGAACAAAGTCGTCAACACGAACAACACAAGCCCTACAGTCGAACTTTTCATTTTGTAGTCTCCCTTGCTTGTATATACGAGCGGAAGCCCCACAAGGATGGCCCGCAGGGAGCGAAGCGAACCTGCTCAGCCTCAACACCGCAGGCAGCGAAGCGCCCCTGCTCCGCTAACCCACCGCAGGAAGCGAAGCGAACCTGCTCAGCCTCAACACCGCAGGCAGCGAAGCGCCCCTGCTCTGCTAACCCACCGCAGGGAGCGAAGCGAACCTGCCCCTACCTGCTGCCGAGCAGCGAAGCGCCCTCGGCCGAGTGTGTTCCAGGCAAGCCGACGCAGATCGGCGTTTTGGCTAAGTTGAGGGAGAGCGAGCACCGGAGGCGTGCTGGAAGCACGCCGAGGAGCGGAGTCGACCGAAACGACGCCAAAACACCGAGCTGCTAGGCTTGGAGCATCCAGGAGTGGGTGTCGGGGGCCGTGCCATACTGTATCCCCTTCAAAGTCTTGAGGAGGGTACGCGTCGCTTCGCCCATCTTGCCGCCCGAAAAGACGGCCGTCTTATCTTTGTGGGTCAGGCTCTCGATGTAAGAGATGCCCGCCGCGGTTCCGGTCACGAAACATTCGGTTCCCTTCGACAGGACTTCCTTGACCTCGAGGCGGCGTTCCTCGACCTTGATCCCTAGGTCGCGGGCCAGAGTGAGGATCGAATCCCGCGTGATGCCGGGAAGGATGGTGTCGCCCAATTCGGGAGTGACAAGCGTGCCGTTCTTCATCCTGACGAAGAAGTTGCAGCTCGATCCTTCCTCCACATACCTCTGCGTTTTGGCGTCCAGAAAGATGGCTTCCATATAACCGGCAGCTTCGGCTCGTTTCTTGGCAAGGGTGGGAATGACATAGTTGGCGTCGCACTTGATCCAGCCGGTTCCCTTGGGGGTCGCGCGAATGCAGTCGGTGGTGATGGCCGCGGAGGAACCTTCGGCAAAGTAGGCGCTGACAGGAGTCCCGATGATGATGACCCACGGAGTGTGAGAAAGGCCCAACCCAATAGCGGGTTCGGAGTAGCTAAAAGGGCGAAGGTACACCGCGGAGGCGTTTTGGAAGAGGTCTTTTTCCCACACCGGATCGTATTGGGGGCGAAACCCGAGCGCGGCGTTCTTGGCGATCACATTCTTGGTGGCCTCGACGAAAAGCTTCTGGGGATAGCCAGGCATTTGGAGCCCTTCCATCGACTTCTGCATCCGGTGTCCGTTGCGGTCGGGTCGGAACAGTTTCAAAGTTCCGTCGGGCTGGGGAAACGCCTTCAACCCCTCGAAACAGCCCATGCCGTACTGGCTTGTGTAGTTCACCAAAGGCAGCTCCGGAAAGGAGTTGCGCTTGGCCAAAAGGGTTTGGAGCTCGACTTCGGGCAGGGCGGCTTCTTCGGCAGGGGTTTTGTGGGGCTTCTCATCGTAGGTCTCGCTCCAGCCGCCCTTGCCATCGTACTGAGCTTTGTAGACCCACGGATACATACTCAACGAAAATGCCATGCCATACCCCTTAGGGAGCCTTTCTCACAAGGCCCAATGGGGAACTATTCTATTCAAGCCTTTCGGGGAAGTAAAGGAGGGAGGCACGCGGAGTCGACTTCCGTAGGCTGGACCAACACCCCCTGAAGGGTTTAGGAAGTTGCTATGAAGAAAGTTTTCCATGTTCGTTGAATCTGCCGACCCTCGACAAGTTCCTGGGGACAAACCTCGAAGAGTCTTCTTCACCAAAGAGTTGCACCTGATCGTTTGGTACCAGTCCAAGGACTGGCGCATCATCCACGGAATGCAACTCTCGTTCGGATCCTTCACCCTTGACCATGTGATCACCGCCATCGGAGACAGTCCGGTAGAGCTTCACCGCATCGATGAGGGCAGAAGGCTCGACGCATCCATCCTGAAGGCCAACGGAGCGTTCAACCGGGACCCCTTCGAGAAACGCTATCGGGTGGAGCTGAATACGCTTCCGCCGGAGATTCTTTCTTTTGTCGACGGCTCGCTCGAGACTCTCGCCAATCCCGCACGTCACGGTGCCGCTCATCGGCCCACCTAGTCAGCTTTTTCTTTGCCTCTTTATGGCAAATTCTCTATATTGGTGCGCATGAGCACAACTATTGAAAAGGTCATCATCATCGGGTCCGGACCTGCTGGCCACACGGCGGCCATCTACGCGGCGCGGGCTGAACTTTCCCCTTTGATGTTTGAAGGCTTCATGGCCGGGGGCGTCGCCGCCGGCGGGCAACTGACCACCACAACAGAAATCGAAAACTATCCTGGCTTCCCCGAAGGCCTGCCTGGGCCGGAGCTGATGGACAGAATGCGGGCCCAGTCGGTCCATTGCGGAACCCGGATCGAAACAGACACCGTCACCTCCGTCGACTTTTCCAAGCGCCCGTTCAAAGTGGTGACCGATAGCGGGGAGTTTCAGGCCGAGACGGTCATTCTGGCCACCGGCGCAACCGCCAAACGGTTGAGCCTTCCGGGTGAGGATAGGCTTTGGCAGCGCGGAATCTCGGCCTGCGCGGTGTGCGACGGCGCCCTCCCGCTCTTCCGGCAAAAACCCCTTGTCGTGATCGGCGGCGGTGATACGGCGTGCGAAGAGGCGACCTACCTCACCAAGTTCGGTTCCACAGTCCATCTGCTGGTAAGACGGAATGTGCTAAGGGCAAGCAAGGCCATGCAGGAGAGGACAAAGAACAACCCCAAGATCCAAATTCATTGGTTTACGGAGGCTCTTGAAGCCGTGGGAGACAAAGTCTTGTCCGGGGTCAAGGTGAAGAACAACCAGACAGGAGCAACCGAGATCATTGACGCCGCAGGCCTGTTCTACGCCATCGGGCACGAGCCGAACACCACCTTCCTTGGCGGCCAACTGGAGCTCGATGAAACGGGCTACGTAAAGACCGTGCCGGGAACCTCACGGACTTCGGTGGCGGGGGTATTCGCGGCAGGTGACGTTCAGGACAAGGTCTATCGCCAAGCCGTCACGGCAGCGGGCTCGGGTTGCATGGCCGCGCTCGAAGCCGAGCGCTTCCTTAGCGAAGAAGCCGTCCACTGATTCGTCTTCAGGGTTTCCGGTAGACGGTGAACGCGTTGGCCTGATGAGTTGCCGTCACGGTAAGTTCAGTGATCTGTACGTGGGCTGGCGCCATCACGGCGTAGACCACAAGATCGGCGATGTCGGCGGCAGTCAACGGGTCAATGCCTTTGTAAACAGCCTTGGCGCGAGTCAGGTCGCCCTTGAAACGGACGCCGGAGAACTCGGTCTCGACCATACCCGGTTGGATCAACGTCACTCGAATCGGATGGGAATTCACATCTTGGCGCAAGCCATCGCTGATCGATTTCACTGCGGCTTTCGTGGCGCAGTAAACCGCGCCGTTTGGGTAGGCGGCGACACCCGCGAGCGACCCAAGGTTGACGACGTGGGCCGGGGTACCCCGCGAAACCATCTGTTTCACCACGGGCCTCGTCACCCATAGCAACCCTTTTACGTTGGCGTCGATCATCTCGTCCCAGTCGTCGGGATCGTTTTCGGGTAGCGTTTCAAATCCGCGAGCCAACCCGGCACTGTTGATCAGAACATCGACAGCAGGACGCCCAGCCCTTTCCAGAAGGGACTCGGCCTGTTTGCGATCGGTCACATCGAGCGGGACGGCGGTAACAAGGATGCCAAAGGCCGTGCTTAACTCGGCCGCCAGCACGTGCAACCGCTCGATGCGTCGGGCTGCCAGAATCAGATTGCACCCCTTGGCGGCAAAGGCCCGGGCACAGGCTTCGCCAATACCGGCCGACGCTCCTGTGATGAGAACCGTCATGCTTTCACCGGAACGATCCAGATCTTAAGGTCCTTGGAGAGTTCTTCTGTCCGCAGGGCCCGCAGATTCCACTGGTTGCCGGCTTTGGAGGGAACGTCACGCTGCGCAAACGGGAACTCACCGTTCTTTGCCGAGTAGCGTTCGCGAACGTCATTATGTTCCACGCCCGTCTCGCTATAGGCCCAGGCGGCCTCGTACCAAACGCCAAAAACGGCCAATTGAGTTTCGCCTTCGACCATCCACCACGAATACGTGCGCCCCGCAAACGATTCCACAAGGCGTCCACGCTCCAAGGTCGGCTTGAGTTCCGCGTAGAGATCTTCGAGCCGGTGATACCACAAGTTGAAAGCTGTGTCGCCAACCCAGATCATATTCTTCTCGCTAACGTTGGCCGGGAAGAGGCCATTCGAGAGATCGGCCAGGCCCATGACCTCGTACTTGGGCCGCTTCCCATTACCCCAGCCAAGAAAGCGGCTCAGGAACAGGCGAGTCTTCATCCCTTCGGAGCCGAGCTTCTCGGTCAAGCTCTGTCCCCAGAAGAAGGGGTTCCCCGTATCGTGGGTGTCGACAGCGTACGCCACCGCAAAAGGGCTCTTGCGCCGCTTGTTCAGGTCCTCTAGCTGCCCCTGAAGGCGAAACGACTTGTCGAGGTGGGCCTGGCCCACGGTTTCCATCATGTCACTTCCTAACAGCAGGTCGTAGCCAATGGCCGAATAGTCTTCCACTTCGTTGCCCAGCCTCTCAGCCAAATGGGCCACAAAGGGTTTACCGGGGAGTTTGGACCTACGGATGAACTCCGCCAAAACCGACGGTGTGGGACGATCCGAAAGAGGCCAGTTCCCGTCGCCGTCGAACACCGAGTCAAAGACGTGGTCAACGCTGTCGTGGCGGACGAAATCAAAGTGGTGGCGGTCGCGCCAGTGCAAAAACGCCGAGCAAAACAGGTCGAGCGCGGCGGGGTTCGGTTCGGGCTTCTGGCGGAGGTTGGTGCCTTGCAAGGGCAGGTGGTGGTAGAAGGCAAAGGGAGTGACAATATGGTAGGCCTGTTCGCTAGAATCGTTGCCCTGGCGGTTCAGGTACTGGAAGGTCGGGTACCCGTCGGCATGGTAGCCGGCGAATCTTGGCAGACCCTCGGAATCCCAAGCGTGTGAAGGGACCGTCCAATAGCCTTCTTGAATCATCAACTGAATGGCGTCTTGAAACGCCTGCCTCTTATTGGCCAAAGTCTCTGGAGAATCATTTTCTTCCTCATCGAGGGTATGGAGCGAACGCTCGCGCAGAAAACCCGTGACCAGCGTTCTCACCTCAAGGGCGAGCCTGTCTTGAACTTCCTTCGTGTAGACAGTGTCGGCCTGAAGCATGTAGTCGAGCCAGTTGCGGTCATCGGGGAACACCTTGATCCAACGAAAGGCTTCAGGAACTTCGAGCGCCGGAATCGAGTACTGCGCCGTGTGCGGCTCCAGATCGAACCCGACAGCCTTGCCTAACGCGTGGGCGGCCTGGATAAAGGCGTCAAGTTGAAGCGGCGCGCGAAGTCCTTTCTCAAGGAGCTGCGGGTTCAGGAGCTGTGGAGCAATCGTCTTCAGGCTACGGATCGCGTAAACGGTACCAAACTCATACTCCAGAAAGGGAGCCAAATGGAGCGCCTTGACGCGCAGACCTGGAAGCAGTTTCGCCGCTTGAATGAAGGTGCCGAACTGGCCGTCGACCAGACCCGTGGCGCGGACGTTAACAAAACATGCAGACGCCTGAGTGATCCAGCCGGAGTCGGCCTGACCAGCCACAGGGCTGACAGGAACCTTGCCGTCCATCAGAAGGGTATAAAACGCCGTGATGACTTCATCGGGGAGCGCAAGTAGATCCTTGGGGGTATGGGGGAGGCAACCCCGCTGGCGAAATTCTTGCACCAAGGCCTCGGCTTGGAGGGTGTGGTCTGCCTGCGGTTTCAGGACTTCAGCGATGCGGTTCCAAACGGGCATGAGGGTTCCTTTTGGTCCACTCTAACGGTTTCACCCCTGATTTTCAATCTCTAGAACATCGACGAACAAGACCAGACCGGCCTCGGTTGGGCGCGTGTAGGTTCTCAGAAGACTTCTGTCATTGACGTCATAGTAGGCGTCGCTCACCGACCACCGGCTGTCTCCGCTTCCCGGGAAATAGGGCCGAATCGACCGGCATCTCCCCAAGCCCGCGGGATTGGTTTTCCACCCCTCGGGGCTGGTCTCGAAGTTGGGGGAGACTTGGAAACCCGATTGGTCGGTCAGAAAGACCCGGCAGGCCACGTCGACCCAGGCGTCCAAGGCGGTTGGTCCGTAGCCCCAAGTCCCCGATTGCAGAGGAATCGGTGTCGGGGGACGGCCAAGAGTCTCCATGGTCTTGCGTATCCTTTGTTTGAGCCTCTCGGCCTGGCCCACGATCCGGTTCCCGAAACTCCTCAAAACGGGTTTGAGGTTCTCGGCAAAGCTCAGTTCGGGCAGAAAGTCGGGAGCGGCCTTGGAAAAATACCAGCCCTGAATGTAGCGTGCCCCAAAGTCCAGCGCTTGATGGAGTTCTTCCTCGGTCTCGACGCCTTCAAAGAGCAACGCGGAGCCCAACCCCTCTGCCATGGTGCTGACACCGCGCAACACTTGGCGAAAACTCCGCTCACGGAGGGATCTTCGAAGCATCAGTGCGTCGATTTTGATGATGTCGGGTTCAAAGTA
>CAYYUZ010000166.1:0-6750 GCA_964475005.1 uncultured Spirochaetales bacterium
AAGGAATTTTTGAGCGTTTTCATGGGTTCATTATGGGGGCAAGTCGGGCTCTGGACTAGGGAGAATCGTGGCTAGGGATTCTTCAAGAAACTACAAAGATGTCATGAAGATGAGAAAATCTGTCATCTTCGTAGGATGAAATCAAATCAGGATGCCTAGGGACATGCCCCTAAATTTTTATCGGGAATCGAGATAGTAATCTTGTATACAAGATGGCACGACGCTTGCAGAGTACTTGCCATGACTCCTAGAACCGATCCGGGGAAGGTTTTGCTTGAAACTCGCGGCTTGTGCAAACACTTTGGTACGCTTAAGGCCAACGACGGCATCGATCTTGTCATCCGCGCCGGGGAGATTCACGCCATCTTGGGCGAAAACGGCGCCGGGAAGAGCACGCTGATGAAGCTCCTCTACGGCTACTACCAGCCAACGGCGGGGCAACTGCTGGTGGATGGGACTCCTGTGACCGTCGACAGTCCGCGAAAGGGCCGTTCTCTGGGCATCGGTATGGTCTTTCAGAATTTCACCCTTATTCCCGCCTTTACGGTCTGGGAGAATGTGGCGCTGTTTCTCGACGAGAAGGGCACAGAGAAACGGCAGCTCGTGAGCCGCATCGCCCTCCTTTCCAAAACCTACGGTCTGGACGTCGACCCCGAGGCTCTTGTCCGTGACCTTCCGATGGGGGACCGGCAGAAGGTCGAAATCCTGAAAATTCTGGTGGCTGGCGCGCGCGTGCTGATCTTCGATGAGCCAACCAGCGTCTTGGCTCCCCACGAAGCCGAGAATCTGTTCCGCATCTTTGACAGGTTGCGGTCCGAGGGGTTTGCCGTGTTGTTTATCAGCCACAAGATGCTCGAGGTGCTCCGATGCGCCGACCGCGTGACCGTGCTCAGGAAGGGCCGGGTCACTGCGTCTTCGGTCCGCGAGGGCCTGGACCGCCACGGCTTGGTCAAGCTGCTGGTTGGTCAGGAGTCAGGGGGAGAGTGGGACGAGGTTGGCGCCCATCAGTCCTCGGTCCGTGAAGGCTCTCCTTTGCTGGAATTCATCAATGTCTCGTGCGCCACCGACGATGGTCGCCCCGGGCTCGAGGCCGTGTCGTTTCAGATCGCTCCCGGAGAGATTCTGGGAATTGCGGCGGTCTCCGGCAACGGCCAGGAGTACCTGGCCGACTTGGTGCTCGGCCTGCGCTCACTCACCAACGGCACGATCAGTCTGGTGGGCCGTGACAGCGATCGGCCGAGTCCGCGAACCACCCTCGCTGCCGGGGTGGCCGTCTTGCCCGAAGACCCCCTCCGACAAGGGACGGTGGGAAGTTTGACCGTACGCGAAAACCTCATTTTGGGCCGTCAGAGGGACTACTGGACTTCTGGCGGCTGGAGTCCCAACCGAGCGCTGGTCGAGACCGACGCGCAGGGGGCGCTGATGGGGGCGTTTGTCCAGTCGGCTCCCCGGCTTGATGCTCGCGCCGGAGACCTGTCGGGGGGTAACCTTCAGCGGGTTGTGATCGCGCGGGAACTCTACAGGAGCCCGCAGGTCTTTTTGAGCTACTACCTGACACGGGGACTCGACCTTTCGAACGCCCGCGCCGCCCGCGACCTTGTGTTGGCGCACGCCGACAAGGGAATGGCTGTGCTGTTTGTCAGCGAAGACCTCGATGAACTGTTTGCCTTGTCGGACCGCCTGCTGGTTCTGCATGCAGGCCACGCGGCTGGCTTATTTGAAACCAAGAAGACCACCCCGGAAGAGGTCGGGCTACTGATGACGGGCGGCGCCGGGGAAGGGGTTTCGCATGTTTGATCTGAAGCCTTTTCTTGTCAGACTCGGCGTCCGCACCGCCACCCTGGGGTTTTCCATTGTTGTCGCGCTTGTGCTCTTCAGCCTAGTCTTGGCTTCTTCGGGAAAGAATCCGCTGGACACCTACGCCAGCCTGCTGGGTTCGACCCTCGGCAACGCGTTCGGGTTCACCGAGATCTTCGTGAAGCTCATTCCCGTTCTGTTTACCGCGCTCGCTGTTGCCCTTCCGGCTCGGTTGGGGCTCGTCAATGTTGGAGGGGAAGGGCAGTTGTACTTGGGGGCGCTGGTTGCTTCGCTCGCGGCTTTGGCGCTTGGCCCCGACGTGCCGCTGGCGGTCGGCCTTGTTGTATCGGTTGTGTGCGGCATGGTGGGCGGGGCGTTGTGGGCGTTGATTCCGGCGTGGTTCAGGGCCAAGGGCTGGCTCAACGAGACCATCAGCACCCTTCTGCTCAACTACGTGGCGTTGCGACTTGTGGACTTTTTCATCTACGGGCCGCTGCGGGACCCCGGGTCGGCCAACGTGCCCCAATCGCCGGCCTTCGGTGCCGGCTGGGCTTGGCCGCCGCTTGTCGGGCGCATCCACGTCGGACTGCTTTTGGCTTTGGCCGCGCTGGCCATCGTGGCGTTGGTGCTGAACCGCACCCGCTGGGGCTACCAGATTCGGGCTATTGGCGGCAACCCTGTGGCCTCGCACCGGCACGGTCTCCCCCTTTCGGGCACCATCATTGTGGTGATGCTCGTGGGCGGAGCCATGGCGGGGTTAGCTGGCACCGGGGAAATCTTCGCCATTCAGGGACGCCTGCGTCCTTCGTTTTCGCCAGGTCTGGGGTACCTGGGGTTTCTTGTGGCGTGGCTGGCCGGGCACAAGCCGTTGCGGATTTTGATTCTGGGTTTCCTGATCGCGCTTGTCGCCACCGGGGGCGACAGCCTGCAACTCGACCAGGGTTTGCCTTCGGCGACGGTCAACATTTTCATGGCGTTGATTCTGTTCATGGTCCTTGCCGACGCCTGGAGGCCCGACCGCCTCGAAGAGCGTTGGTTGGCCCGGTTGCGGCACAAAGGAGGTTCCCATGAGTAGCGGCTTTCTCGAGGGCTGGCTGGCCGGAACCATTCAAGCCAGCGCTCCAATCTTCTACGCGGCCTTGGGCGAAACTGTGGTCGAAAAATCGGGCCTCATCAACCTCGGCGTCGAAGGAACCATGCTCATTGGGGCCTCTGTCAGTTTCGCCATCGCGTCGACAACCGGCTCGCCTGTGCTGGGCCTGATCGCCGGCATGACCGCGGGCGCACTGTTCAACCTCATTCTGGCGCCGCTGGTTCTGTGGCGGCGGGCCAATCAACTGGCGTGCGGCCTAGCGTTGATGTTCTTCGGAGAGGGTCTGAGCGCCTTCTACGGTCAGGGTTTCGTCGGCGCTCAGGTCAATGGCTTCGACGTGATCGCCTTGCCGGGACTCTCCCAGATTCCCTTTTTTGGTCCCATTTTGTTTGAACAAGACGCTCTTGTGTACTTCATGGTGCCGTCGGCCCTTGTGATCTGGTATCTGCTGGCTAGGACGCGATGGGGACTGCATTTGCGCGCCGTTGGTGAGGACAAGATGGTGGCTTTTGCAGCCGGTTCTCGCCCGTCGCTACTGAGGGTTCAGGCGCTGCTGATCGGCGGCTTGCTGGCGGGCGTCGCTGGCGCCCACTTGAGTTTGGCCATCGCCCACGCCTGGACCGAGGGCTTGACGGCGGGGCGGGGGTTCATCGCGGTGTCGCTCGTGATCTTTGCTTCGTGGAGCCCTCTTCGGGTTCTTCCGGGCGCCCTGCTCTTCGGAGGCGCTTTGGCACTGCAGATTCAAATGCAGGCCAGAGGCGCCCAAGTCAGCCCGTTCCTACTCGACATGCTGCCCTACCTCGTGACACTGGCGGTGTTGGTCCTGCTGCGCAACGCCAGCCGCGGGCGGATGCCTGAAAGCCTGAAAGAAGTTTTTGAATCGCCCAAGGGGGGATAGTCCGGAAAGGAAATGTGACAGGATATCAGGAGTGAGGAGGATTAACAGGAAAGGGAAGGAATTCAATCGCAGGACGTCAACCTAGACCTTCGCTCTCTCCGTCCCGGGTTCTTTCCAAATCCTGTTCATCCAAAAAATCCTGTCATCCTGTCTCTTTCTTCAAGAGGGTTCTCTTTACGCAATTGAGTTCTTTGTCCTCGCGCTGTTGAGGACGTAAAAAAACTTGTTCTGCAACCGTAGGAGGTTCATATGAAAAAGAATGTTGTTCGGGCCGCGCTTCTGGCGCTGGCCCTCAGCTTGCCTGTCGGACTATCGGCCCAGGCCAAGGTCACCGTTGGGGTGCTTCACTTGGGTTCGGTCAAGGACGCAGGGTACAACCAGGCCAGTCACGACGCCGTGCTTGTGCTCAAGAAGTCCCTGCCCGAGGTGACGGTTCTTGAGGCCGAAAATGTTCCTGAGAGCGCCGACGCGGAACGGGTCATCGAGCAGATGATCAACAAGGGCGCCACCATCATCTTCGCCCATAGCTTCGGCTACCAGGACCCTGTGTTGAACGTGGCCAAGAAGTACCCGAACGTGACCTTCCTCCACGCTGGCGGTTTCAAAGACGCGCCGAACTTCGGCACCTACTGGGGCAACAACTTCGAGGGCATGTACTTGGCGGGAATCGCCGCAGGTGCCGCCACCAAGTCGGGCAAACTGGGCTTCATCATTGGGTTCCCCATTCCCAACATCTTGGCCTCGGTCAACGCCTTCGAGTTGGGAGCCAAGACTGTGAACCCCAAGGTCACCACCACGCTCACCATCGACAACAGCTTCAACGACTCGGTCAAGGAAGCGGCCTCGGTGAACGCCCTGGCCGACGCCGGGGTCGACGTGGTCGCCTGTTTTGTCGACTCGCCCATCACCGTGGTGAAGACCGCCGAGGCCAAGGGGATCAAATCGGTTGGCATCTGGAGCGCCTCGCTGAAGGACTTCGCTCCCAAGGGGTGGCTCACGGGAATCGCGTTCAACTGGGGTGACGTCTACGTGCAAGAGGTCAAAGACGTGCTGGCCAAGACCTGGAAACCCAGCCACATCGTGGGCGGCATCGAGTCTCCCATCGTGACGTTGGCCGACTACGGCCCGTCGGTGAGCGCCGACACAAAAGCCAAGATCGCCCAGGCGAAGGCCGGCATCGTTTCGGGCAAACTCGCCGTGTTCACAGGGCCGCTGAAGGACAACACGGGCAAAGAAGTGATGGCCGCCGGCAAAACCGGAGGCGCCGACCTGCTGAACGTCACAAACTGGCTGGTCGAAGGCGTTATCGGACAGGCGAAATAGTTAGGACAAGGGAGACAGGATGACAGGATTATCAGGAGGAACAGGACGGGGAAAAAGGAGGAGGCACCTTTGGACCAAAGGATTCTCTCCTTCCGTTCCCTCCTGTGAATCCTGACTTCATCCTGTAATCCTGTCACATTTTTTGATTCCCAAGGAGGACCCGGTGCCGTCTATCCCCGCTCTCCCCTATGACTTCACCTTCGACGTGCCTGGCACGGCGTTGCTTCTCATCGATTTTCAGAGGGATTTTCTGGAGCCCGGCGGGTTTGGCGAGAGTCTGGGGAACGATGTTTCTCTCCTTCGGGCCAGCCTGGGTCCCGCTAGGGCCGTTCTCGACGCGGCCCGCGAGGCGGGGCTGTTCATCGTCCACACCCGCGAAGGGCATCGTCCCGATCTGGCCGACCTTCCGCCGTCCAAATGGCGGCGCGGAGACCCCGGGCGGAGGATAGGCGACAAGGGAACGCTGGGACGGCTGTTGGTCAGGGGCGAACCCGGTCATGGAATCGTGCCCGAGGTCGCGCCCTTAAACGGCGAACCCGTGGTCGACAAACCGGGCAAGGGGGCGTTTTACGCTACCGACCTCGACGCGCTGTTTCATGCCCGAAGCATCCGGTCCGTCATCGTGGTCGGCGTCACCACCGAAGTTTGCGTGCACACCACCGTCCGCGAAGCCAACGACCGCGGTTACGAATGCCTAGTGGTGGAGGACGCCGTGGCCTCGTACTTTCCTGAATTCCAGCGCGTTGCCCTCGAAATGATCCGCGCCCAAGGCGGGATCTTCGGCTGGACGGCCAGTAGTGACGCCGTTGTGAAATCCTTGAAGGCGCGACGGCCGTGAGACCGGTTTCGGCGCGGTCGAGGGCCGGCTTGCCGGCCGGGCCCTGGCGGGGACGCTTGGTCCTGTCGTTCTCGCGGACGGCGTGGTTCAGCGACGGAACCGACTCTCTGGTCGCCGTCGTGGGGGAGGGGCTGTCGGCCTCGCCTCGCGGCATCGAGTTGGCCGGGGCGCTGCCGTCCCTCCCTCCCGACACGGCCCTAGAAACCGACGGCAATCTCTGGTTCTTGAATGGCATCGGGGAGGTTCTGAACGTCAAGGCGGCGCCCGACCGCACAGCAGTGCTCAGCCTTGGTTCCGACGACCTGAGGCCAACCGCGTCTTGGTTCCAGGAATGGAAACGTTGGTTTGACACAAGCCTGCCGGACACTCCCGAAGGCCGATGGCTTGCAACGCTGGCTGCGGGACCGGGTGGGGACTGGGAGTCCCTTGTCGGAAGGGGCTCGGGAAGCACTCCCCTGGGCGACGACTACTTGGCCGGTTGGTTTGCCGCGCGCCGACGGCGGGGACTGTGGTCCGCGCAGGAAGGTTCGCGGCTTCGAAGGGCCTTGCCACGGACTTCGCGGCTTTCGCGCCACTACCTTTTCCAGCTGACCGAGGGGAGAGTCGACACCGCTCTCGGGGATTTTCTGGCCGGGCCAATGCCCCCGAGGGCCGACTCTGCCTTCGGCAGGAAGCTGGCCGAACACGGCGACCTGAGCGGCCGGGCGACCCTGGTTGGACTCTACGCCGGACTTTCAGGAGCACCCCAGTGTCCGTGATGTACCGTTACGTCAAACAATGCTACAGGGATTCTGTCAGCCT
>CAYYUZ010000167.1:0-6739 GCA_964475005.1 uncultured Spirochaetales bacterium
AAATTGGTGGCAGGAATCCGCCGAAACAGGTGGCAGGTTTGACCCGAAATACTCATCCAGAGAATGTGAATCCAAGGTGCCTCGGCTTCAAGAACCTCAACATTGAGTAGTTCAAACAGGGTAGGGCCGAGTTCGTCTTCATCCATCTTCCAGCCAGAATTGGTCTCAATTCTCAGTTTGTCAAGAAATGGGTTGCCGCAAGTAGCACGAAACCGGTCCTGGCTCAAGGGCCGGCCGACCTAGTGAATCTTCAGGAGGTCTTCCCATCGTGTGGTATATCCTGGAGACATCAAGTCCCGCCGCATCATCCACGACGAATCCCTTCTTTTAGGACTGCATGAAACCGTTCCACGACCATGCCGGGCATTCATCCTGTCCACAGCCACCTGGAGAGCTGCCAGTCTTGGATTATCCAAAAAGAACAGACTTCCCTGGAGCCCTTTTGAGGCTTCGATGGCGAGGAGCGTCACTCCGGCCTTCTTGTACTTGAACCCCGGCCTGAAGGCTTCCTTGAGGCCTCTGAGGGCGGCTCCGACAATGTCGGGTGTGAACGAGGTGGGATGGGGAAGTTTCACGAGAACGCTTCGAGAATACTGGGGTTCGTCGAGGTGAAAAAAGTTCGTAGTTACTGAGGTTTCGACCAGGACAGTGACGCCGTCTTGAGACCGAAGTTTTTCTGCCGCTCCTGTGGCGTAGTCAGCCACGGCCTCCTCTAGATCTGCAAGTTCTATCACCGGGTACGAAAATGACCTCGACGTCAGGATGTTCTCCTTCGGGCTCAGGGTCTCGATGTCGATCTGCTGACGGCCCAGGAGTTCCTGCTGGATCTTCCATCCAACCAGGGTAAAAAGCTTCTTCACCTCGAAAGGGTCCATCAGCGTGAATTCTAGGGCGGTCCGGATACCCATGCCTTCCAGCTTCGCGCTTGTTGCAGGACCGATGCCCCAGACCTTCGAGACAGGGAAGGCCTCCAAGCTCTGTTGTATAATCAAGGGATTGAGCTCTAGCCAGCCCTCAGGTTCTTTCTTGGCCAGCCTGTTCGCCATCTTGGCAAGCACCTTCGTTGGCCCGATCCCCACCGTTACCGGGATTCCTGTCCACTTCGCACCAGCCTTCTGATCTCTGCTGTGGGGACGTTCTGCTGGTCTTGGAACCAAAGAAAGCTTTCGTCGATGCTGTAGTCCTCAACCTGAGGCGTGAACTGGCGGTAAACCTCCCTGACACGTGCGTTGATGTCGCCACAGTCGGTGGCCACCTCACAAGAACCCTTGTCAGCCTTTGAAGTAACCGTCCGCGAAGGTTTTCATTTGGTCGGTCAGGTCAGTCAGGAACTTCCGAGCGATCAACTTGCTGATTACTGGGTCAGCTTTGTCTTCCTCTAGGTCTAGGAAAAGGTGGTAGGGCTTCACCCTCAGTGCTTTGGCGAGCTGTACGATGTTGTCCGGGCCAGGGAACTTCCGTCCCATCTCAATTAGGGACACATAGTTCAGACTGATACCGCAGAGTTCTGCCAGTTTGGCCTGACTGATGTCCTCGACGTCCCTGTAGAGCTTCAAGTTCTTTGCAAAGATCTTTAAGAGGTCGTCGGACATGGATTCCCCTGCAGGAAGGTTAAGGGGATTGGACTAGAATCTCGACTATACAATAGTCAATATGTTATTGACTGCCAGTCATAACTGTCATAAAGTATCATGAAAGGGAATTTCCAAGTCGAACTCGCTCAACGCCGTATGGACTTATTTGCCAGGTACTGGTGATTGACAGACATCCAAGGCTCTCTCAGAAAGTTTGGTCCGTCCCGAAGAAAATCTTTTTTGTGCAGGAGAGCCCTATGAAATCGATTCATATCTCGTTTTCTTTCGGCTGGGTATTTGTCTTAATGTTTCTGATCTTGTCGTCGATACCAGCGTTTGCCGACTCCGTCTGGGATGCTGTCAATGCTGGAGACGTGCCGAGTGTCCAGAACTTCATAGAAAACGTTGGAGTAAATGTCAACGCTGTCAATAAGCAAACCGGGCGGACACTTCTTCAATCGGCAGTCACCAGTAGCCAAATCGACGTGGTCCGTTACCTTTTCTCCAAAGGGGTCTCCTTAACAGGACCAAATGACAAACTTGGGAGTGACGTTCTTAGCCTCGCTCTGACAGATGGCTCTGACCAACAACCAAACACTGACATGGTTGCTTTGATTGCCTCAAAATGGGAAGGAAAGCTTCCAAATCCTGCAACAGGATTCCCCAATGTTATGACCTCCGTGACTAAAGCAGTCATCAACAGTGTTGATGTTCCCCAAGATGCAGCAAGCTTTGACCTCAAGAGAGACAAGGCAGTTAGGTCAGGAGTATTCAGTTCGGTCAACAACTACCGAGCTATCAAGAGAATTAACGATTCTGTTGGTGAAAACGAAAGACAAATAGTCGATCCGTCAGTCAGAAAAATCACACCCAATGCTGACCTAGTCATCGGGATTCTTGGCGGCCAGAAAGACGACATCCTTGCAGCCCTTCAGGATGGGGAAGGTCTCCCTCCTGCCCGTCTTGAAGCCCTGGTCTATATCCTGGACGATCCCAAACTGCTGGAGCCATTAACCAAGGCCGGTCAGCTTCCGAAGGACCCTGTGGCACAGGTTGGTCCGGCGATAAATTATGGAAGCCTTAGTATTTTCAAAGCCTTTGAAGAACAAAAGAAGATCGATGTTCACCGAAAAGTATTGTACGAGTATCACCGATCCACCCATATCCTAGAGTCCGTTTCCTTTACTGGGACTTCGGCTACGTGGGATTGGGTTGACGCCGAAATCTCCAGTTTTCGAAAAAGCCAAAAAAGCGAGAATAACAATACCTTTGTTGGAAGTCTCCTAGACATCGCTGTTAGCTTGGAAGCTATGGAAATTGTCAAGTACTTGGTTGGTCGGAAAGACCTGGGGGAGTCTTCCCTTTTTGGAATGTCCAACAAAGTCAGTTACTGGATACTTACTGGGACATTTGGAGCTGCACTTCTTACCAAGAATGAAGAACTAGCGCTATTTCTTCTCGATCATGGCTACAATACGGAATGGTCACCTTTGCATGACTCTCTGGGTATTGACTTTGAGGCTTACGGAACCTATGGAAGTGCTGTCAAGGAAACATTTGCTGAGGCAGCGGCGGAATTAAAACTGACTAAGGTGTTGAACCGTCTTTGAGACACTGCCGGCCTATGGACGCAACCTGGTGGCGTCGCGTGAAGCCAATTTGCACGGGTTTCTGGCAGTGGCCCTGCAGTTGTCGTGGTGAAGACTGACGTGCAAACTGCCTTGCCCTAGCCCTAAGATTTGTTACTCTATCTTGAAATTGAAGGAATATCCCATGAAAAGAATGGCGCTATCGATCTTGATTGTCTTATGTTCTGTTTCTCAAATGTATGCCATTGAGGTGAGCGATTTCATTAACTTTCCCGAAGATTACGTCGGAAAGGCCGTCGAGGTGAAAGCAAACGTCGTTGTCTCGTCAGCTGCAAAGATTGAGTCGGTCGAGGGAGAGCTGTCCCTAGTTGAGTCAAACAGAATCAAGGCTGGTGATTTCGTGGTTATGTTTAGTGATCTTTCTAACTATTCTCTTACCGGTATGTTCCTCAATAGCACTACCTCCGTAGTCGTTCCCTCGACACTATTCAGGAAACTGCTCAAGGAGAAGGTTTCTCACGTTCTAGCCAGAGGGACTGTCTATAAAAGCCTCGGAACGTCGGTCCATCTTGTTGTTGAAGAAGTCACTGTTTTGGCGGATGGAAAGGTGTTAACGAGGTAGCTGACCAACATTTCCCGTCCAGAGACTAACGGAGGCCTTTGCATTGCTGGAGTATGGAACCGTCGGCACCTTTGTTGCGAGTCACCCTTCTAAATTGCTCGGGAAATTTTCTGACTGAAGTGCTTGCCGTTCTTGATTCTGGTGGTAATACCATAACTAAAGAAAGTCATACGAAACCTGAACCAGACCCCTTGTTATAAGCTAGACTTGGGGTTACTATTTCTTTGAGCCGCGTCCGCTTTCCCCTTTGGCACAAGCGGCTCCATGGGGTTATTCCATGTCGGGACGGTTGTCCTGGTGCCTAAGGAGGGACTCTATGGCGAAGTTCGCCACCCCACAAAACTGCCTCGTCTGTTCGTTCAGCAAGCCCCCCCGAGAGCATGTCGCCTTTGTCGGCTACCTTCTTGGAGCAATCCCGCGTCCATCGGTGTGTTGTATAATCCCTCAAAGATCAGGGTTTCTCTCATGGGCCTAACTGAAGCTCACCTACGCATGGCCGTCGGTATCGGACTCTGGACGTTGAGTGGCTCGATCATGGCGACGCTGTTCTTATCCGTCGCAGGGTCAGAACCTTTGTTCCGCGGACTTGGCGTTGGTTGGTCAGTCCTTCTCACAGCGTCCATGCTCTTGTTGTGGCGCTCCGGGGGCTGGAGGAGATCGATTACCTTGCTTCTCGAGGTCATTACGATCTGCGCCGCGGCTGGGATGGCCTGGAACCGAATCGAAGAGGCCCAGGCAACCACGAACGAGAAGGCTCTTGAGACCGTCCGCCGGTCTGTTGAGTACAAATCAGCCACCTTCGCTTACGACCACGCCGAGGACCTTGTATCGACCTTAACAGCGCGGCTACGCGCCCTTCCCTTTGACTGGACAACCTCAGCCGGGAAAATCACAACCGAGCTTACCCTGGCCCAGGAAACGGCCAATGCGAGGGCGTCCGACGTGGCGCATCTTGAGTCTACGGCTAGGTCCAGCAACGGCGTCAAAGGGTTCGGAGGTCTCATCGGTCAGAACAGCGCCGAGGTTCTTGAACTCGGCCTCGTGATCCTCTTGGCGACGCTCACGGAGGTCTCCGCTCTGGCACTGGTGGGCGTAGCTCCGAGACCCAAGGACGTAGCAAGCAATATTGTCGGCGTTGCCGCTGCGGACGTCACGGAGATCACTGCGGACACGTATCTGGCGACGGCGCGTACGCTAGGAGACGGTTTGCGACTGGCTGGGTACAGGGCCGTCGCAAACCGTCTCCAGATCGGAGAGCGTAGAGCCCGTGAGCTACTCCGCCTTCTCATCCTTGAAGGTCGGGTCAAAGGCAGAACGAAAGCCGGGGGGCAATCATGAAGGAACCCAAAGTAAAGAAGGTCTGGATCAAATGCACGAGGGAGTACTTCTGGGGCGAGATCCTCTACGGGCTGGTCTTCTGCCGGATCATCTTCCGCAACATCGCCTTGGTCCTACTGACGACCGTGATCGGCGGGCTGATCCTGCTGTCGCCCGAGGTGGACAAGGTCTACAAGGTCCTGGTCGTCGGTGGGATGGCCTTCCACTGGTACCGCTCGCACCTAGACTGGGTCCTCCTGCCTCTCTCGATCGCCGACATCTTCTCTCCCCTTTTCATGACCCAAGAGAAAGCCGACGCCCTGACCGTCAAGCACAAACTGTGGGTCGAGGAGTGCAAGAAGGCGAACCCCGACGGTGACCATCCCGAGAGATGTCCACCTCGTCCGTACTGAAAGGACAAGGTGGTCCAAAGACTCAAGAAGCTCAGGTGCGGTGCCTTTGACCGCACCGACCAGAAGTCGGCCCAGGAGGCCACATTGAAGAACTGAAAAAACCAACAGCCGCCATCTTACGTCCTCTACTTGCGGGCGGCTGGTCTCGACGTTGTCGGGATTGTCAGGCACAAGGTGCCGAGCTAAAGGAGGCTTCCCATGGAAGCATCAATCAACTGGAAAGAGGGGATTCCTCTTTTCATCAGGAACATCAAGGGTGTCGTCCAAGACGACACCCTTGCCCTGGTCACATTCCCTGATCTGTACGTGGGTTTGGCTTACATAGGTGGTGGCCATGTCTTTCTTGGTGCCGCCGTCCAGGGCTGGAAGAACGGGTCTTTGAAACGGAATTGCCCGAGCTGCTCTTCAAAGGCCTTCGTATTGAGGGCCGGAGGCAGTCCCTTGTCTGGAGCCGGAGGTTGGTCTGGGATATGTCCCAAGTGCGGCAAGGTCCAGGCAACCGAGCGGGTGACGGGGCTGGCGCTGAACCCGACGATTAAGGGGAACTGGGGACCGCTCGGATACCGTCCCTTGATCCAGAAAGGATCGCCCTGGAGATTCGACTTCAAACTCGGCGCGGTGAGAGACGGAGACCACGAGGGGATCCGACTGCCGGTTCTTTCATGGCGTCACTTCATCAGCCAGTACTACCCGGAGCTCTTGCTCTCGAGAGACGCCGACAGGGAAGAGAAAGGCTCAGGTGTTTCCGGGTGGGGAATCAGTTTCCATGGTCGACCTCCGGTCACCTTCCCCCTGAGCACCGCCGAGATCGACACCAATTCTCACGGGGAGGTGGATCATGACCTATGACCTCGTGTCTGAAAGACACTCTTCCGTCGATGTTCACATTGGTCAGCCCAACGACATCTTCCCATTTCTCAAAAGATACGCTTCCAAGAAGCAAGAGCATTTTGTGGTCGTCACGCTTGACGCCGCCAATCGCGTGATCAAGGTCCACCTCGTCTCCATCGGGTTGCTGAATCGAACTCTCATACACCCAAGAGAGGTGTTCGTGAGAGCGATCAAGGACTGCGCCGCCACGGTGATCCTCGCCCACAACCACCCGTCAGGCTCCTTGGAACCTTCGAGGGAAGACAGGGAAGCGACCCAACGGTTGGGGAAGGCTGGTGAGATCGTCGGAATACATGTCTTGGATCACATCATCATCGGGAAGTCCGGTTTCTT
>CAYYUZ010000168.1:0-6590 GCA_964475005.1 uncultured Spirochaetales bacterium
CAGAAGAATCGGGCGCAGAAGATCGTCGTTTTGGCAAGATCGAGGGAGAGCGAGGACCGCAAGCGTACTGGAAGTACGCTGAGGACCGGAGCCGACCGAGATGAAGCCAGAACGGCGAGATTCAAGCCCAGTCAAGAAGCGACGGTTTCGGGGGCGATGCGCTTAATCGTCCGCTTCGTGGTCATCGCCATCGGCTCATTGAGCAGGGAAAAACGAGAGATCCTCTGGTACGGCAGAAGGGTCGAATTGACCTGGTCAATGACCTTCTGAAACCGTGGCCGGGTCTCCGACTCGGGTTTGCCCTGATGTTCCGTCGACGGGTAGATCAAGGCCTCGATGCCCTCGCTGCGAAGTTCCTCATCGAGAAGGAATCCTCTGACAAGAACTTGATCGACTTCCTCGTGAAGCTGAAACGCGAACTCAATTTCCTCCGGATACACGTTTTTGCCGCCTTCGGTGACGATCAACGATTTGCAGCGGCCGGTGATGGCCAGATAGTTCTCGGCGTCGATGCGGCCCACGTCTCCGGTCCTTAGCCACCCGTCCTTGCTCAGCACGGCCGCCGTCGCTCCGGGGTTCTTGTAGTAGCCCTGCATGACCATGGGACCTCGAACAGCAATCTCGCCCTGACCGGTCTCGTCGGGATCGAGGATCTTCAATTCGACTTCGGGAATTACCTTTCCCACCGAGGTCTCCTTGTAGTGCGCCACGGGGTTGAGCGCCAAAATGGGCGAGGTTTCGGTGAGTCCATACCCTTGAACGAAATCCAGGCCCAGTTGGTTGTACTGCCTGAAAACTGAAGGGGCCAGAGGGCCTCCGCCCGAAATACAGATGCGCATGGTCGCCAGACTGGCCTTTTCTAGCAAGCTGTGAAAGATTCTCTTGCCGGGGTTGATACCCGTGGCCTTTTTGATAACGCCGGAGACCGTCATGAGGAAACGGATCAGTCCGTAAACGACGGGACCTTTCTTCTTCACGCCGTCGAGAATGCCGGCGAGCAGCTTGTTGAACAACAAGGGCACGGCAAGAAACATCGTCACCCCGGCCTGTTTGAAGTCTTTTAGGATCTGCGTCACCGACAGTCTTCTGGCGAAAACGATTTCAGCACCCACGGAAATGGCCTCGATGAAGACGGCAAGCATCGTGTAGCTGTGGTGGATGGGAAGCAGGGCGTAGAACACGTCGGTCGAAAAAATGTTCAGGTGAGTTTGAGAAAGCAAGCAGTCGCTGGTCAGGTTGGCATGCGTCAGCATGACGCCCTTAGGCTGACCAGTGGTGCCGCTGGTGAACAAAATCGCCGCCAGTTCTGAAGACGGCACGGGGGGAGGAAGGGCCGAGTCACTGGGCGCCAGGGTCGCCACCGAAGGAGTCTGATCGGCGTCGAGGCCCGACGAAAACAGCTCTCCTTTCACGGCCGACTGAAACGCCGAAAACTTGGCCCCGTCGGCAAAGTACCCGACGCAATCGCCGGCTTGGTAGAGCCTAAGCGACTCGTCCACCTTGAGCTGGTGGTCTAGGGGAACGACGACACCGCCGACCGCAAGGATGCCCAGGTAGGCCAACGCCCACTCCGGGCTATTGGCCCCTGTCAGTGCGACCTTGTCGGCGGGGCCAACACCGCTTTTCACCAGCAACGCAGAAACAGCGGAAATCTTGGCGCGCGCCTGGCGGTAGGTCAGGCTGTGCCGGACCTCGTCGTACACGGTGAAACACGGGCGGTCGGGGTATCGATCGGCTGTGGTCAGGAAAAGTTCGACCAGCGAAGGCCACACGGGGGGGCGGTAAGGGACCATTCGGCATTTTACCCCCGTGAACTGACATCAGTCAAACAGATCACTCGATACTGGAGAGTTTGACCGGTCTCGGGGAATCGTCCTGCCCGATAATTTGGGAAAGTTGAGCCAACAGGTCTTTGGCTTTACCGTTGAGGTTAGTCGGGACCGAAACGTGAACCTTGATGAAGAGGTCGCCTTTGCGACTCGGGGCCTGAAGGACGGGAACCCCTGCGTCTTTGATACGGAAGAGTTTTCCCGTCTGGGTGCCTGCAGGCACCTTGAGCCGAATGGTCTTTCCGTCGAGCGTGCTGACGTTGATCTCAGCGCCCAAGGCCGCCTGCGTGATGCTGATGGGCACCAAACAATACAGGTCGTTCCCGTTGCGCTCAAAGGCCTCGTGGTCTTTGACGTGAATGTAGACATAAAGGTCGCCGGTGAGCCCTCCGTGGGGAGCGGCGTCCCCCTGCCCCTCAAGCCGGATGCGTTTACCGTTCTCGATACCCGCCGGAACCGTTACCTTAACCTTCTGGGTCTTGCGTTCGGTTCCCGAACCGCGGCAAGCCTTGCAGGGTTTCTCGATGATGTGCCCCTCACCGTTGCACCCCGGACAGGTCTGGGCGATGCTGAAGAAGCCGCTGGAACGCCGCACCTGCCCCGACCCCTGGCAGGTTGGGCAGACTTTTCTCTTCGACCCCGCTTCGGCTCCGTTGCCGTCACAGACTGAGCAGGGTGCCGAATGGGCGTAGCTGAGTTCGATCTTGGTCCCGAAAACCGCGTCGGCGAACTCGACTTCCAGATCGTAGCGCAGGTCGCTGCCGCGTGGCGTAGTGTCGCGCCTTCCTCCGCCGCCCCCGAAGAACGACCCGAAGATATCACCGAAGGCGCCGCCGCCAAACAGATCTTCGAAGTCTCGGGCAGCTGCACCGCCGAAGCCGCCACCAGCTTGCGGATCGATTCCGGCAAAGCCGAACTGATCGTAGCGGCCGCGTTTCTCCGGGTCGCTCAGAATCTCGTAGGCCTCGGTGGCTTCCTTGAATTTCTCTTCGGAGGAGTGATCGCCCGGATTCTTGTCTGGATGAAACTGGATGGCCATCTTGCGGTAGGCCTTTTTGATGTCGTCGGCGGTAGAACTCTTGTCGAGCCCTAGAACCTCATAGTAATCCCTTTTAGCCATCCAGCTTCCCCTATGGAAAACGGCTTGGACGCTACTGCGGGCCGCTTCGGACTTCGGATCGGGTGGCTTCGAATGCTCACGTACTTACCAGTACGCTCCGCTTCTCAGACCACCCTCACCTCGCCGAAACGGCTCCTCGCTACGCGTCGAAGCCGTTTACAGTCGATACAAAGCTCCTACTACGGTCCTCGTAGGAGCTTCTTCGCAATTCTTACTAAGCAAGGGGACTTTTGGACTCCCGAACCGAGAACACAAAAACCCCGAAATCAAAATCGCCATCCGCCCTCAAAGCAGGAACTGGCAACCGAATTTTCGTTCAGCGCGTTGCGAGGATGGGTTTTGACAAGCGACTGTCGCACTGAGAGGCGGAGCGTATCTTTGATACGTGAGCACTCGAAGGCGATAGTTGCGCGGGCAAAACCCACCGCAGTAGCGATGAACGAAAATTACTTCTTTTTGTCTTCGTCGTCGACGACTGTGTAGTCGGCGTCTTCGGCATTCTTCATGTTTGGTCCCCCCGAGGGGCCGGCTTCGGGTCCGCTTTGGGGTCCGGCACCCGGCTGGGGCCCACCTTGAGGTCCGGCGGACTGCGCCTTGTACAGATCCTCGGCCATCTTGTGGCTCGCTTGGTTCAAGGCTTCGGTCTTGGCCTTGATGGTTTCGACGTCACCGCTGTCCATGACGGCCTTCAAGTCGGCGATAGCGGCTTCCACCTTGGTCTTGTCGTCGGCGTTGACCTTGTCGCCTGCTTCCTTCATCGACTTCTCAAGACTGAAAATCAAACTGTCGGCCTGGTTGCGGGCTTCGATCTTTTCGCGGAACGCTTTGTCTTCGGCGGCGTGCGACTCGGCGTCGCGCACCATCTTCTTGATCTCCTCTTCACCGAGACCAGAGCTCGACTCGATACGGATCTTTTGCTCCTTACCGGTGCCCAGATCCTTGGCGGACACGTGCACGATACCGTTGGCGTCGATATCGAAGGTCACTTCGATCTGAGGAACGCCCCGGGGAGCCGGCGGAATATCGGTCAGGTCAAACCGGCCCAGGGTGCGGTTCTGGCTGGCCATCTCGCGCTCGCCTTGAAGCACGTGGATCGACACCGCGTTCTGATTGTCGGCTGCCGTGCTGAACACCTGGCTCTTTCGGGTGGGGATGGTCGTGTTGCGCTCAATGAGCTTGGTCGCTACGCCGCCCAGCGTTTCAATGCCCAGCGACAGCGGTGTCACGTCGAGCAGGAGAACGTCCTTGACATCACCACCCAGAATACCGCCCTGAATGGCGGCGCCAACGGCCACGACTTCGTCGGGATTCACGCCCTTGTTGGGTTCCTTGCGGAAGATCTGCTTGACGATGTCCTGCACGGCCGGAATGCGCGTCGAACCCCCAACAAGAATGACCTCGTCGAGGTCCTCGGGTTTGAGGCCCGCGTCGGCCAAGGCCTTCTCGCAGGGAATGCGAGTCTTCTGAATGAGATCGTCGCACATGTTTTCAAACTGAGCCCGGGTCAGGTTGTACTGGAGGTGCTTGGGACCGCTGGCGTCGGCGGTGATGAAGGGAAGGTTGATATCGGTTTGGGCCAGGGTCGAGAGTTCCTTCTTCGCCTTCTCCGCAGCCTCGCGGAGGCGCTGAAGGGCCATCTTGTCGGCACCGAGGTCGATCCCCATGTCTTTCTTGAACTGCTCGATCAACCAGTTGGTGACCCGCTGATCGAAATTGTCGCCGCCAAGGTGAGTGTCGCCATTGGTCGATTTGACTTCAAAGACGCCGTCGCCCAACTCAAGGATGGAAACGTCGAAGGTACCACCGCCGAGGTCGTAGACGGCGATCTTCTGATCCTTGTGAGCCTTTCCGAAACCGTAGGCCAGCGCGGCCGCAGTGGGTTCGTTGACGATACGCTTAACCTCAAGTCCTGCAATGCGGCCCGCGTCCTTGGTCGCTTGGCGCTGGGCGTCGTTGAAATACGCCGGAACCGTGATGACAGCCTCAGTGACCGTCTCGCCCAGGTAGTCTTCTGCGGTCTTCTTCATCTTCTGAAGAATAGCGGCAGAGATTTCAGGGGGAGAAAGGAGCTTGCCGCCGACTTCGACGCGAACGTCGTTATTGGGACCATCGACGACCTTATAGGGCACGAGTTTCATCTCGTCACCGACTTCGTTGAAATGGCGTCCCATAAACCGTTTGATCGAATAGACGGTGTTGGCCGCGTTGGTGATCATTTGGTTCTTCGCCGGCTGGCCGACGAGGCGGTCTTCTTTGTTGGTGAATCCGACTATGGACGGCGTGGTGCGTGTCCCCTCGGAGTTGGCGATGACGACGGGAGCCCCCGCCTCCATGACCGACACGCACGAGTTGGTGGTGCCCAGGTCGATGCCGATGATTCTGCCCATGGTTTATTCTCCTTCCTTGGTTTCGTTGTCTTTGGGATGGCCAACCTTGACCTTCGCCGTGCGGAGCACGCGGTCATGGAGCTGATATCCCTTTTGGTACTCTTCGACCACCACGGCTTCCTTGCCGTCTTCGGCAGGCTCCATCGCGATGGCTTCGTGGTGCTCGGGGCTGAAAATTTGTCCCAGCGACTCCAGACGTTTGAGGTTGTACTTACGCTCAAGCATCGAAGCAAACTGGCCTTCAATCATGACAATCCCGGAATGAAAGGAGTCGTAGTCCTTGGTTCCCTCACTCGACCGGATGGCCCGTTCAAAATCGTCAAGCACTTGGCAAAGGTCTTCCAGGAGCGAGGCGTTGGCGAATTGCCGGGCTTCGTCCTTCTCCTTCAACATGCGTTTGCGATAGTTGTCAAAGTCGGCGGCCTTGCGCAACAATTGGTCTTTCAGGTCGTCACGTTCTGCCTTGAGGACCTCAAACTCGCTCCGTACGGCTTCGAGTTCGACAGCAACCGGGTCGACTTCTGTTACGGTTGCGGGCTCTTGGTCTGATGACGCAGCGTTTTCCAGTTCCTGTTCAGACACTCTTCTTCCTCCGGCTTTGGGCTTCACTAAACCGTTGGATAATATACAAATCCTTCCAGTCTGGGAAAACCCCCCAAACCGGTCTGGTAGGCATCTGGAAACTTTCTATTTGGTTTTTTTTGGGTCGTTCTTGCCTGGACAAAGGGAGGCTTTGTTTATGGTGTGTCAAAAAGATACAGCCTCGACACTTTCTGCGAAAAACAGGGTCATTTCGTCAAACATTAACTTTTTGTCATCTTTATGGAGTGTGCCTTTTCCGTCAACAAGGTGTTATATTTGTGGCCAACATGGCCGCGAAAGGAATCCGTCGCAAGAGTTTTCCCGGGCCAATAGCTCGAAAAATGTGACCAAGCGTCGCGAGGAAGGGATATCGCAAGTCTAGACTGAAGCGAGAAGCGGAACGTACTCCTTGTACGTGAGCATTCGAGCGAAGTCTGGACGCGGCGAGATCCCTCCGCAGTAGCTTGGGCGCGTTTTTTCGAGTAAAAGCAAGGAGGTCCACTTTGAGCATCGTCGAAGTGAAGGACGCTAAAAAATTCTATGCCTTGGGCAAGACGACCGTCGAAGCCGTCAAAGGCGTGTCGTTCCAGATCGAGCAGGGAGACTTCATCTCCATTGCCGGTCCCTCGGGCAGCGGCAAGTCCACCATCTTGAATATGATCGGACTCATCG
>CAYYUZ010000169.1:0-6559 GCA_964475005.1 uncultured Spirochaetales bacterium
TGCTTCTGCTGTTCGGCTGCTCGACGGTCAACTACGTTCCGCCCGAAGAATCGACAAACAGCCATCCGCTAAACCTGACGATCGCCCTGGCCCCGAGGGTCCTGAACCTGGGCTCGGCCAGCCTGTCGCTCGACAGGCGGATCGATGAGCACAGCGAGCTGCCGTTCCTCGAAGATGGCGGAGACTACACGATGCGTGTCGGCGGTCACTACGTGTACCGCGGATCAGACGGCCATCAGAGCGAACTGACCATTGTCAAAAAAAACGACGTACACACCAATTCCGGCGCCACGTTCTCGACCACGCTGAGCACCCTGGCGGTGGAACTCGGGGTTCCAGGCCAGGGCGTTGTTTCACGGGTTACCCGCAGTCTGGGAACGGAAACCTTCCTCATCCTTGGCGGCTCAACTCCGATTGAGGTGACCTTGGAGTTTCGGGGAGTCAGCGGAGGCAAGGCGGTCAAGTCTTGGAACCAGCCGACCGCGCTCGTGTTCAGCCGCCTGGGCGTCGTCGCGGGCACCCTTTCTCTTGGCCAGCAACCGGTTTACTACGGCGCCGCGGGAACCGAGGTCGAACCGACCTCCGACGTGGCGCTAGCGGTGTTGGTGGCCTACGAGTGCCTGCATGGACCGTTTGACTCGACTCCGGTAACGCTTCCGGAGCGGTTGGACTAGCAGAGTTTGTCCCTAGATGATTTTCTCTCCGTACTGACGCAGATCGCGAATTACTCGACCCAGGTTGTCAAAATCGCTGTCGCTGTGAAGCAACAGGATGTCATTCTCAATCGCCGTCTCGGCAATCAGAAAAGCAATTGTACTTCGTATAGTCACCCCCGATTTCCTGCACTGAACATTCATCATGGATGCTTTTTCAAAGGATTCTTTTCCAAATTTCAGAAAGTAGAATGGTATTGTCTCAAAATACTCTTTCAACTTCTCAAACTCGTTCTCGTCTTTCGCCCCCTGCAGGACTTCCTGATAGATGTACTCATTGATTCCCCAAGGCAATTTCTTTCCAAGGATGTCGTCAAGAACGATTGTCTGAGCCGTTTGGCGATTCCTCAGAAAGTCCACGATCACAGAGGTGTCGACAAGAATCATTGTCGCGTCCGCATGCTCTTGTAGTCATAACCTTCTGAGAATTCGATCTTTCCCCTTAGATCCCGGATGTCCTTCATCTTTCGGTTTTTCACAAATTCCTGAAGCGCGGTTTCCACAAGTTCTTTCTTTGTATGAATTTCCTTTGCATATTTGAATGCTTCACTGACTAACTGGTCATCTAAGACGATGTTCGTGCGCACGGTGAGCCTCTTTATGTGTAACGTAATACACATCGAAACTAGCGTCAAGGCAAAACCTGCCCTGCCAACTTCGGTCAAAAAGATTCCTGCGCCTGTCCGAACTTGAGGTTGGTTGTTCGTTATCAGAGCAGGAGTGTTTTATGCAAGATCTCGGATTTCTCTTGATGATCGCCCACAAGTTTTCCCATATGCCGCAGACCAGCGGCGAAGAGCCGCGTCCGCTCAACCTTCACCGGCTCCGGACCGGACAGAACCTGTCCTTGACGGCCCCCCAGGCGTGGCTTAGGCTTTTACACGGGAGGCAACGGGATTTTCGTTGCATACGTGCGGGCAACGAGGACAATTCCTACCAGCCACTGGATGCACACTCTCGACCCTGAACCACCACGAGCCAATGCTCTCCCCTTACGGTTCCTTATGCGTTTCGCCGACGCAGGTTCTGAGCGCCGTTTCGTCGATCACTACGTGGCCTTCTACTTCCGTTACGCGCAGGTCAGTCTCGCCTTAGGCGTGATCCTGATCGGGGGCGACTTTCTTGTCGACCTGCTGTTCCACGCAGGACCTGCCAACCTGTTGAGGCTCCTTGTGGCCATACCCGTGCTTCTGGTTGGCCTCGCTTATTCCCTTCTGCCCAACGCGCGTCGGCATTGGCAGTCGGTGATGGCTAGCTTCATCGTTGTCGTCAGCTTTTGTCTTTTCGTCATTTTGTTGCGCATCGACCTCGAGGGCGGGACCGGCCTGAAGTCCTGGGTCGGGGTGCTCAATTTCACCTTCTTGGAGTTCTACTGCTTTGTGATCCTGGGCGTACAGTTCCGGCACGCTCTGGTTTCGGGACTCATCATCTTGGGGGCCTTTGAATACGCGCTCTGGTTCCAGGCCGGTTTACCACTGCCGCAAGCAACCTACTGGTCCTACCACGTGGTCACCGTGTTCATTCTCGCCGTTGGCCTGGGCTGGTGGCGTGAATACCTGCTTCGCAAAGAGTTCATGGCGCGCACGGCGCTGGATGACGCTCGCGCCGCCGCGGAAGAGCGGGCGACTAGGCTGGCACACTACGACGAGGTGACGGGATTGCCGAACCGCCGTATGCTGGCCCAGTTGGCGTTGCCAACCCTCGAGCGTTCAAGGCGGAGCGGACTGGGGTGCGCCGTCCTGCACTTGGAAATCGACCGTCTGGGAAGCGTCCGAGACGCGTTTGGCCGTGCCCAGGGCGACACCGTGCTGGCCGAGCTCACACAACGCATTCGCGCAAGTGTCCGCGCGGGCGACCTCGCTGCCGTGAGCCAGGCCGGCACCCAGCCAGGCGTCGTGGCCAAGTTCGGCGACAGTGGCTTTTCCATCCTTGTTGCCGACCTCGAAAGCCAACAGCGAGCGTCACGAGTGGCGCAGCGTTTGTTGGCGGCGATCGCCGAACCCCTGCTCGTCGACGACCAGTCGTTGGTCATCACGGCCAGCGTCGGCATCGCGATGTTCCCGGGCGATGGCGAAGATATGACGGGCCTGACGCGGTGCGCCGAACAGGCCGCGCGGGCTGCGGCAACCGCCGGTGGCGCACAGTACGCGTTCTTCGACGAGCAACTCAACGCCCGGACCAAGGATCGCGTGGTCCTCGAGACTGAACTGCGACTCGGCATTCCGGCCGGACAACTATACCTGCAGTATCAGCCCAAGGTGGACGTGAGCACTGGCCGTCTCGTCGGCGCGGAGGCCCTGGTGCGCTGGCAACACCCCAAACGCGGGTCGCTTTCGCCCCAAAGCTTCATTGCGCTGGCCGAGGAAAGCGGCCTGATCGTGCCGCTGACAAATTGGGTGCTGGAGGCCGCCTGCACCAGCCAGCGGCAGTGGGCGGACCAAGGGCTACGCACCGTGCCGGTTTCGGTCAACTTGGCGGCTTCAAGTTTTGCCGATGAACGGCTGCCAGACCAGCTCGATGACTTGATGCGCCGCTACGGATTGACTCCCTCCAGTCTAGTGTTGGAGCTGACCGAAACGATGCTGATGCGCGACGTGGACTTGGCGATGAACGTGCTCACCCTTCTCCGTGCCAAGGGGTTCGGCCTATCGCTTGACGATTTCGGCACCGGGTACTCGTCCCTCAGCTACCTGAAGCGGCTGCCGGTCAGCGAGTTGAAGATCGACCGGGCCTTTATCATCGACGTGGCGCGCGGCGGCCCAGACGGAGCGGTTGCTACGGCCATCATCACGCTCGGCCGCGAGCTGGGCCTGCAGGTCGTGGCCGAAGGAGTCGAGACCCAGGAGCAGTCAAGATTCTTGGTCGATCGCGGCTGCGTGATCCATCAGGGCTACCTGCACTCCCGGCCCATCGATCGCGATGAGTTCGGCCGGCGGCTTGAAGCGCAACGATAGGAAGCGTGATTCCGGCGACCATGGTTGCCCTATCGTCAGCCGACAAACAAAGATGAAAAAAGCAGAATGTAAGAATCGATCCCTTCCGTCTCGCCCAGAAAGTGAAGGAGCAGGTAGATGGAAGACAGAAGCAAACCGGCGACGATCACCGGACGAACGAAAGATCTTCTCCCGGTCTTCTTCAACGTTCCCTCCCGGCTAGGCAGTGACCGAAATCACTAGCCATCGCTGAGTACAGCTCCTCCACTTCAAAACAAGAGCCTTCAACCTACCGAAGCAACAATTCGACGAGTACCATCTCTTTTCAAAACCTTTGCCATCCCCTTCGGGTTCACGAGCAAACGGCTCACTTTCGAACGATCAGAACCGGGCAGTGAGCATGCTGAACGACCTTGAGAGAGACACTACCGGTTAGCAGTTCCGTAAACATCCCGTGTCCTCGGTTTCCCAGAACAATCAGTTCGTATTTCCCTTCTTTGGCTTTTTTGCAAATTTCCTGTGCAGGGTCACCGTCAACGGTCAAGATTTCACACTGGATCTTAGTGGCGTCGAGCAAAGGCTTTGCCTTTCCGATGACAACTTCCGTCGTGTCTCTTCTCACCTGGTCCATATCAATGAACATCGTCCCGTCGTAGGTGGGCATGAATTGACTAACATAAAAGACAGTCAGCGAAACCTCTGTTCCAAAACCTGAGGCCAATTTGATAGCTTCCTGAAGAGCAAATAGCGACAATTCCGAACCATCGATTGCGACAAGTATTTTCTTGTACATTCTGAAACCTCCGGGCCAAAAAAATAGCCGCCTGTTTGTCAGGCGGCTCATAGACAGTCGTCAATCTAGTTACAGGCTCTACGCCCCGATGCCAATTTAGTGTGGGCGGTTATGTAAAATAACCTGGGGGGCTAACCGAAAGGACTGACGTGGAAAAACACCAAGTATTGTTAATGTCCATTTGGCCTCCTTCCTTCTTATAACATACTCATTCCACAGGGAAAGGAAAGCAAACTGGTGTAAAACCGTCGCTACCGTCCAACCGTCGGGCCATTCCCTCAGCCGTGATTGCCGCCTTGAGCCATTTCCATCGATGCGTTCCAGCCGCCAGTTCGGCTTCTAGACCGATGTCCTTAAATGTCGCTGAAGCGCCAGTCTTAAGGGTAGGCCCGGAGGGTATGAGTTCGAGGAGCCGTTTTGGAAGCCAGTGGCAAGACTCATGCAAGAGAATGGTCTATCTGCCATTGGGAAAAAGAAATGGGCCAACACAACGGCTTCTGGTCATGCGTTACCGATAGCCGAGAAGATCCTCAATCGGAGTTCACCGCCAGCGCACCGGGAACCAAGTGGGTCTCCGACATCTCAGCCTCATCCAAACAAACCTGGCCCAAAAATCCAATTCTGGCCAGCGATTTCCCAACTTCCCTTGTGAATCCCCCAAGTTCAGGAGGCAATCGGACGGCCGCTCTTGGGCGAAATAGTCGTGTCAACCAGAAAGATAGGAACTACGACTGCCTGTTGCTTGACGGCCAAAACTTCTTTTATTGCCAAAACATAGTTTGCCTTTGCCAGCGCCACTCCCAGGGGATGTTGGTCTGTCCCCACGACCAAGGTTGTCAAAATCTCTGGTTGGTCTGCCAACGGTATCCCAACTGCCCGAAGACGTGTCGTCAATTGTCTCAACCCGGCCCGAAGAAAGTTCGAGGTACTTGCCCTGGGGTCAGATATGATTGTGGGGACGCCCTTTTCCAAAGGTGTCCAATCTTCCAAGATTTTTTCAACAATGCGTTCACAAACCAAGTCCGGAGTCTGGTATTCGCCTTGATCGTGTCGGGTCTCTGGATCGACTAGCTCGTGGTAAAGTCCCCTCAGGATGTCTTCGTTAAGCTGATCATAATCATAGGTTATTAGTTGGCCAAGAATTTTTAGCACTGGCCGCTTCATGGCGTTAAGGATTTCCGGTTTCCCAACCCAGATGAACGGATCGTCCACCTCAACAACATTCAATAGCCCCCGTTCTCTGAAGAAGTCTCCTTTGATCAAGGACTCAAGCCCGCCCGGATCCATCATAGCCACCTCTTGTGGCCAAACAGACACGGCTACAAGCAGACGAGCAAGAACCGTGAGGTAGGTGTGTCGTAAGAACAGATCCCGCTGAACGCCGACGCTCCCATTGAAGTGCGACTGGTATCTCGACCACTCACCGAAAGCGGTTGCAACCACCGGGTCATGAGCCCAATCATTCCAGACCTCTTCCAAGGTCCCTCGAATGTCGTCCCAGTGATATCCACCAAGTCCGAACTCCTTTACGAACACCTCGGTGTTCAGGGGGACTCTGTTTTCTCGGTCGTCAGTCGGTGGTTGAAATTTCATCCTAACAGTATACCCCCCCCATTAATTAGGCACAATAGAAAAGTTAATTTATTCGAGGGTGAACCGAGGTGCCTTGTCCGATTGCACCAAACATCGCTGAGCTTCTTGCCAATCAGTGGACCTGCCCCGATCTAGTGGAAGCCCAGTTAAGCCACTGGATCGTCGTTCCCAGGGTGCCACGGCTTTGGGCTACTTGATTCCGTAGACCAGGATATCCGTTCGGCCGGTCATCCAGCTGCCAACTGGTCGGTAGGTGAACTCGATAGACTTCAGCGCAGGTTTGGCACCAGTCAACTCAATGCGTCGGGAAAGAGCGCCCACTGACAGAAGCAGTTTCTCGTCAATGGCCAGCTTTTCTCCACCGTCAAACCCGAGGATGATCTTTTCAATTTCGATCTCGTTCCCATTGGCCATGAATCGAATCGCTTTGACAGTTCCACTGTACGCTTTGATGGAAACTCTGCTCGTCTGATCGGACGAATCGACGAAACTCTCGCCAAGGAGGGTTCCGCCCGGCGGAGCAAGTC
>CAYYUZ010000170.1:0-6556 GCA_964475005.1 uncultured Spirochaetales bacterium
CTTCGCGAACGGGCTTGCGGGTCATCTTGGCGTCATGTGGACCAACTCCGCCGATGAGATTCATTTCGGCGTCTCCACGGATGTGGTCGCCAGGCTTGTATGAAGCGTTCACAACAGAACTTGCCGACTATGTCACCAATGTTTAGTTTTGAGCCATTCGTAGCGCTGAGATCATTCGAGGGAACAGACGATGGTCTACCCGAACTTGAGAGGGAGGAATCCCATGAAGAGAGTTGCTGCCGTGGTCGCAATCGGCTTGCTTTTGGGGGGCTGTTCATCACTTCCCGAGCGGTACCAGCCTTTGATCGGAACTTGGAAGGGAGAGGGCCTGTTTGTCACCATCACGCCGGGCGGCGACATGAACTATACCCGCACTTCACGCAATGAGACGACCAGCGCCTCGGGACACCTGATACAGGTGACTGACCGTGAGCTTGTCATGAGCTTCATTGTCTTTTGGCAGCAGCGGTTTGAAATCCAACAGTTGCCGCACCTGATCGGGCGTCGATACGGGATGACCCTGGACAACGTCAAACTCGTGGGCGACTACTTCGACGGGTTGGCAGAACTCGAATTTCTCAGACTTCCCCGATTCGAGCCCTACACGGGGGAGGGTGGCGGCTACATCGCTGTCTACACCCGGGATGAAAAACACGCCCACTACAGCGTTGGCAACGGCATTTACGTTGCCGGACTCGTCAGGCTAAAGGGACAATCCATCGATGGAACGTTCTATCCTCCCGGATACAGTTTTGGTGATGATTTCAGCCACGATCCCGCCATTCTCCTCCTTTGCGACAAGTACTTTCCCGAACTGAAAGGCAATTACTGGGTCGGCGGTGACACTGGTTTTCGAATTTGAGTTCATTCGCGCCGAGACTAGGTCACCGGAATCGTTCCTCTCGTGAGCGCCCCCTGGCGGGTGCTAGTCTGTTCTCTTGGGAGAAACTCATGCTCACGAAGTTTTTCGTCTTGGCTGTCGGCACGTTTCTGCTGATGGGGTGTGTTACCTATCTGCCCCTTCCGAATAGGGTCAGCTCCGCGGGACCGAACGCGTTGGCCGTTTTCAAGGTTTCTGCCTCGGCGAAGTTCCTGTCTGGCCTTTCCTATAGCGAACTGAAGGACGAGCCCTTAAAACTGATTCTGAAAGACACCGCTTCGGGTAAGGAGTTCACGGGACAGCTTCTCCTGAACAACTTCGTGTTCTTCCCCAATCTCCCGCTGGGGAGCTACCTGCTGGAAAAGGCGGAATCCAGCCTCGTATTTCAGGTGCTGGCGGTCTCCAATCCTGTCTTGGTCTATTTCAACGAGTTCTCGAAGAAGATCGATATCTCCGAAGAGGGGGTCAGCTACATCGCGTCCTACGGGATCACGACCAAGCAGAAAGATCTAGGGTTGAATGTGCTGGCGCTGGACGAGAAGTCCAAGACCGACGCGGAAACGGCCGAACTGGCGGAATACATCAACCAGAACAATCGGCCTTCGGGGTGGTCGTACTGAGAACACCCCGGGGAAGGAAAGGTGATAGGAACTGTGATTCCGGCGGAAGGGGTGTTTTTCGGCCGACCGGAGCTGAATTTGCCACTGTCGCCGGTACGTATGCCACAGGTGGCCCTGAATCGGTTCCCGCTACTACTGCAACGCCGAGTTAGCCCGATGGAATAAGTGAGCAGAAGAACAATGAAGAAAATCGGCATTGTTGGATTCGGAAGCATAGGAAGCATGTTGGCAGAAGCTCTCTTGAGAACAGGGGCCATTCCGGCACACAACAAGAAGAGGCTGGAAGAGAGCTACGGCCTAAACTCCTAATCGACCGCGAAAACCCCTACTCGAAAAATCTGTAGCCAGTGCCGGCTTCGGTGTGGATGAACTGCGTCGTTCCCTGACGCGGTTCAAGCTTCTTGCGCAGCCCCACCATGGCGATACGGACGTAGTGGAGGAATTCGGTGGACTTCAGTCCCCACACTTCTTCAAGCAACTTTCGGTGGGTCAAGATCCGCCCTGGGTTGCTGGCGAGAACCGTCAGCAACCGATATTCGACAGGTGTCAGGTGGATCTCCCCTCCCGCCAAGAACACCCGCCGAGCGTCGGTATCCCACAGCAAATCCCCGAACGACTGAGTCGTCCCGGCCGCCGGCGCCGAACCCGTTTTGCGTCTCAGCACGACTCGGATTCTGGCGGCTAGTTCCTCAAGACCAAACGGTTTTCCAACGTAGTCGTCTGCCCCGGCCTCCAGAGCGCGGACCTTCTCGGCCTCTTGAGCCCTGGCCGAAATCACGATGATTGGAACCTGGCTGGCTTTCCTCAACTGGAGGACGACCTCTTGACCGTCAAGATCGGGCAGTCCGAGATCGAGCAGAACCACATCAGGGTTCAGCGAGGCCGTCAGCGTCAAACCCATTTCTGCCGTCGCCGCCTCTTCGCAGACGTAGCCCCTTGCGGTTAGGTTCGCCCGCAGAAAAGCCCGTATCGGAGCCTCATCGTCCACAATAAGAACGAGCGGTTCCTTAGTCATGGCTGCTCCTTGATGGGAATACGCAGAAAGAAAGCCGCGCCGCCCCCTGGCCGGTCCTCGACGCCCGCCGAACCGCCATGGACCCTCGCCACTTCCCGGACGATGGCCAGACCCAGTCCCGTGCCACGGTTCACTGCGGTTCTAGCCGCCTCGCCGCGGGCGAATTTTGCAAAGATCTCAGTCTTCTCCTGGTCGGAGACTCCGGGCCCCCTGTCAAGAATCCTGTATTCAACTTCCCCGTTCCCTTGACTGACCTCGGCGACCACCCCTTGCCCGTTGGCGTAGTCGCGCGCGTTTTCCAAGTAGTTGACGAGGGCCTGCTCCACCAAACCGGGCTCCAGTTTCAGCAGAGGAAGTGACTCTGGGACTCTGGCCTCAACGACCCATTCCGGGTGGAGAGAACGAATCCTTCCCAAAGCCGAGAGGAGGGGATCCTCGGCGGGAACCCATTCGAGGGTCCAGGGAACCCCGACCTCGGTCAACCGTGACAGGTGGAGAAGGTTCTCCACTTGCCGTCCCAGCCAGCGGGTTTCTCGTCCTGCTGTCTGCAGGAGTTCCCGCTCATCGTCCTTGATGCGGTTCGCGGCCGACACCTCCAAGGTTTCAAGACTTCCGGCAATAATCGTCAAAGGGGTTCTCAGGTCGTGCGAGAGGCTGTGAAGCAGGGCGTTTCGTGTTCGCTCGGTTTCTACGGCCAGCGCTTGCGACCGAGACTCCACAATCAGGTCGACGCGCTCCAGCGCCGACGCCAGTGAGGCCGCCAGCGATTCGATCAGCTCGTCCTGTACGGGCGGCTCGCTCGCCCCCTCTTGGTTGGGTTCCACGACCAAGACCCCAAGAACCTTTCTGGCGCCATTCAAGGGCCAAACGGACAGGCGCTGTTCTCGCAAGGTGGAGGTTCCGCGGCCAGCCTTCTGAGCGTGGGCGAGGACCCAAGAAAAGAGCGCCCGATCCGGGGGGAGGTAGCTCTCGTTCGCTGGCCAGTTTCCCTCGGCATCGGGTTGGAGCACTCGAACCGATCGCCCAATGATCTCGCCCACCAGGCCAGACGCGACGGAACAGATACCGGCGGCATCGACTAGTCCGGCCAGCTCACGGTGCATACGGTTCAAGGATTCCATCCTCTGTTCGCGTTCCCTTGAGGCTAGAATTCCTTGACGGAGCCGTTGCGTCAGCGTCCCGATGACCGTACCGACAACCAAAAGAAACAGAAAGACCAAGTAGTACTGGGGATCGTACACCGACAAGGAATACCTGGGCTCGGTGAAGAAAAAGTTGAACGCCAGAACGGCTAGGATAGAAGTGAAGATACTGGGAGTCAAACCGAAGAGCCCGGCCGAAACCACGACACTCAGCAGAAGCGTTAGAATCAGGTTCGCGTCGACCATGCCCCACGAATGAAAGAGAACGGCGAGAGCCGTGAAACCCGCCAGAATCAGCACCGACCAGCCTAAGTCTCGCCAAGGGAGATTCCATACTCGGCTCGCGCTCTTTTTGTTCTTGGGTTCTGGGTTGTTCCGGCCCGAGAGCACGTAGACATCGATGTCCCCCGACAAACGGAGAAGCTCGTCTCCTATGGTCCGGCGCCAAAACCGGAGGCCTCGATGGACCCTCGTTTTCCCAAGAACCAACTTTGTGACGTTTCGGCGCCGGGCGTAGGCCACGAGGTCACGCGCAACTTCCTCGCCTCGCAACAGGACGGTCTCGGCCCCCAAAGCCGCCGCGACAGCCAGGTTCTTATCGAGCTGAGCCCGCATGACGGGAGACATCACCCTGAGGGCCGGGGTTTCGATAAAGACGGCAAGCAGTTGGGCGCCCAAACTTCGTGCCAACCGAGCGGCGTGGCGAAGCAAATCCGCCGAGAGCGGACTGGGACCTACCGAAACCATCAGGCGCTCCCGAACGGGCCAGATCTCGTGAACTTGGCCCCGGGTTCGTGCGGAATCGACCTCAAGGCCCACGCGGTCGGCAGCCCGCCTGAGCGTCAGTTCGCGGAGGACAAGGAGGTTGTCCTTTTTGAAGAAGCCTCCGAGGGCCCGGTGCGCCTGATCGGGGCCGTAGACTTTTCCCTGGCGTAGCCGATCGATGAGGTCTTCGGGGTCGACATCGACGACTTCGACCTCTTGCGCCGAGTCAAAGATCCGGTCGGGAACCGTTTCCTGTACCATCACCCCGGTGATCCTCGCCACTACATCGTTCATCGAGTCCAGGTGCTGAATGTTGAGCGTCGTCCAGACCTCTATGCCTGCGTCGCGAAGTTCTTCCACGTCCTGCCAGCGTTTCTCATGCCGAAGACCGGGCGCATTGGTGTGAGCCAGTTCATCGACCAGTACAACTTCGGGCCTTCTGGCCAAGCAAGCGTCAAGGTCGAGTTCCTGCAGACGCAAGGTCCCGTGACTGACGTGCAACGGTTCGACCGCCGTCACTCCCGCCAATTGCAAGGTGGTTTCCGGTCTCTTGTGGGGTTCAAACCACCCGACCACCACGTCGCGTCCCTGGTTGAGCGCCGAGGTGGCCGCTTGAAGCATCGCGAAGGTCTTCCCGACGCCGGCGGCGTAGCCAAGGAAGACCTTAAGGACTCCGCGTTCAGGTTCGGACGAGAGCGTCGCCAGCAGAGCATCGGGATCGGGACGTTCGGCAGCCATGGGTTCCCCTCACTCGGAATTGTACGAAGGATTCCGTAAAAAAGGCATAAAAACCAACCCGGAACTTTAGCGCTATTTTTACACAAAGAGGGCTAGATTGATATTAGGGGAGTTGCCCCCAGAGGACGGACAAGGAGAAAACCGTGAAGAAATTCTTCGCCCGAAACCGATTGCAGATAAAAAATAGTGTTCTGGGGGTGGTCTCCTGCGCGGCACTGCTGTTGGTCACTCAGTTGACCTTGGGCCTGGGTTCGATCGCCACCACGGTCACGGTGGCCCTTCTCTTTCTTACGGTCATTACGCTCTCCTCGTTCTTTGGAAGCCTCGTTGTTTCGGTCGTCGTTTCTCTCGCGGCCGCCCTGCTATTTGACTACTACTACCTTCCGCCCTTTGGAACTCTCGACGTTGGTTCCCTTCCCGACTGGATCTCCCTGACGGTGTTTCTGCTGATTGCCGTGATCATCAGCAAACTCACGGCTTCCACCGCCGCAACCAGAGAAGTTAACGCCGGGCTCACCAGCGCCATGGCCAATCTGACCGAACTGGGACGCTGGCTCATCGCAGTGCCCAACGACGAGCTGACGTTGGCCGCCATCGCCGAAGAGACGGCGCGGCTGTTCAAGTTCTCTTACTGCTCCATTCATGTCTATTCTTTCGGAAAATGGGACCATGCCTACGGGTCGGCAAGATCCGTCCTCTCCGATCAGGTGGAAGAAGGCGTTCAGAAGATCGATTTGCCCCTCGACTGGACGGTCATGGTGACCGAAAGTGAACTCGGCGCGCGGTACGTCCAAATCAAGAACCGCAAGGAAGCCTACGCGATCCTGGTGGTCAAGGACGATGACGCGACGACAGAAACTTTAAAGACTCTGGGCTACTTGATTGGAGTCAAGCTGGCGACGACTTAGGTGTCAGCCCGAGGACGGCTACTTCTTCTTCAAGAGCGCCGCAAAGGGATTATAGGTCTCACCTTCGGAAACGCCGCCGATGTACTTCGCTGACGTCTCGTCTTCTTCGCGGGAGGTCGCCGGTTTCAACGAAATCCTCCTGTTTGTGCGGTCAACCCCAAGGATCTGCACCGACAAGGGTTGTCCCAGTTTGACGGGAATTTCGTCACCGCTACCGAACTTACCACCGGTTCGGAATTCCGAGACGTGAATAAGGCCGTCAAGACCGGGTTCCAAGGCAACGAAGGCGCCGAAATCTGTGATGCGGACGACCTTGCCTATGTGCTTCGACTCCTCAGGGTACTTTTCGACAGCTTGTTCCCACGGATCCGCCAACAGGCTCTTCATACTGAGGGAGATCTTTTGGTTCGCCCAGTCGAGTTTCAAAATGGACGCCTGGATTTCCTGGCCAACCGACAACAAGGCGCGGATGTTGTCGACTCGCGAGC
>CAYYUZ010000171.1:0-6511 GCA_964475005.1 uncultured Spirochaetales bacterium
GGGTTACTCCTGATTCAGACGCTCAGAGCCTGGGGCTGCTGGGCGGCGTGGGGGTGGCGGTCTCCACCGTAGATCTTGACGTTGTTGAACAGTTGATAGCCCAAGGGAGTGTGAGGCAACATGCCCTTGATGGCCAGTTCAAGCGGTCGGCCTGGGCGCCGCTTCAACAGCGATTGATAGCTTTCACCCTTGATCCCACCGATGTGGTTGGTGTGGTGGTAGTAAATCTTCTTGAACTCTTTCCCGCCCGAAACCTTGATCTTAGAAGCGTTGATCACAATCACGAAATCACCGACTTCTTGGTGGGGTGTGTACAGCGGCTTGTTCTTTCCGCGAAGGACAGTCGCCACCTTGGTCGCGACTCGGCCAAGGACTTGACCCTCGGCGTCGATGATGTGCCATTTTCGGACTACATCAGCTGGCTTAACAAAAATCGTCTTCATGTCTGCTCTTTCTCACTTCTCTCAAACAAAGTTCTAGGTTCGCAACGGGTGAGACAATATGTCACAGACCCACAGACACCGTCAAGGTGCCTCCAGCCCTTACTTTGCTTCGGCCGAGGTGGCTTTGGCCTTTTCGGCTTCTTCTTCCTTCTTTGCCTCAGCCTTGTCCTTGAGGTCGGCGATACCGATGAACACGGCGATCAGCCCGACGAACAAGCCCAGCAGAGGCAGGCCACCCTTGAGGACGGTCAGAACCTCGCTTCCCCAATTCAGTCCCAGGGGGAACGGAAAGGGAAGGACTGCCCAAACAGAAAGGGCCAAGAAAACCAGTCCAATAATGATCGCCATACAACCTCCAGTAGCTCAGTCTCTAGCAGGATACAGGAAAAAAATAGGATGTCAAGGTGAAGGCCCTTCGACAGCCAATACCATGAGACTTCGTCCGGGAACGACGACCATTTGGTTCTTTGGCCGCCCGCGGGGAACGATTCCGGCGCCTTTTTCGTCAACGAGAATCGACCATTCGCCGGCAGGCAAATGCACGTCTCGGGAACGGGAATGGGCGTTCAGCACGACGTAAAGTTTGTGGTCGATCATCCAAGCCACCATTTGGGCCTCTAGCAGTTCGGGAAAGACCACCTTTCTCAAAACGCTGGCCGAATCGCGGAGACGAAGTTCGGGGTAGGTACGACGAAGATGGATCAGACCGCGGATGTAGTCCACCATTTCGCGCCGTCGACCCAGAGCCGTCCAGTCGAGCCCGTTGATGCTGTCGGGCGAGTTGTAGCTGTTTTCCACCCCCTGTTTTGTCCGCAGAAACTCCTCGCCAGCATGGAGAAAGGGGAGTCCTTGGGATAGAAAAACCGCACCATGCGCCAATTTGGCCATGGCCATCCGTTCGGTTTCTGTTTGATCGGGATTGGTGTGCGCTAGCTTGTCGAACAGGGTGTGATTGTCGTGGGCCGCTACATAATTGACGACCTGACTCGGCCCCGAGGCCCACGTGCCGCGTCCAAGGGCCGGATGCGCCGAGCAGCCTACCGCGGCGAATTTCACTCCCCACTCCTGTCCTTGGCCGCCGTTGACGAAGCCCTTGCGTTCCACTTCGAAGACATGACCCTTGAGAGTGTCACGGTTTTCGTCGCTGAAGAAGGCGATACTGGGAACTCGGGCCGCGTTGGCCTTGATGGCCTTCTTGTCGTCTGGAAGGGTTGACAATCCGCCTGTCCAACCTTCGCCGTAGAGCAGAAACGACGGATCGGGATCGCGAAAGGTTCGAGCAATCTCGTTCATTGTGTCGAGGTCGTAGAGACCCATCAGGTCAAACCGAAAGCCGTCAAGGTGAAATTCCTGTTTCCAGTACTTCAGAGAGTCAAGGATATAGCGGCGAACCATGGGTCGTTCGGTGGCCAGCTCGTTGCCGCAGCCCGAGCCGTTGGAATACTGCGGGCCGTGCATCCGGTAGTAGTAGAAGGGGTAGGCAAGGTTGAGGTGGCTGTCGACGGTGGCGTAAGTGTGGTTGTAGACCACGTCGAGCACGACCCGCAGGCCGCGCCGGTGCAAGGCTTGGACCACCTGCTTGAACTCTCGAACGGCGACCTCGGGCTTGCGGGGGTCCGTAGAATAGCCTCCCTTCAGAGCATTGAAATTCCGGGGATTGTACCCCCAGTTGTAGTCCTCGGGTTCCGGGTCCAGATCGTCGACGCCGTCAAAATCGAAGACGGGAAGCAGGTGCACATGGGTGATACCAAGACTGGCGATATGGTCCAAACCCGTAGGCAGGCCTTCGGGGCTGCGGGTTCCCTCTTCGGTCAGTCCCAGAAATTTCCCGCGGTGCTTGATGCCTGAAGACGCCAGCGAGGAAAGGTCCCTGACGTGGAGCTCGTAGATCACGCTGTCGGAAACGTGGCGAAGTTCGGGCGATCGGTCGTCATTCCAGCCCGGAGGATCGGTCGAACGGGCGTCAAACAGATAACCACGCTGGCCTTGCGGTGCCACGGCACTGGCGTAAGGATCGACGCCCTCGGCCTTTCCCCGGCCTTCATAGTTGGTCACAAACGTGTAGTACAACCCGACCAGATCGCCCGGGACCGTGGTCTCCCACACTCCTTGAGAACCCTTGGACAGGGGATGTTCCGTAGGCGCAAAGGCATGATCGGCCCCTTGGTAGAGCCGCACGGTAACGGCGGTCGCTTCGGGAGCCCACAGCCGGAAGACCGTGCCGCTGGGTTCCCAGAACGCTCCGAGAGGCGTGTCGGTCGTGAACCGGCGGCCAAAGTCATCCGAGTGAAAGTCCATAGGCCCGAATTCTAGTCGCACACCTCGCGTTTGACCAGGGGGGCTTTGACGGTCTAGAGTCCCTTTTGAAAAGAGGATGAGATGAGAACCGTTGCCCGCGCCCATGCCCACCCCATTGCCCTCCAAGCTCCACCGGCAAAAGCCTACACGCTCAGGGCCCTGCTCTTTGGTGCCCTCGCCAAAGGTCAAAGCATTCTTCGCCGCCCTCTTCTTGCCGACGACCAGCGCAACATGATCGCATGCCTGCAAGGTTTGGGGGTCGGCATCGAGGTCGGTCCCGAGCACGTTACTGTGGACGGCGGTGAATTCCGCCCCACGACCGATTCGCTGTTCGTTGGCGATTCGGGTGTAACCATGAACTTCTTGACCGCGGCGGCGTGTTTCGCCGATCGCCCTGTGATTTTGGGCGGAACCCCTCGTCTGAATGAACGCCCGATTCGCGAGGTGGTCGACGGCGTGCGTCAACTCGGCGCCCGCGTTGAGTACCAAGGCTCCGAGGGCTTTCCCCCCGTCAAAATCTTTCCGACGGGCCTAGATTCCGGCCGGGCCGCCCTCCATGGAGCGGTCACAAGCCAGTACTTCAGCAGTTTGGTGATCAGTTCGGCCTTGGCGAGAGGACCCGTCGTCCTTGAGTGTCTAGACGCGATGACCGAGCGCCCGTATTTCGACATCAGTACAGCAATGATGGCTGATTTTGGGGTGAAGGCTGTGAACCGCGACTACAGGTTCATCGAAGTTGGGGCGCCGCAGGCCTACCAAGCTCGCGACTACTTGGTCGAGGGAGACTTCAGTTCGGCGTCGTTCTTGTTCCTGGCCGCCGCCGTCTTGGGTTCCACCGTTCGCGTTGAGGGCCTGAATCAACACTCGGTACAAGGTGACAAGCGCTTCCTTGACCTTCTTGAGCGCATGGGCTGCGCCGTTGTCTGGAAAAACGGCGCCGTGGAAGTCACCGGGGGCGAACTCTCGGCCATCGAGGAAGATATGAGCGATGTCCCTGACCTCGTTCCTCCGTTGGCCGTAGCCGCTTCTCTTGCCGAAGGGGAGACGCGTTTTACGAGGGTTGGCCACCTTGTCCACAAGGAATCGAACCGCGTTGTGGCGATGGAAACCGAACTGGGCAAGATGGGGGTCAGCGTTCGGCACGACGCCGAAACCATGACCATTGTCGGCAACAAGAAGAATATACACGGTGCAACGGTCGCCACCTACAATGACCACCGAATCGCGATGAGCCTTGCCGTGGCTGGGCTGGCCGTCGGTGACCAACACGTTGAGAACCCCGGTTGCGTCGCAAAAAGTTTTCCTGATTTCTGGGAGAAACTGTCGGCCTTTGAGTCGCTCGATCCAATTCAAAAGTAGGCGAGCCCTTCAGATTCCCAGGTTGGCAAAGTAGGTGCTGATGTTGTTGACAGTGAGGGTCAATCCCGGGTGGGAGGCCTCGAACTGCTCCACCGAGGCCCGGATTCCTGTCAAAGCGATGCCCAGAAGTTTGGGGTTGCGGGTATTCTTCAGGACTTCACCGGCGGTAAGGCGGGTGAAGGTCGCGATGCTGTCGGCCTCTTCCTGGTGCGTCTTAGCCAGGTGCATGACTTCGTTCTTCAGACTGTTCACCAGCGCCTGAAGTTCGGCCCGTTGGGTCTCCGTCAGGTTCTTCGACGACCGAATGAGGCTCTCGAGCTCGTTGATGGTTTGATCGATCATGGTTTTCCCCTCTCTTCCATTCTTGATCGCAAAGGGTCGTCCGTCCACACCAATCGTTCCAGACCCACTTGCCGTGGTATCTTGAAGACCGATTCAAGAGGAGAAGACTATGTTTCGTTTTGGAATCCTATCGACAGCAAAAATCGGAAGGGACCTCGTGGTTCCCGCCATCCAGGATGCGGAAAACTGCGTGGTGACGGCCGTCGCCAGCCGCGATCTGCCCAAGGCCCGGGCCATGGCCGACCGCTTTTCTGTTCCCCACGCCTTCGGGTCGTACCAGGAAATGCTCGACTCCAACCTCATCGACGGCGTCTACATTCCCCTGCCCACCTCGCAGCACATCGAATGGGCGGTCAAGGCCGCCAACGCGGGCAAGCATGTTCTATGCGAGAAACCCATCGCGCTTCAGGCCTCGCAGATCGACCAGCTGATCGCAGCCAGAGACAAGAACAAGGTGGTCATCTCGGAAGCCTTCATGGTGACCTACTCACCGGCCTGGCTCAAGGTCAAGGAACTGTTGGCGCAGGGAGCGTTGGGGAAGCTTCGCCAAGTCCAAGGCGCGTTCACATATTTCAACCGTGACCCCGGGAACATGCGAAACATCCCGGCTCTGGGTGGAGGCGGACTGCCCGACATCGGCGTCTACCCCACGATCACCACCCGGTTCGCCACCGGCAGGGAACCCCTCCGCGTCCAAGCAACCACCGACAGAGACCCCGAGTTCGGCACCGACATCTTTTCCTCGGTCCGAGCCGATTTCGGTGGCTTCGAGCTGAGCTTCTACATTTCAACGCAGTTGGCCGCTCGGCAGATCATGGTCTTCCACGGAACCGAGGGGTATCTCGAAGTGAAGTCTCCCTTCAACGCCAATCGCTGGGGCGCCGAAGAGATCGAGGTGACAAACCAGGACCACGGCCAATCGCAGATCTTCCGGTTCCCCGACAGCCGCCAATACAAGCGCGAAGTCGAGGCCTTCGCTGCGGCCGCCCAGGGCGAAAAAGCCGAGATCGTCTCGCTGGAGAGCTCGGTGGCCAACCAGAAGTTCATCGACGCCGTCTACAGAGCCAGCGCAAAAGACGGCTGGGAGAAGGTCTGAACGGCCAAGGTTACACAGGCATGGTTCGGATGAGGCGAAGAACCTCGTCCAGCCTCTCGATCTGGGGAAAGTGACCCGCTTCGGAAATTGTCTCGAACCGCGCCCCCGGAATGCTCTGAGCAAAACGTCGGCCGTAGTCGGCGTCGACGATCCGGTCACTCTCGCCCCACCCGACCAAGGTGGGAACGGAAATTCCAGACAACCGCGACCTCAGGCCGGGATCGTGCATGAACGCCGGCTGGCCTGCGTAGACGCGCAGGGTCTGCTGGTTGGCCGCCATCACGGCTAGCTGAGGTCCCGTGGGAATCACGGCGAACTTTTGCGGGTCGTGGAACGAAAGTTCTACCCGGCGTGCAGGTTCCACGGCCATGGGATCCACAATGCTCTTGTCGGGTGACCCAGTGTCGATACCGACCGCGTTGAGGAGCACAATGGCCGCCATCCGGTCCGAATGGCGAAGGGCCAGTTCAGCCGCGAGCCAGCCGCCAAGCGAATTGCCGACGACGGTCAAGTTCTTCAGGTCGAGCCGCTCAATCAGCGCCAGGTAGGCGAGAACAAGGTCTTCGATGCGTGAGAACCAGGAAGGCCTGGGCTCACCGCTAAACCCTGGATGGGTTGGCACGATCACTCGGGCGTCTTTGGCCAAAGCGTCAGCCAGGCCCGCCACCGAAGCGGGTCCTGCTCCCCCGTGCAGGATCAGGTAAGGGCGCCCCTCCCCTTGATCGGTCAGAGCCAGCGTCAACGTTTCCGAAAATAGCGCAACGTGCTTGTTGGGAGTCATCACAGTCGGTTCCTCTTGTCTGGTTTCGAGCTTTGAACTACAATGCATACGCATCGTTCACATGAACAGTACGTACACATTTTATTTTTGTCAAGCGTGAGGGAATATTATGGAAAAGGGATCACTTCCCCGAGGCCGGGGAAAACCGCGAGACGAGAACCTGCGGGAGACCATCCTCTTGGCGTCTTCCGA
>CAYYUZ010000172.1:0-1974 GCA_964475005.1 uncultured Spirochaetales bacterium
AACCATGCTCCTCCTCGACCTTGAGGATTCGATGAGTCGGGTGTGAGATTATGGTAGAATGCGGCTCATGCCCCGCTCTGTGGCCGCCAAGGCCGAAACCTTTCCGTTCTTCACTCCCGCCGTCCCGGGGCTGGAATCGCTCCTCCAAAAAGAACTGTGGACCCTTGGCCTGCACCCGATGACCGAAGAGGGCGGGTTCTTCTGGAAAGGAACGTGGCGGGAATTCTACAGGGCCCAACTGCTGCTTCGAACCGCCGGGAGGATTGTGGTCAGGATCAAGGAGTTCGAGGCCATGACGTTCGCCGATTTCGAACGGGAGTCTTCCGACCTCCCTTGGCGACGTTTTCTGGCGCCCAAACAGGCCTTCAAACTCAAAGTGAGCTGCGCCAAGAGTAAGCTCTACCACGAAGACGCGATCGCCCAGAGGCTGGCCGGATGGATCGAGGAATCCACGGGCGGCCAGTGGTTTCCCGGGGCAGCCGACGGCGATGCCCAGATCTTCTTGGTACGGGGCTGGCACGACAGATTTACCTTGAGCGCCGACGGCTCCGGCGACCACCTCCATCGGCGCGGCTACCGGCAGGAGATCTCCAAGGCTCCGCTTCGGGAGACCGTCGCCTCGAGTCTGCTGTATGCATCAGGCTGGATTCCAAGCGTCGAAGAGGGAAAGGGACGAGGCGCCGCGGTGCGCTACAAGGCCCCCGAGGGCGACCTTACCGATCCTTTTTGCGGTTCGGGAACCATCGTCATCGAAGCGGCGCTGGCTGCACGAAAGATTCCGCCGGGAATGGCCAATCCCCGTTGGGAACCCCGCGCGTACGCCTTTCAACGGTGGGCGGCCTTCGATCCCGAGGAATGGACCAAGACGGTTGAAAGTTTGAAAAGCCACATCCTGCCCAAGGTTTCCATGACACTTCGGGGGAGCGACCGTGACGAAGGCGCCGTCAAGGCAGCCCGAGCCAACGCTCGGCGCGCCGGAGTCGATGCCGATGTTGTGTTTGAGCGAAAGGCGCTCACCGACGCCGTTTTTCCCGAGGGCGGATTCGTCGTGACCAATCCCCCGTTTGGGGTGCGGGTTAGCGAAGGCAAAGACCTCCGTGATCTCTACGCAGTCTTCGGCCGCCGCCTCACCGAGCGGCCCGGGCTCCGGGCGGCCTGGCTGTGTTCTGATCCGCAGTTCCGAGTGGCGGTCGGACAGGAGGGCAAAACTGTACACACTTTTCCCAACGGCGGTCTTGACCTGACTATAATTTTGCATTGATGGTGCCCAGACCGTCGCCTAGACTTGGGGTATGGAACCAAACCCTGTCTTGTTGTTTGTGGAAGACGAACCCGATTTACGGGAAGCTTTGGTGGAATACTTCGAGGCCAGCGGCTTCACGGTCCTTCCGGCAGGAACCGCGGAGGCAGCATTCCGCGCGGCCGAAGGGCAAGATCCAGACGCTGTACTGACTGACCTCAGTCTCCCCGATTTGAAGGGAGATGGATTTCTGGAACAGTTCCACGTAAAGCATCCGAACTGCAGGCTTTTCGTGCATTCCGGTGACAGCCTGTTTGTTCCTTCGCCGGCGCTTGTGGCCATGGGACTACCTCCAACCAGCGTCTTCTACAAGCCTGCAGACCTAGCCCTGATGGCGGATCGCATCTTGGCAGCCCTTAGATAAAAACTTAATTCATTTTTATTGTTCCCACTTTCACAATAACATGCTAACATGCATTACAATTCTTCATTGAGGTGCTTATGTTCAGCAAACGCCTCTTCCGGGGGGGTGCCGCCGTGCCCCATCGAAAGACGACGGCGGACTGTCAAACGATGGTCATGCCACCACCACAAAGGGTCGTTATTCCGCTGCTTCAACACATCGGAGTCATTGCGGAGCCCAAAGTTCAAAAGGGTGATGCAGTCCTGGTCGGACAGCTTCTTGGCGACAGCGACAAGGCCATGTCGGCGCCTGTCCACTCTTCCGTCTCAGG
>CAYYUZ010000172.1:2074-6328 GCA_964475005.1 uncultured Spirochaetales bacterium
ATCGACTACTTGATCGTCAACGCCGCCGAATGCGAACCCTACATCACCAGCGACTACCGCGAAATCCTCGAAAACAGCTGGAACGTGCTCAGCGGCATTCAGCTGGTCATGCAGAATCTAGGAATTCCCCAATGCCTGATCGGTGTGGAAGACAACAAACCAGCGGCCATCGCTGAACTGAACAAGATTTGTGGTCAAGTCAAGAACGTGACGGTGGTTCCGCTTCCGTCACGCTACCCGCAGGGGGCGGAAAAGATGCTGATTTGGGCGACCACAAGACGAGCCGTCCCCGCGGGAAAACTCCCCGCCGACGTGGGCGTGATCGTGATGAACGTCGCTTCTGTGGCTTTTCTTTCCGACTACGTCAAGACGGGCATGCCTTTGGTGAAGAAGAAGGTCACCGTCGCCGGCCCATGCGTCAAGAATCCTCAGAACGTTGAGGTGAGAATTGGCACACCCCTGGCCGATGTTTTTGCCTTTGCGGGAGGCTTCACATCGGAACCGGTCAAGGTGATTATGGGCGGCCCCATGATGGGCGTGGCCCAACACACCCTCGAAACCAATGTGGTGAAACAAACCAACGCTCTGCTGGCGTTTGGTCCCGAGGAGGGGCTTCTGCCCCCGGCGTCGGCATGCATCCGGTGCGGCCGGTGCGTCACGGCGTGCCCCATGGGACTCCTCCCCCTTGAGTTGAATCGATCGGCGCTGAAGAACGACGCAGGCAGCCTTGAGAAACTGTCCGTGGCAACCTGTATCGAGTGCGGATGTTGCAGCTACGTCTGTCCTTCCAAGATCCACCTCGTCCAGGCGATCCGTCTGGGAAAAACCCAAACTCGGCTCGCGGCCGCTCGCGCCGCTCAAGGAACCAAGGCATGAGCACTCCCCTCCTTGTTACTTCCTCGCCCCATCTACGAGCGGGCGACACTTCGCGCCGAATCATGATCGACGTGATTCTCGCCCTCGTTCCAGCCCTGGCCGCGGCCGCCTGGGTTTTCGGTCTTTCTGTGCTGGTGCCGGTTCTTGTGGCTGTCGCGGGGGCGCTGGCCGGCGAGTACGTCATGCGCGTCTTGATCCTGAAGCGCGACAACAGGTTGGCCGACTTTTCGGCCGTCGTTACCGGACTCTTGTTGGGTATGAACCTGCCACCCTCGATTCCCCTCCCCCTGGCATTCTTGGGAGGTGCCTTGGCCACAGCCTTCGTCAAGGAACTCTTTGGCGGCCTGGGAATGAACTTCATGAACCCGGCCATGGGCGCTCGGGTCTTTCTGTTTCTGGCGTGGCCTTCGGCGATGACAGCTTGGTCGGCACCGGTCGATGCTATCGCCGGCCCGACTCCTCTGGCCATCCTTAAAGGTCAAGAAGCCACCGGTGCGGTGCTCCCCGACCTCTGGCACCTGTTCCTCGGAGACCGTGCCGGGTGTCTTGGAGAAACTTCGGTGCTTGCCCTCTTGATTGGCGCGGCCTACCTGGTTGCCCGACGCGTGATCAAGCTCGACATTCCCGTAGTCTACCTGGCCACAGTCGGCGTTCTGACCTGGATCTTTGGCGGAAAGGCCGTGTTCTCGGGGAACTTTGCGGTCCACCTGCTCTCGGGCGGGTTGATTCTGGGGGCCTTCTTCATGGCGACGGATTACGCCACCCAACCGGTAAGCCGCACCGGGAAACTCGTCTACGCCGCGGGGCTTGGCCTGGTGACCACGGTGATCCGCCTTGCCACCAACTACCCCGAAGGTGTGTCCTTCGCCATTATCTTGATGAACTGCCTGGTCCCGATGATCGACCGCTATACCGTGCCCAAGGCGTTCGGCCAACCCGGAGCCCCCCATGCGTGACATTCTCAAACCCGCTGTTGTCCTCTTGGCGATCTGCGCTGGAGTCACGTTGATTCTGGCCATGGTGTACCAGGGAACCAAACCCATCATCGCCGAACGTGCCGCCTCCGACCTGGCAGCGGCCAAGAAGGAAGTCCTTCCGGACGCTGATCATTTTGCCGATCTGGCCCTTCCCGCAAGGCTGGCGACCGATGAGCCGCTTCAGACGGTCAAGGCCCTCTACATCGGAACCAAAGGCGGAGCCTTCGAAGGCGTTGTGGTCGCCGCGCTTTCGCGGGGTTACGATACGACTGGTGTCGTTCTCACCATAGGAATAAGAAAGGACGGGACCATCACCGGTATTCATGTGGGCGATCAAAAGGAGACCCCGGGATTGGGCACCAAGGTTCTGGACCCAGCCGAGGCCTACCTGCCCCAGTACAAAAACCTCAAACCAAACGGGGACCTTGTGTTGGTCAAGAACAAGGCCAAGACCGATCCGGCTGAAAAGATCGACGCCGTCACGGGCGCCACGATTACCAGCCGCGCCGTCTGGCGTGCCGTCCAGGGCGCCCTCGAAATTTCCAAGAAACTCACTCCCGAAGGAGCCTTCCAATGAGTTCCCACGCTGAAATGCACGGAATTGCCACCCCGATGGCCGAGTCACCCAAGGCCTGGGATATCGTCATCGCGGGGTTGATCAAGGAGAACCCCACCCTCAAGATGGTGCTTGGCTGCTGCCCGACCCTGGCGGTCACCACAGCGGCGGGCAACGGTTTGGGAATGGGTTTGGCCACAACCGCTGTGCTCATGTTTTCCAACTTCGCCATCTCGCTTCTTCGTAACGTGATACCCGACAAGGTAAGGATTCCTAGCTACATCATTATTATTGCCGGGTTCGTCACCGTCGTCATGTACGTCCTCAAGGCCTGGCTTCCCGAGCTCGACAAAGCGCTCGGCATTTATATTCCGCTTATTGTCGCCAACTGCATCCTGCTGGCCCGTGCCGAAATGTTTGCCGCCAAGTTCAAACCCTTTCCCTCCTTTCTCGATGGGTTGGCGATGGGACTCGGTTTCACCATGGCACTGTTTTCGATCAGCACCGTCCGCGAGATTCTGGGGAATGGCACCTGGTTCGGCCTGACACTGACCAAGAATCTGTGGACTCCTGCCGTGCTTCTGATTCTGCCTCCCGGCGGATTCCTGGCGTTCGGTTTGGTCATCACCGCCATGAACAAGGCAACCGGCGGCAAGGTCGTCGCCCCGGCGTGCCACACCTGCTCTCCTGAAACAGGAACCTGCCTCGACCCCGTTGGAGGTGCAAAATGATCGCCACAATGATTCATCAAGTGGTGGTCACCATTTTGACCGCCATCCTGGTTGAAAACCTTGTCCTTTCCAAATTTCTGGGAATGTGCCCTTTCCTCGGGGTTACCCAGAAGACGAGCACGGCCGCGGGCATGGGTGTGGCCGTCACGTTTGTCGTGGTGGTTACGGCAGGGCTGGCCTGGATACTGAACGTCACCCTGCTGGTGCCCAACAAGATGGAATACCTGCAGACCATGACCTACATTTTGATCATTGCCGCCCTTGTGCAGTTCGTTGAAACCGTCGTTCGCAAGTTCATCCCGCCGCTGTACAAGGCTCTCGGAATCTACCTGCCGCTGATCACAACAAACTGCGCCGTGCTTGGTGTCCCGCTGCTGAACACCGCCAAGAACTACGACTTGGGCATGTCGCTGGTCTACAGCTTCGGCGCCGGCGCCGGTTTCACTCTGGCGCTCATCCTTTTCTCAGGTGTCCGCGAAAGGATGGACCGCGCCGACATTCCAGCAACGCTGAAGGGTATTCCCAGCGCTTTGTTTGCGGCGACCCTTGTGTCGATGTCATTCTTCGGGTTCCAGGGACTCTTTGCCCAATGAGCCTCCATCAAAACTACTGCAGAGGCAGAAAATGAACGCAATCTTCCAACAAATTGTCACCCCGGCGCTCATCGTTGGCGGCGTCGGTCTGCTCTTCGGTATCATCTTGGCGTACTCGGCAAAAACGTTCGCGGTTAAGATCGACGAGCGAATTACCCGCGTGAAGGCCGTCCTTCCAGGAGTCAACTGCGGGGCCTGTGGCCAAACCGGTTGCGAATCGTTCGCGGAGGCCGCGGTGGCGGGCAGGGTCAAACCCGATGGCTGCCCCGTCGGAGGGGCCGCCGTTGGTGCCAAGGTTGCGGCCATTCTGGGTCTCGAAGTCACCAACACTGCCGCCTTCGTCGCCCGGGTAGCGTGCGGCGGTCTCAACGGTTGCAGTTCCCAAAAATTCGCGTACGAGGGCATGAGGAGCTGCACCGCCGCGGCCGCCCTGCATAACGGTCCCAAGGCGTGTCCGTTCGGTTGTTTGGGCTTTGGCGACTGCGTTTCCGCGTGTCCTTTCCAGGCCATCGTTATTGTCG
>CAYYUZ010000173.1:0-6294 GCA_964475005.1 uncultured Spirochaetales bacterium
TGACGCAGACCGTGGAGATCGAGGCTTGGCCCGAGCTGCTGAAGCTGCCCCAGGACGGGGCGTTGTCTGAAGAACCCGACGACGCGTGGATCGAGGCCGTTGCCGGCGCCCTGGCCTCGTCCTCGCGGCCTGTGATCTACGCGGGCGGCGGTGCCGCCGCTTCGTGGGAGGCGCTTCGGGCCTTTGCCAGGGCCGAAGGCATACCGGTGGTGACCACCTTGATGGGGTTGGGTTTGATGGATCCAGCCGATCCTCTGTGGCTGGGGATGATCGGCATGCACGGCAGTTCACGGGCCAACCTCGCGGTCGCGCAAGCCGATCTTGTTTTGGCGCTGGGGGTGCGGTTCGACGACAGGGCAACCGGGAAGGTCGACGACTTCTGTCCGGCGGCTGTGGTTGTGCACGTTGACCTCGACAGGGCAGAGCTGGGTAAGAATCATCGGGTCGACTTCGGTTGGACCGGCGACGTGGGGCGCTTTCTCGAGGCGCTGGAACCCCGTTGGCCTCTGAGGACCGTCCATCGGGTCGAATTTGATCCCGAGTCTCTGTTTCGGACCTTGGCCGAGGCCGTCGGCAGCGACGCCTTGGTGACCACCGACGTAGGTCAACACCAGATGTGGGCGGCCCAGTATTTTCCAGTGCGGCGACCGGGAACCTTTCTGACTAGCGGAGGTCTGGGAACCATGGGTTTTGGCCTTCCCGCGGCGATTGGTGCGGCCCTCGCCAAAAAGGGGCAGAGGGTGGTGTGTTTGACAGGTGACGGTTCAATTCTGATGAACGTGCAGGAGCTGGCCACGGTTGCCGAGTTGGGGCTGCCCATCACCATCGTGGTGTTCAACAACGGCGGCCTCGGCCTGGTTCGCCAGCAGCAGGAGCTGTTCTACGGTGCGCGGTTCGTCGCTAACGGGCTGCCCGGCGGTCCCGACTTTTTGGCCCTAGCGCGGGCTTTTGGCTTGAAGGCCTGGAAGGTTTCCGGCTTGACCACGGCACGCAAAGTCTTCGACGAGGCTCTGGCGCATCCGGGTCCAGGTCTCGTCGAGGTTACTGTCACTTCCCACGCCTTGGTGTTCCCTATGGTGGCACCCGGCGCGGCGAATATCGATGCGTTGACGGCAAGACCCAAGGAGGCTTGAACCATGGAACGCTACGAATTGATCCTGACGGCCAGCCCAGGGGCGCTGGCCCACGTCGTGGCCCTCGTGACAGGCCGCCGGTGGCGGTTGGGCGGTTTGCAGTTCCGCGCGTCGGAAACCTCGGACCGGCGAAGCCTCGTCCTCGACCTCGACAGCTCCGGCCGCGGCGAACAGGTGGAATCCCAGTTGGCCAAGCTCTACGACGTCCTGGCCGTTACAAGACTCTAGACTCACCGCGGCGACACGCTTATTCGTATTGACATTCCTGTCCGGCGTTTCTATATTGTGACCGATGACCAAAAACAAAACTGGTCATTGGAGGATATTGTGAGGAATATTGTTGCGATTTTTCTGGCCGCCGCTTTGGCCGTGGGTTTCACCGCCACGGTCTGGGCCGATGCCAAGGGCGACGAGATCGCCGCCAAGTATTTTGCTCTGACCAAACCGGCCGACACCACGGCCAATGCTGTGATGACGCTCATCGACAAGTCGGGTAACCGCAAGGTCCGCAATCTCGACATCAGCTCCAAAAGCGACGCCGCCGGCGATTTCAGCTTCAGCGAGTTCAAGACTCCCGCTGATGTGGCTGGAACCAAGTTCCTGACGACTCCCCTTAAGGACGGAACCAACGAACAAAGACTCTATCTGCCTGCTCTAAAGAAAGTTAGAAAGATCGCCTCGAGCGACAAGAGCGGCGAGTTCGTCAATTCCGACCTTTGGTACTACGATCTGGAAAGCCGGAAACTCGACGATTCGACCTACACCTTCCTGTCGGACAACGAGACGATCGCCGACAGGGCCTTTGAAGGAATGAAGTTCAGCAAGATCGAAGTGAAGTCCAAGAACGCCGACAGTCCGTACGCCAAGTCTGTCTTTTGGGTCAATATGGAGAACTTCCACACCTACAAGATCGAGGCCTACGACAAAAACGGCGGGGCTCTGATCAAGACCATCCTGTTTGTGAAGTTCGAGGATCAAAAGGGACTCAAGGTTCCCGTGCAGACCTCAGTGGCCAACCACAAGAAAGGCACCAAGACTCTCCTCCAACTCAACAATCTGAAGGTCAATTCCGGCTTGACCGATACCGTGTTCTCGGTCAAGAACCTGGAGCAATAACATGAAGAAGACTGTTGGCTTTTGGATCGCGGCTCTCTTGGCGCTGGTCCCGGCCTTTTCCCAGGACGCGTCGTCGGACTTTGACGCTCCGACCGAGGTTCCAGCGGCTTCGCCCATCGATTGGGGAACGCTCAAGTACTCTGGCGACCAGGAATTGGCCTGGCGTTGGGGAGCGTATGACCCCGCGACGTGGACGGGTGGCTCTCTGGACAGCACCATGAGGGCCGAGTACAAGCGCGGCGACGTGAAGATGGTCGCCGGCGGTTCGGTTCGCTACAACGAGTTCGTTCCCGAAGAGACTGCAGTGTTCTGGTCGCCGGGTTCCTTCAAGTTCGGTGCCGGCCTTCAGGAGTTTTCCTGGGGAGTCGCCGACAAGGTGAATCCCACAGACACCCTCAATGCAAGGGACTATCGGCACAGACTCGACGCGCCGCGGTTGGTCAATCCTGCCGCCTCTGTGAACTGGTACCCGGTCACGTGGATGTCTGTCGAAGCGGTCTACGAGCCCTGGAAGAACACGAGCAAGTACCCCACCGATTTTTCGGTTAGCACTCAAGCCGGCCTGACGGCCAACGCCGCGGCTCTGAATACGGCCACGGCGTTGCTGGGGTCACCCTTGGCGACCTACGCTCCGACCTCGACAACCGCCACGGTCGCCCAAGATTTCGGCACGCCGGTGTGGGGAGGGCGCGTCAATTTCTTTTTGACGGGGGTCGACCTCGCCTTCAGCTACCTCTGCGACCGCGACGCCTTCCTTTCGCCGCAAGTGGTCATGAAGTCCTACGGCGGCGTGTGGGTTCCTCAGACCGTGAACCTCGTTTACAACCCCGTGCAAAGGTTTGGGCTGAACGCCAAGACCACCGTCGACAGGTACGGCTTCTGGGTGGAATCTGTCTACAACCGCACCGCGGCCTCGTCGATCGACGACGTCACCAACCGCCACGACAGCCTTGAATGGACGACAGGCATGGATTTCAACTACGGCCCCGGGAGCGTTTACTACGCGAACCTTCAGTACGCCGGGGTTTGGGTCGTGAACTACGATGCCTCGGCCGTGGCCGCGTCGAAGCGAAAGCTGACAAGGGCCCAGCTAACCGACGCAAATTTCATGAGCCAGCTGGCGTACAGAACGCTAACCCAGCCGCTCGGTGACCAAACGGAACAGATGCTGAATTCTCTGACGGTCAACCTCAAGTGGCCTTTGCTGGACTCGACCTTGACGCCAACGCTCAGTGGAGTTGTCTCCGTTCCCTTCAACTATGACACAACCAACCAGACGCGCTACGCCGCGACCAACCTGAATCCCGAGATCGACTGGATGCCCGCCGACGGTCTGCACGTTCTCTTTGGCGCCGATCTGGCCTACGCTTGGGTCAAACTGGCGAATTCGGACGCCGTCACCCTCGATACGACCGCCGACCGCATTGGCGTCTACACCCCGCAAAACAACCTGTACGTGAAGGCCGACTACAAGTGGAACGGGTCGCTTGGCGTCAACGCAAAATGAGGTTTCTATGAATGAATTTTTGCTCTGGGTCACAAAGATCTACCGTCGTCCCAAGATTGTGCTGGCGGTGGCGTTGGTCCTCACTCTCGTCTTGGCCACAGGAATCCCCTTCTTGAAGTTCGACAACAACATCCGCAACATGTTGCCCGGGCAGTCACGGGACCTCAAAGTCAACGACTACTACGAAGACGAAAGCCGGTTTGGCAACAGTTCGTTCGTGTTTCTCGGCGTCGAATCGGGCGACGTCTTCGACAAGAAAACGCTCTCGTACATCCACCTCCTTCAGACCAAGATCGAGGCCTTGAACGACACCCTACCTGTGCAAAATGTGGCGTCGCTGCTGGCGCTGACCCCAGAGGAGGCCTCAAAGTTGGTCGAGGGTCTCAAGAACTTGGGGATCAACGAGGTCAACTTTCGACAGGAAATGGTCCCGGTGGTCACCTCGGCTCCGGCCTTGAAGGAGAAACTGGGCTTGGACGACGCCTTGGCCCTGAAAGTGGCGCACGCGGCCGCTAGGGTTGACCTCGCGGCGCTCTACCACCGTTTCGAACAGCCCATCCACAAGATCGAAGACCTGATCAACGCTGATTCGATCAGCGACCGCGACGACAGTCTGGTTGTCGAGAAACTCGTCGACGAGAAAGCCATCACGGTGGCCGCTGACGGCACGGCCTCGTTTGCTCCCCAAGCCGTCGAGGCGCTCAAGGCAAAGTTGAAGTCGTGGGAGATCTACCAAGGCGCGCTCGTGAACGCCGACGGCAAGTTCGGGTCGCTGATCGTTCGGCTGAACTCCAACGACATGGACGTCAAGGTCAGCATGAACACCGCAATTGCATCAATCCTTTCGTCGACCAAGGCCGACGGCGTTAAGACCTACCTTGACGGTGAACCGGTCATCGAAGACCAGATCTCCCGGTCCATGCTGGCCGACACCGTGGTTCTCTTGCCGCTTGTCGTTCTTGTCGTGCTCTTGATCCTGTTCTTTTGCTTCGGCAACCTTCAAGGGGTCCTCTACCCGAGCCTTGCGGTTCTGATGTCGGTGATCTGGGCCGAGGGTTTTGGGGCGTGGATGGGAATTCCCGTTTCCGTTGTGGGCATCGTGACTCCTGTGCTTCTGGTGGCCATCGCTTCGGCGTACGGCATCCACCACATGAACCACTACTTTCTGGATCCCGACCACGACAAGCTGGCCATCCTCGATCGAAACACTAAGACCGTCGGCCTGGCAATTCTCCTTTCGGCCATCACGGTGATGGTAGGATTCGGCGCTTTGGCCGTGGAAGACTTCGTTCCCATCCGGAATTTCGGCATTCTGACGGCCTTCGGCGACCTGATCGCGGTGATCGCGGCCTTGGTGGTCCTGCCCGCCATGATCTTGGTTGGTAAGAAACCCAAGACCATCGAATACCACGAAGCCAAGAAGGGCTTGGTCACGCAACTGCTTCGACTGTTCGTCAAGATCAACAAGAGGCACGCCAAACTTGTCATCGTCGTCTCGACAGCGCTCGTTTTGGTGTTTGGAGCAGGAAGCCTATGGATGAAGGTCGAGCTCAACAACGTCTCGTTCTTTAAGACCGACGCCCCCGTTCGCGTGGCCGACGACAAGCTGAACGAGAAACTGGCCGGTACCCAGGTGATGAACGTGGTTCTCGACACCGACCTCAGCGATGTGCTAGCTCGGTCTGCCGACCCCGCCGACCCGATGACTCTCACGACGCCCGCCGTGCTGAACAAGGTCGAAGCCTTCAACCAGGCGGTTCTGAAAAAGTTCCCCTACGTGACCAAGGTTGTCTCGTTCAACACCATGCTCAAAAAGATGAACCAAGAAATGAGCGGAGGAGGAGAGTCGTCGTACGTGATTCCGCAGGACCCCAACCTCATCAGTCAGTACCTGCTGATCTTCTCGGGTGACTTGCAAAGCGTGCTTTCTCCCGGCCACGACAAGCTGCGGATTTCGGTGACCATGAAGCGGGTCAGCACCGACGAGAGCGAAGCCGTCGCTAAATTCGCGCTGGAGTTCTTCGGTCAGGATTTCCTGGCTGCAAACCACCTTCAGGCCAACGTGACCGGCACAGCGCATCTGTACTACGTGGCCAACATGCTCCTTGTCGATGGAACCATCAAGAGCATCGTGATCTGCGTGATTGTTGTCTTCTTCCTCTTGATGTACGTCTTGAGGGGCTTCTGGATCAGCCTGATCTCGATGGTGCCCATCTTCATTACCCTTGTCATCAACTTCGGCATGCTCGGGCTGTTCAACATACCGCTCAACACGGCCACCGCCATGGTCAGCTCACTGGCCATCGGCATCGGCGTCGACTACTCCATCCACTACATCACCTGGTACCGCAGCGAGATCCACAAGCAGCGCGACATCACCCTGGCCCTCGAAAATACAATTCTTCACAAAGGAAGGGCGATCCTTTACAACATGCTTGTCATCTTCGGCGGCTTCTTGGTTCTTGTGGTGTCAAAGTTTGTGCCGCTGATTCAATTCGGCCTTTTGGTCGCCATCTGCATGGTCACGACGGCGGTCGG
>CAYYUZ010000174.1:0-5902 GCA_964475005.1 uncultured Spirochaetales bacterium
CGGTACAACCGCAGTCGGAGGAAATCATGGAGAAATGTCCCTGCGGTTCGGGTTTGGCGTTCGGTGCCTGTTGTGAACCTTTCATCAACGGAACCAAGGATGCCCCGACCGCCGAGGCCCTTATGCGGGCTCGGTATTCCTCTTACGCCACCGGTGCGATCGACTACATCGAACGCACTCATGAACGCGATGACCGTGACCAAGTGTCGGTTGAAGAAACGAAGAAGTGGAGCCAGGAATCCACTTGGCTGGGTCTCAAGATCGTCCGCACGGAAAAAGGCGGTCTGAATGACGATTTCGGCAAAGTGGATTTCATTGCCACCTACTCTAGCCACGGGCTCAAAGAGGACTATCACGAGATCGGCGAGTTCAAGAAAGTCAACGGCCAATGGTTCTACGACAAGGGTACAGTGGTCCCCACGCAAATCGTTCGCGAACAACCCAAAGTCGGCCGGAACGACCCATGCCCGTGCGGTAGCGGAAAGAAATACAAGGCTTGCCACGGAAAATAGCAGGAGCATCGTCTTGAAAACATCTCGCGGAAGGGAGTGAAGCTATGGAAACGAAGCGCCGCTGTGCTGGGGTGCTGTTGCACCCGACGAGCCTGCCCGGACCCCATGGAGTGGGGGAACTGGGACCAGAGGCTTTTCGGTTCGTCGACTTTCTTGAGGCTTCAGGACAAACCCTTTGGCAGGTGCTGCCACTTGGCCCCACAGGCTACGGCGATTCCCCTTACGCCAGTTTTTCCACCTTCGCCGGCAACCCGCTCCTGATCAGTTTGAACTCTTTGCTTGAGGCGGGTGACCTGTCGAAAGACGACTTGGCCACGGTTCCAAGCTTCGACCCCGTGAAGATTGACTACGGTTGGGTCCTTTTTTGGAAATTCCCTCTTCTAGAGAAGGCCGCCCACCATTTTCTTGCCCACGCTTCGGCAGAACGCCGCGCAGGGTTCGAAGCGTTCTGCCGGCAAGAGGCCCACTGGCTCGACGACTTTGCGCTCTTCATGGCCGTCAAGGACTACTACCAAAAAAAGGCCGACGCCGACGGGCTGATGGGAAAGATGTGGTCGAACTTCTGGGACCTCGACATCCGGCTGAAAAAGCCCGAGGCGGTCGACGCGTGGACCAAGAAGGCCGGCGATTCCATCGCTGTGAAAAAGGTTCTGCAATACTGGTTCTTCGACCAATGGACGGCCCTCAAGGCCTACGCCAACAAAAAGGGAGTCAGCATCGTCGGCGACATTCCGATCTTTGTGGCTGCCGACTCCGTCGATGTGTGGGCCAACCGCCGATTCTTCCAACTCGACGCCCAAGGCCAGCCTTTGGTGGTGGCCGGCGTACCGCCCGACTACTTTTCGGCGACAGGTCAGCTTTGGGGCAACCCGCTCTACGATTGGAAAGCCTTGAAGCAAGACGGCTTCCAGTGGTGGCTCGACCGTATTCAAGCCACGCTCAAACTCGTCGACATTATCCGAATCGATCACTTCCGCGGCTTCGAGGCGTATTGGGAGGTCCCCTTCGGCGCTCCCGACGCCATAGGCGGCCAATGGGTCAAGGCTCCCGGAATGGAGCTGTTTCAAACGATCAATCAACGGCTGGGAACGCTTCCCATCCTCGCCGAGGATTTGGGCTTGATTACTCCCGAGGTCCACGCCTTGCGCGACGCCTTTGCCTTTCCAGGAATGAAGATTCTGCAGTTTGCCTTTGACTCGGGCGAAGCCGGGGCCTCGGGTGACAATCCGTTCTTGCCGCACAACTACCAGGAAAACTGCGTGGTCTACACCGGGAGCCACGACAACGACACGATGCGGGGCTGGTTCGAAGCCGCGACAGACAAAGACAAAGAGTATTCGCTGTCGTACATCGATGGCCACCTTGAAGACGTCGCCTGGGGCTTTGTCCGCGCGGCGCTTGCATCGACGGCGCGTTACGCGATTATTCCTGCTCAGGACCTGCTCGACTTGCCGGCCTGGGCCCGCATGAACACGCCTTCGACCCTTGGCAGCAACTGGACCTGGCGCCTGACCTTGGGACAACTCGACACTGTCCTCACCAAGCGGTTGGGCGCGATGACGAAATTGTATGGCCGCTGACCAACCGTCCACGGTTCTCTATCTCGTGCGGCACAGCAAAGCCGAAGAACATCATCCTAAGGGTGACCGCTATCGCACCCTCTCAAGCGAAGGGAAGTGGCGCATTGAAACAATGATTCCCATGGCGGGCCTGAAAGAGTTTCGCGCGGACCTTTTTCTTTCGTCTCCGTACCCGCGAGCCGTCGAGACACGCGATCAGTTTGCCACCACGCAGCGCCATCCGCGGTTGGAAACCTCGGCCGTTCTCACTCCCTCAGGAAATCCCGAAGAGGCCTTGGCAGAACTGGAGACTTGGGTTGAAACTGGCTACTCGCGCATCGCGGTCTTCACCCACAACCCCTTTGTCACCGCCTTCGCCGAGTTCCTGCTGGTCCCCGGATCGCTCCCCGATTTGGTGTTCCATGCGCCCTCCATTCTGGCTCTCGGTTTTGATCACGGCCTTCAAAGGAGGGAAGGGCGCCCTCTATGGGTACTGCACCCCTGACGCCTGAGAGTCTTCTGGCCGTCCGGACTTGGTTCCGAGCGGAAGCCCGCCCCTTCCCCTGGACACTGACCCAAGACCCCTACGCCATTTGGATCAGCGAAGTCATGCTTCAGCAGACCGTCGTCACGGCTGTCGTAACGCCGTTTCTTGAATGGATGGCGAAGTGGCCGGATCTCGCGTCTCTGGCAGGGGCCGAGGACGACGCGGTGTTGCGGGCCTGGGAAGGTCTGGGGTATGCAAGCCGGGCGAGAAACCTTTTGCGCGCCGCCCGCCAATTGGCAAACCAAGGGCGGGCAACCCTTCCAGATGCGGAACGGGAACTTCGTGAGCTTCCCGGTGTTGGCGAGTATACCGCCGCGGCCGTTCTGAGCTTCGCTTTTCACCGGCCCGCCCTGACGCTTGACGCCAACCTCAAGCGGGTGTTCCAGCGCCTTGACGGCGCACCGCTTTGGACGCCTTCGCTTGAGGCGCGCTGGAGGTCCCTCTGGAGCGCCTTGGTTGATGGGCCGTCGAGCCGCGAGTCGAATCAGGCTCTGATGCAACTTGGCCAGCAGATCTGCCGACCCAAGAAACCTGCGTGCGAGCGTTGTCCTTTGGCGGGTTCCTGCTGTGCAAAGAGGGAAGGGACGACCGACAGGATTCCCGAAATTCCCGGCAAGACGGTTCACGAGAAGGCGACGACTGTCGTATTCTGGTTCTCTGCGGAAACAGAACACTGGTGGCTGGCCAGGCCCGAAAGTGGAAGGTTCTCCAACCTTTGGCTGGCGCCAGCCTGGGTAGATTCCGATGCCGCGCTGGGTGAACTGCGGCCTTTGACGTCGAGAGTTCACTCGTACACCAAGTATCGGGACCGGCTTTCGCCCCTGGTCGGCCGCTGGCTGGGGGTCGACGACCCGGTGCTGGCGCCCGGATGGGTGGGCCGTTGGGTTAGCCTGGCAGAGGCGCGAAGCTTGGGCATGGCCAGCGTCTACCGCAAGATCCTGGAAGAAGCGATCCAACTTACAATATTGTAGAATAGTTACGGATATGTTACCTTTCTTCTAAAGGACTCCCATCTGATATCCTCTTCTAAGTTCATATTGAGAAACAAATAAGTGAGCGAATGGGATCTTGGCACGGTTCTTGAAGGGTGAACAACGGAGGTTCCTTCATGCCCGCCGCCACCCTTGCACCCCCCGCCCGCCGGTTCCGAGCCGGTCCTCTCCCTTTGTCGGTGACCCCGGCTCAACTTGCGCACATCGGTCTCTACTTTGACCGCTTTGCCATCACCTTCGGCCTTTACAAGAACGCTCGCTATCAGGATCGTATTTTTCCGTTCGGGGTCGTACCCCGAGTCTTTGAAGCTTCGGAGTTCCGACGTCTTGAAGCCGGTTTGGTCCAGCGCGTTACGGCCTTGAACCTGTTTCTTGAAGACATCTACGGTCCTCAGAGGTCGTTGGCGGACGGCATCGTTCCGCGGGAATTTGTCCACGCCTCTTCGGGGTACCTGGCCGCGTGTGCCGGGGTTAAGCCTCCCAAGAACCTCTATTCGCATCTTTCGGGCATCGACCTGGTTCAGGCCACGTCGGGTAAGTGGCTGGTTCTCGAGGACAACCTTCGGGTTCCTTCGGGCGCCTCCTACCCCTTGATCGCGCGGCAAGCCTTTCAATCGGTCTGCCCACCGACGTTTCCTTCCGAACAAGTGGCCGACAACCAGAACTACCCCTCGATGCTTTTGGCGACGATGGATCACGTGAACACAGGCGGGATCAACGTTTTGCTCTCGCCGGGACGCTACAATTCGGCCTTTTTCGAGCATGCCTACTTAGCCGAGAAGATGGGGATTCCCCTGGTCTTCGGAGACGAGCTGGTTTGCCGCGATGCCAAGATTTACTACAAAGGCTTGGGCGGTCTGTTGCGTGTCGGCGCCGTCTACCGCAGGCTGTCAGACGAATACCTCGACCCCGTGGCCTTTGACCCTGAGAGCCTGATTGGCGTGCCCGGTTTGTTTGAGGCGTACCGAAAGGGCAACGTGGCAGTGCTTAACGCCTTTGGCAATGGTGTGGCCGACGACAAGGGACTCTACTACTTCGTTCCGGCTCTTGTGAAATACTTCTTGGGAGAGGAGCCGCTCCTTGAGAACGCGCCGACCTACCTTCCTCACTACCCGCAGGATCGCGCTTACGTTTTGGCAAATTTGGGCAAGCTCGTCATCAAGGACGTGGCCGAGGCCGGGGGCTACGGTGTTTTGTTCGGATCACGGCTGAGCCGCGCCCAGAGAGAGAACCTTCGCGACCTGATCGTCAAGGAACCGCGGCGCTGGATTGCCCAGGAAGTCGTGGACTTTCGGGACTTGGATGTCTTTCAGGACGGAAAGATTGTGCCGCGGAAATCGGACTTCAGGGCCTATGTTCTGGCTGGAGAGTCGGTGAAGGTCTGGGAGTGCGGACTGACCCGCTACGCCATGGAAGCCGGTTCGATGATCGTCAACTCCTCGCAAGGCGGGGGGTTCAAGGACACCTGGGTACTGAAATGAGTCCGGCGCTGTCGCCAGCGAAAGCTGACCGGCTGTACTGGCTGGGAAGGTACGTCCAGAGGTCTTTGGCGGCGGCTCCCGGCACCGCCGACCTCCATGATCCCACTTCTCCGGTTTCACTCACCTTCAACCTGGGCCGAGCCTACGAAAATGGCTTTCTGTTGCGAGACCTTCTCGACAACGATGTCTTTTCGTATTTGAGAATGGCCTCGACCAAGGCACAGTCGCCGGGTGCCGAAGACTACCTGATGGTCCGCGAGGTCCACGACGCGCTTTACGCCTTCTGGGGGATCCTTGAGGAGGCGCTGTTCCCCGAAGCCGAGGCGCTGTGCCGCTGGGGGCGGTTTCTAGAATTGTGGGAAGCCCGGCTTGAAAAGGGCGAGGTGGCCAAGGCGGAGGCGGCCTGGAGCGAACTTGTGCGCTGTTGGGCGGTTCTCAAGGTGGGCGAACCGGAGTGTACCGTTTTGGCCGCCGAACTCTGGTTTGGAAAGTGCTACGGAGAGGAAAATCCGGGTTAGAATAAGCGAATGAACGTCGACCCACGCCGCTTGCTCGACCTTGTCGTTCCTTTTCGATTCTTGCCCACTGCCGAGAAAGATCAGCTGGTGGGCGATCTGGTCCGCGTCGATGCCGTGCCTTTGGAAGATCTGTTCGTTCTCGGTGAGGCCTCGGATTCGATCTACCTTCTGGAGGAAGGGCAGGTCGAACAGGTCTACGAGGAGGCTCCTTTCGTCAAGCCGGCCAACGTCGTGCGTTCGGGACACTACTTCGGAGAACGCGCCGCGCTTCTGAACCAAGGGCGAACCCACGG